>JBBIKH010000259.1:0-4517 GCA_037445575.1 bacterium
GCGTAACAGGATTGCCCCGACCGTTGTGGGCACACCGAGGTTGAGGCCGAGGAGGCGGGCCGTCAGCACTATGTCGTAAACGTTGATGGCCGGCCGTGAGTAGAGAAAGGTGGTCGCCGGACCAAGACCTGCTCCCATGCGGTAGATTCCCGCAAAGAGTGGAAGCACTGTGCACGAACAGACTGCCAAAATGCTCCCCGACACAGAGGCCACTCCGTAGGCGAGGACTTTTTTCGCGCGCGCCCCCAGATAGCGCATCACCGATTCCTTGCTTACAAAGACGGCAATTGCGCCGGCGATGAAAAAGGCGGGCACCAGGCACAGCAACACGTGCTCGCGTGCATACCATCGTACCAAGTGCAGCGCCTCAGCTAACGCACGGTCGAAACGAGGTGTCCCCACCGGCAGGTAGAAACAGGCAAGAAACACCAGCACAATCAAGACAAGCGTCCGCCACTCTCTTTTCCAGTCCATTCTGTGTTCTCCTCAACGCCCCTTTACCGCACTGGGGTCATGATGCCGTCAGGGCACGCACCCGGTTTCGCCGCACCTCTTCCCGCCACCAGATCCACACGGCGGCGGCAAGCATCACACAATCCTCGAACACGCGTACCAAGCTCACCTTGCTGGCCTCGCCACTGAGCGCGAAGCAGCCGCAGCTGATGTCCAAGCCGCGGACCAGGGCCGACACCAGCGCTGCTGTGAACACTGCCAGCATTATTGCCACAAGCAAGGCGCTCCCTGTTGCCCAGCGGCGGACAATCAGACCCACTCCGCACAGCAATTCCAGCCATGGGAGCACCACCGCGGTCAGCACCACGGCTACGTAGGGTAGCAGCCGGTAGTTGTCCACCTCGCGCGCAAACTCGGCCGGTTGGGCGATTTTGCCCACCGCTGCGTAGATAAAGACTGCCCCAAGGGCGACACGGACCACGTGGTACAGCCAGCTCCATCTCATGGTCGACCTTCCTCCCCGCGCGTCACGGGTCTCCCCGCCTCGATCCAACCGCGGATACCTGCATGGTAGATGGCGATGGCCTGGCAGCCGTGCGCCAAGAGCTGGTCAGCGAGGCGCTCCGCCGCATCGCAACGAGGATCGTCACAGTACACCAACACTGCACGAGCTCGAACTAACTCCGCGAGCTTTGCTTGCTGCTCCCACACCTCATCCGCCGGCAGACTGATGGCACCGGGGATGTGGCCTTTGGCAAAGCTCTGCGTGGAGCGAGCGTCAACGAGCACGACACCTTCCAAGGCTCGCAGTGAATCGAACTGAGCCAGACTGGCATACCAAAGGCACGGCCCGGGAGTCTGGCCGGCGCTTCCTTGGGCGCCACCCGGGGCAATCGCGATCTCGGCTAATATTGCCGTCCCCTCCTCAAGCTCGGGAGCTTCGGCAGGTGGCCGGGGCCGATTGCAGCTGATGGCAATGCCTTTCGGCAGCAGCGTATTCCGCAGTAGGCCTGCGGCGACCGCTATTACCAAAATTGCGCAAGCCTGCACAAGAGTCTTTCGGGAGGGCATCTGTCCTCCTTTCCTTCAGCAACGCCTGGAAATGGCCCGTCTGGTGGTGCTAACCAGCGGTCAGGCTGTTTTCACCATCTCCGCCGCGCGCGCCAGTCGAGATTTGACGATGGCGGAAGCCGCATTGCGCAGCGCCAGCACCTGCGGGTCGGCTATCCGGTAGTAGGCGCGCGTACCCACCCGATACCAGTCAACTATCCCCTCTTGCGCCATCACCTTCAAATGGCGGGAAAGATTGGATTGCTCCATCCTGAGCGATGCCTGCAGCTCACAGACACACATATCTCGCTTCTGGAGGAGATCCAAAATCATGAGTCGATTGGGGTGGGCCAGCGAGGCGAGGACTCGTGCTTCCATGTCATGAATCGCCTGCGGCATAGGTTCCTCCCATTCATGCATTCATGATTTATTGCTCATAAATATAGGAATCCTCCAACCCGTTATCAAGCACATTTTTGCGCAACCACGGACAGTCTCATACCCTTTGACCCCGAAGGGGCGTGTCGTCCCTCCGCGGACCGTAGAGTTCGCACGCCAACAATGCCCACCCCTGCTCGGCTGCCTCCGCGCGGAAAAGCAACGTGGGCGTTCACTGAACCTCCAGCGGCGACGCTGGCTTTTCTCTTGATTTTTCCGGAAAAAACGCTAAATTTGACGGCACAAATCCTCGATATTGGCCATTCACCCAGAGTCCAGCTGCCCGAGGAGAGGATGGGAGTTTACGAGCTGGTTCTACAGCGCCGCACCATTCGTCGCTTTACCCAGGAGCCGCTGCCGTTTTCGGCGTTGCAACGCATCGTAGATGCCGGCAGGCTGGCCCCCAGCGGGGCCAACCTCCAGCCGTGCGAGTTCATCGTTGTCGATGACCAGGAGCTCTTGGAGTTGGTATTCTCGTGCACGAAATGGGCGGGCTATCTTCCGCCGGAGCAGGGTCCGCCGCCGGCTGGGCAGAGACCTACGGCATACGTAGTGGTGCTGCTCAACCGCGAACGCCGCGCGCAGGGCGGTGAGCACGACGTAGGTGCCGCCATGATGAGCATGATCTTGACCGCACTGGAGCTAGGCATAGGTGCTTGTTGGATCGGCTCCGTTGACCGCCCGCAGTTGCAGCAGGCCCTGTCCATCCCAGCCCACTGTGAGATCGATTCTGTGCTTGCGCTCGGTTATCCGGCGGAAAGCCCCCAGGTGGAAGTGTTGTGCGACTCTGTCAAATACTGGCGCGACTCGCAAGGGGTGCTGCACGTACCGAAGAGGTCACTGCAAGAGGTGCTACACCGCAACAGGTACTAGCGTTCGCGGCTCTGCAGTGAGAGGAGGGTTCTTGTGCGCGTAGAGGGCCAGCGGAGCGATGCTTGGTTCATCGCTTCTGCGGGCACGATAGCTGTGAGGTCTGCGCCGGACGCACCTCCCACGAGGGGGGCCTGGTAGTATAGGGAGCGCTGTCGCGCACCTCGGCGTAAGCAGGCAGTCCGGGACCTCGAGCCCCGCCAGCTTTTTCTCTTATGGCCATGCCATTCAGGGCAAGGCCGGAAACAGCAAGGAGGCCAGCAGTGGTCGCACGTGATCGTCTTGTAGCGTATCTCAATGAGCTCCTCGACCCAGGAGCCTATGAAGACTATGGTCCCCAAGGGCTGCAGGTGGAGGGGAAGCCTCATGTGAGCAGAATTGTCACCGGGGTATCCGCTTCGCTTGATCTTTTCAGACAAGCAGAAGCGCGAGGGGCAGACATGATCATCGTGCACCACGGCCTGTTCTGGGACCAGGAGAGCAGGACCGTGCGGGGGGCGATGAAGAAACGTTTGGCCATCTTGCTCAAGAACGACATCTCGCTCGTCGCCTACCACTTGCCGCTGGACGGTCACCATGGGATCGGCAACAATGCGCTGGCGGCCCGCGCCTTGGGCCTCATAGCGCTTGAGCGTTTCGCCACTGTTGGTTACTGGGGCAGACTCGCTGAGCCCGTCGATTATCGGGTGATCTTCAACAAGGTCAAGATCCTTTACGAGAGCAACCCTTTGGTGTTCGACTATGGCCCCACTAGTGTGGAAGCGATAGGGATAGTCTCGGGAGGTGGTGCGCGCTACCTGCAGGAGGCAATTGAGCTGGGCTTGCACGTCTTTATCACCGGCGAAGCGGCAGAGGTCAGCATGCACCTGGCTAAGGAGAGCGGTGTCCATTTCATAGCCGCTGGACACTATGCCACTGAGCGGCTGGGCATCAAGAAACTAGGCGAACAGATTGCCCAGGAGTTCGGCATTGAGGTGGAATTCGTCGACCTACCAAATCCGGTGTGAGTCCTGAACGAGGACCGGATGAATGATCTCCGCGGCGGTTTCCGCCCAGGGGCCGGGTGCTCATCCCGAGGCTGGGCAACAGGGACAGCTCTCCGTGGCTGCCGGCGGAGGGCAAAGCGCTGTCCGGCACCGCAAATACTCCACAACAGGGAAGGGACGGCACGAGAGGCGTCTGGTCACCTCCTCAAGAAAGATGGGGCTCCGGCGGTCGTGGCTACCCGATGAGCGAGGGACTGGCGTGGCGGAGCCGGACTGCTCGTGGGCAGGGGATCGCGGCCGAGGAGCGGGGTCCGCAAGCGGCGGAACATGATATGCATGAGGACAAACCAGGTCGACACACGCCATGCTAGGCAAACCGAAAGCTCCTCTTGAGGTCAAAGCTTTTGCCGAGACCATGAAGCGCTCCTTCGGCGGGATCTTTGCGCCCCGTCGGGACATTGTGATCGTGCGCGCCCCCGCTCGCTTGGAGCTGATGGGCGGATTGACCACAGCCTTTGGCGCGGTGGTGCTGCAGACCACCCTTTCGGACGCTATCGTGGTCGGTGTCCAGCGCCGCATGGATCGGCGGCTGCTGGTGCGCAGCATCGGCGTGGAAGAGTACGGGTTTGCCTCCACCATCGAAATGGACCTGGATCGGCTACTCAACCTACCCCAGAAGCAGGGCGCGCTCCATGCCATGTTTGCAAAGGAGCGACGGGG
>JBBIKH010000260.1:0-4453 GCA_037445575.1 bacterium
GGCCACCCGGTACCAGGACCTTGACGCGCTGCCCTACCCGGCCTACGACCTTTACCCGTGTCTGGAGGTGGTGGCAATCATGGCCTCGCGCGGCTGTCCATATCGGTGTAGCTTCTGTGCGTCCAACCTGTTGACGAGGGGCTTTGCCCAGCGAGCGCCCGAGGCGGTGGTAGCAGAAATTGAGCACTGGGTGCGGCAGGGTGCCCGCCACATCGCTTTCTATGACGATGCGCTCTTTTTCGCTCCTGACCAACACATCAAGCCGCTGCTGGAACTGTTGCTTCGCCGCGGGGTGCAGGCTCGGTTCCACACGCCCAACGGTGTGCAACCGCGCGCGGTGGATCGGGAGCTGGCGCTGCTGTTGCGAAGAGCTGGCTTTGCCACCTTGCGCCTGAGCTTCGAGACGGTCAATCCGGCGCGCCTGCGCGACATGAGTGCCAAGGTAACCAAGGACGACCTGGCACGAGCGCTGGAAGGCCTGACACAGGCGGGGTATCGACGACACGATATCGGCGTCTACTTGCTCATGGGGCTGCCCGGGCAGGAAGTGAGCGAGGTGGTGGAGAGCATTCTGTTCGTGGCCAGCCTGGGAGCGAGAGTGCACCTGGCGTGCTATTCGCCGATCCCCGGCACTCGCGAGTATGAGCGAGCAGTGGCAGAGGGCCTGCTGGCGGCGGATGTGGACCCTCTGTTGTGTAACGAGTCTGTGTATCCGCTGAGCCAGGGGCACTATTGGCGCTTTGTGCGGCTGCGGAACCTGGCCACTGCGGTGAACAGGCTCCCCGCAGCTGAAAAGAGTATTTCTTCCCTGCCGCGCACGGAGGAGATTGTGGAAGAGATCATCGAGCCCCGCAGCAAGAGCATGGACGCTTTCCTGGCGCGTGCTTTTCCTGCGGGAGCGAGGGCTTGAATGAGCAGTGGCAGATGAGAGCAGAGCAACAGGACAGAGAAGGAGGGACCGACCATGCGCAGATCCTTGCTGGGGCTGCTGCTTGCGGTGTTCGTTGTGGTGGGGTGCCGGCCTCATACACATGCGCCGACGGTTCGCCAAGTGATCGCCACCCCTGAGGCGCCGGCGGCCATTGGGCCGTACAGCCAGGGGATCAAAGTGGGGAACATGCTTTTCACCTCCGGCCAGATCCCCATTGATCCCGCTACGGGCGAGCTCGTCACCGGTTCGATCGAGGAGCAGACACGGCGGGTGCTTGACAACCTCAAGGCGGTGCTCAAGGCGGCGGGCATGGACCTGGCGAATGTGGTCAGCGCGACAGTGTACATGGATGACATTGCCAACTATCCGCGCATCAACCAGGTCTATGCGCAGTATTTTCCCAGCGATCCGCCAGCGCGTTGTGCCTTGCAGGTGGCGCGCCTGCCCAAAGGAGCAGCAGTGGAGATCGCCTTCATTGCCGTCAAGGATTAGGCGATGAAATACCTGCAGAGCCTGTGGGTCAAGATCACCTTGGCCGTGGTGGCCCTGGTCCTTGCCATCATGGCCTCGGTGAGCTACTTTTTCAGCTACCGGGAACTGATAGCTGAGCGGCGGGAAGTTGAGGAGCGCATTGAGCGTTTGGCCAAACAGATTGCCTCCATTCGCTTTGCTGAGACGCAAGGGTGGTATGCGTACCAAAGCTACATCGACAACCTGATTCGCGCCGATTTCAGCCGGGACCTGGTCTACATCGCCATCTTCGATGAGCACGACTCGCTGGCAGCCCATGCCCTCAATCCTCAGTGGCTGGATTTAGGCGAGCGGCAACTTCTCACCGCCGAAGAGGAACGGCAGGTGGTGCGGCTCCTATCTCAGGGGGCGGTGGCAGCCGAGAGCCGCGAGGACTTGGGCAGCGTGCCGGTGCAGATCCGCGACGCCACTCGTTCCTATGGCACGGTGGAAGTGGGTTTCTCCCTGATCGATCTCAACGACGCCTTCCGGCGAAAGCGGCTGACCAATTTCTTGCTCTTGGCAGTGTTCACGGTGTTGGGGGTGGTGACCTCTGCAGTGATTAGCTACCGCATTGTGACACCGCTGCACAAATTGGCCGCGGCGATGAGGCAGATCGCTGCCGGTGACTTGAGCCGGGAAGTACGGGTGCGCTCTCGGGATGAAATTGGCGAGTTAGCGCGCAGCTTCAACACCATGCTGGTGGGGTTGTGGGAGAAAGAGACCATCGAGCAGATGACGCGGGCGCTGGGCTATACCTTTGAGCTGCGCAGGGTTGCCCAGTTGGCCACGGAGGGCCTGCAGGCTGGGATGGCGGCGCGCAGGGTCGTCTTGCTGGTCCAGGATGACGAATACCCTGGGAGGTTCCGCGCCATGTGGGACTCGACGCGCGGAGAGTTGGGGAGAACAGCGGCATGCATTGATCTGTCCCAGGTGCAGGGCCTTCTGGCCCGAAAGGAACCTTGGCCCTGTGCCTCACTCGCCGCCGAGGCGCCTCGAGCGAGTGCGCGCCAGGTGCTCCAGCGCCTGCTGCGTCCAGAGCAATGCTCCCTGCTGGTACCCTTGTGGGCGCGGGACAGTCTGGTGGGGCTGATGGTCTTGGCTCCGCCCAAGCACGGCGGCGACTATGGCGACCGGGACCGGCGCTTTCTGGCGATCTTGGCCTCGCAGGCGGCCCTTGCGCTCGACAACGCCTTGCTCCACCTCCGGCTGGCTGAGCAAGAAAAGCTCCAGCGCGAATTGGAGATCGCGCGCGATGTGCAGAGGAAACTGCTCCCCCAGACAAAGCCGCAGCTTGTAGGTTGGGACCTGGACGGCATCTGCCTTCCGGCGGCGGCAGTAGGAGGCGACTACTTCGACTACCTGGAGGTGGGTCCCGGGCGACTCGGGGTGGTGATTGCCGACGTCACCGGCAAGGGGACTTCGGCTGCCTTTTACATGGCCGAGATCAAAGGGATCATGGTGGCGCTGAGCACTTCCTACGATTCTCCTGCGCGCCTCCTCTGCGAGCTCAACCGGAAGCTTCGGCTGCGCCTCGACCCCCGCGTCTTCGCCACGGTGGCCTACGGGCTCATCGATCTCCGCAGCGGGCTCTTGCGCCTGGCGCGGGCCGGCCACAACAGCGTGCTCCTGCGCCGCGCAAACGGCCAAGTGGAAGCCCTCCTCCCACCGGGCATCGCCGTGGGCTTGGCCGATTCGGCGACCTTCGACAGACACATCCGGGAGTGCAGAGTGCGCGTGGCCCCGGGCGACGTGTTGCTCTTTTACACCGATGGCGTCACCGAGGCCATGAACGAACTGCACGAGCAGTTTGGAGAGCAGACGCTGATGTCGCTGATGGCGCAGACCCAGCCGGAGAGCGCAGAAGGGGTGAGCAAGCTGGTGCTTCGCCACCTGCGCCGGTTCGTTGGTCGGGCGCTGCAACATGACGACATCACCCTTGTTGTCGTGCAGCGCCGTGGTGATGGGGCAGCGAGCGCCGCGTGAACAGAAGGGGAGGCGGCCCCCTCTGGGGCAAGGCGTAGTAGGCGAGGGGGTTCAGCCTACGGAGGCAAGGTTGACTGGAGCCAGGTGCCGACCCTGGAAGGATGAAGCCCTGTGCAGAAGCTTAGGATTCGTCAAGGTAGGAGGATTGATCGGTGACCGTCCGCCGTTTTTTCATGGTGATGAGCCTATGGGGCGTGTTGCTGGCGGTCTTTTGCAGCAAAGAGCCGCAGCCGCGGAAGATCAAGTTGGCTGAACCCACCGAGGGCTCTCAACCAGGGATGCGCCGCCGCACCGAGGCGACTGTGCAGCTGGAGACCGGCGAGCGGAAGACCATACTTGTGACCTACTTCGATAACCTCACGGGGGACCGCGAGCTGGACTGGTTGCGCGCTGGCATTACCGACATGCTCATCGCTGACCTTTCGCAGTCGCATCAGCTGACGGTGGTGAGCCACGAGGGGTTGGTGAATATCCTGCGCCGTCTGGGCAAAGCTGACTATACCATTGCCGATGTGCGGGTGGCGGCCGTCGTGGCCCGCGAGGCCAAGGCCGAAGCGTGGCTCACCGGCAGCCTGCAGAAGCGGGGTGACTCCCTCCGCATTGAGGCCAAGCTCTATGACGCCCAACGCGGCGAACTGTTGAGGAGCGATGCGGTGGCCGGGGAAGGCCTGGAGCGCGTCTTTACCATGGTGGACGAGCTTACGCGCAAAGTGAAGGAGGGGCTACAGCTATCCCTCCGCGAGGCGCGCGAGCGGGCACTGACCGTCACCGACGTGACTACCACTTCTGTGCTTGCCTACCGGCACTACATCGCCGGCTTTGAGAAGCAGGACAGGTTCTACTTCCAGGAGGCAGCCGGCGAGTTCCATGAAGCCATCCGTTTGGACTCAGCTTTTGCCTCAGCTTATCTGCAGCTGGCCTATTGCTATGGTGCCCTGGGCCAGCAACAGCTTGCCCTGCAGACCTTGGCGACCGGCCTGCGCCACGCCGGGCGGGCGTCGGAAAAGGAGCGGGCCCGACTACTGG
>JBBIKH010000261.1:0-608 GCA_037445575.1 bacterium
GGAATCGTTCTATGGTGAGCACGACACTGTCTGGGCCGGATTGGGGGAGGGCATCGACGTGGAGGCGGCCACGCTTTTGGCGCGCGGCTGGGATGTGCCCTACGCTCACCCGCAGTACCCAGAGAACAAAGCCATTAATGCGGGCAGCGTGTACCAACTGGACTTTGACCCGCGGGAGAAGAAACTCCAAGACGAGCTGGCAGCGAAGGGCGCACTCGCTCACTTCTACTTTACTGCAGGCCCGCACATCATGTTTGATCCGCTCATAGGCGTGCCCTACCCGAAACTGACCTATCGCAAGCTGCACAGCATGAAGCGGGGCGGCGCGCAGTATCTTGCCCATTCTGGGGGAACATTTCCCCCGGAGCTGGTCCCTTTCAACGTGAACCACGAGATCTCCTGGCGCTACCTGTTTGACGCGAATATGGACCTTGAGGCGGAACTTGAAGGGCTTGCCCGCAAGTGGGCAGGGGAACGCTTCTACCGGCACCTGCTGGAGGCGTGGGATCTTGCCGAAGAGGCAATTCTGGCATTCCCCATTGTCACTCCTCTCTATGCGAGCTTTGGCTTTACATGGTACCGGCTTTGGGTCCGTCCTTTTGTGCCCA
>JBBIKH010000261.1:618-1820 GCA_037445575.1 bacterium
GGACGCGATACCGGATGACAAGTAGGCCTTCTACCAGGACTTTATGTGCTCCACGCCGCACAATCCCAACAATGTGGACCTGAGCCGTGACGTTCTGTTCTACCTCACGACTCCGGAGAAGAGCGAACTCGACGTGCAAAGGATAGACAGATATCTCTGGGATCCTTTGGACAGGGCCATCGAAAGCCTGGAGGCTGTTTGCGACCAGGCCACGGCGGAGCTGGGGCAGCGGAACGTTATCTGCGACCAGCTTGTGCGCCTCCGGGCCCTGCGCTGCTGGTTCATGACGCAGCGCAATGTGGCGGCGTGGGTGGCCGGTGTGCACGGGCACATGAATGCCCGCACCGCTGCCAAGAGGAAATACTACCGGGACATGGTGCGCGATCTTATTGTGAAGGAAATTGAGAACACCGAGCGGCTCAAGGAGCTGTGGCAGAGCCCGGTGGCCTTTATGTCTCTGACGGATAAAGGCGAAACGCCTCTGATGTATGGCGATAACCTGGGCGAACTGTTCGACCGCCGCATCGCCCTCATGCGCCAACACATGGATGATGAGCCTTTCATCGAAGCTACATACATGGAGCGAAGGGCAGCGGAGCTCATGCACTAACCCATTCGGTCGCCTATGGGGTTGCCAGTTATGACCCATGTGGAGCGCTTTCGACGGGTGATGTCCTTCGCACCGGTTGACCGGCTGCCGATGATCGAATGGGCGATGTGGTGGGACAAGACCCTTGAGCGATGGTACGGTGAAGGGCTCCCTCGTCATCTCACCGACTTTACGGAGATTAATGTCTACCTTGGCCATGACCCGTATCGGCAGATCTGGATCAGCCCGCTGGCTGCGGATTGCCCAAAGCCCGCCTACCACGGTGCGCCGTTGATCCGGAGCCACGACGAGTACGTGGCCTTCAAGCGTTTCCTCTACCCAGAGCCGGCATTTGACAAGGAGCTGGTCCGTACCTGGGTGGAGCCACATGCGCGCGGCGACCTTGTCGTATGGCTAACCATCGACGGCTTTTTCTGGGGGCCACGGGAACTGTTGGGCATCGAGGAGCATCTGCTCGCGTTCTACGATCAGCCTGAGCTCATCCATCAGATCAATGAGGACCTGTTGAGTTTCAACCTTCGCGTGGTGCATGAGCTCTGCAGCCTGTTGCGGCCCGAATACATGACCTTCGCTGAGGACATGTCATACAACC
>JBBIKH010000261.1:1866-4448 GCA_037445575.1 bacterium
CCCCGTACTATCGCCGCATCGTGCCGGTTCTCAAAGACTATGGCATTATGCCGTTCGTCGACTCGGATGGCGACGTGACCGAGCTGATCCCGTGGTTGGAGGAGGTTGGGATCGAAGGGATCGCCCCTCTGGAGCGGATGGCGGGCGTGGACGTGGTGGCAATTCGTGCACGCCATCCGCGTTTCCGACTCATCGGTGCCTTTGATAAACTTGTTCTGGACAAGGGTCCGGAGGCGATGCGTCGCGAGTTTGAGCGCCTGCTCCCGGTCATGAGACAGGGCGGATTCATCCCGTCAGTGGATCATCAGACGCCCCCCAATGTCTCCCTGCAGCAGTACCGCGACTACCTGAATCTGCTGCGGGAGTATTGCCGGCGGGCAGCAGTGGAGTACGGGGAAGCCGGCAGCGGGCCTCCAATGTGAGGATCGCCTTTGCGGACGGCCTCTGGCTCAGCCCAGACATGGCTGGGTCAAGCAGCGGGCGTTCACGTGGAGGACGTGCATTCGCCAGCTACATGATAGCCTTGAACGCTGCGCGCACTTTGTCCAGGGTTTCATCGATGTCCTGGGCCCGATGGGCATAACTGACAAACCACCTGTCGTTGGCGAAGATGCCGGAGGCGTACAGGTGGTCGAAGAGCTGGTCCCTCAGCTCGGCGTCGCGATGGGCATCGCCGGTAGCAAAGGTGAGGCAAGGTGCAGGAGGAAGGCCGACCACCTGCGCTGGCGCTTGCAACTCGTTGATGATTTCCGTAAAGCCTTGCATCAGTCGTTCGCCTATGTAATAGATGTGCTCGTGCACGGGTTCGCGTCGGATGACCTCCATGGTGGCTTTGCAGGCCGCCAACGACAGCGTCTCACCGCCGTGGGTAATGGTGATCACGGTCTTGTCGAGCTGTTGCATAAAGGCCCGTTTGCCCGCGAAAGCGGAGAGCGGATAGCCGTTGGCCATAGCTTTGGCGTAGGCTGCCAGGTCAGGCGTGACGCCATAGTACTCTTGGGCGCCGCCTCGCGCCAGGCGGAAGCCGGTCAACACTTCGTCGTAGATGAGCAGGGCTCCGTGCCTGTCGCATAGCTGGCGCAGGCGTTGCAAGAAGGGGAGACCGTCCGGGTGCAGCCAGTCGTAGGGTTCAACGATAGCGGCAGCCAGCTGACTGCCAAATTCTGCAAAGACGCGTTCGGCAGCGGCTACGTCCCCGTACGGGATGGTGTGAATGTGGGTGCGGACTGTTGCCGGCACTCCGGAATCGGGCCATTCCGCCGCTGACCAGTCGTGGTACCCGTGGTAACCTGCGCTCAATAGGTGGTCGCGCCCGGTAAGGGCCCGCGCCAGGCGCACACAGGCACTGCAAGCGTCGGCGCCGGGCTTCATGAAGCGGATCTGCTCCAACCAGGGGACGTTGCGGCGGATGGCTTTTGCCGTTTCCAGCTCCAGCGGACTGGCCATGCTGAAAATCACGCCGTTGGCCATTTGCACGCGGACTGCCTCATCTACTGCCGGGTGCTGGTAGCCGAGGATAATGGGCCCAAGCGCGCAGCGAAAGTCAATGTAGACCCGATCGTCGAGGTCCCAGAGCCGGCAGCCGGCAGCGCGGCGAATGAACGGCGGCATATGTGGACATGTGGGTCTGAACCGTTTGGCGTTGGTCTGCGTTGCCCAGGGAATGAGGCGCAAAGCCCTCTTGAACTGAGAACGGTGAGCAGGTGTCATGGCATGAGTCCTTTCCGAGACGCGATTTTTGTGCAGGTCGGCTGTAAAAATACACCGGTGCCGGCAGCAAATCAAGCTGTTTTTCGTGTGGACGTCAAAGCACGCTGCTTTGCATAAAGGCAACTAGAGCAGAGCCACCGATGCACTACCTTTCCTCGTCAGACTACTACGCACTGCTGTTCTATGGCTTCTTGCTTGTGGCGATAGGCATTTACTTCTCCAGGTTCATGAAGGGCGCCAAGGAGTTTTTCGCTGGGGGAAACATGATACCCTGGTGGGTAAGCGGCGTGTCGCTGTACATGGGTAACTTCACTGCCTGGACCTTTACCGGGGCCGCGGGCTTTGTCTATCACACAGGCCTCTTCGGTTTCATCTACTTCCTGACCTGGTCGGTGGCTTTCTTCATCGGCTATCGCATCACTGCGGCGAGGTGGCGTCGTGCTCGGGTGATGTCGCCTGTGGAATACACGACCGCCCGCTACAATGCCTCTACACGCCAGATAGTCGGCTATGTCATGGTCCTCAGTGGCCTGCTCAGCAGAGGGATCACGTTAACCGCCGTCTCCAAGGTCATCGCTTCCACCATAGGCGTACCCATCGAGTGGGTGATTGTCGCTGCGGGTGTGGTGATTTTACTCTACACCATGCTGGGGGGGCTGTGGGCAGTTACCATTGCGGATGTGGTCCAGTTCCTGATACTGCTGGCCGTGAGTGCGGTGGTGATGCCTCTGAGCTTGCGACTGGTAGGAGGGCTGGGGGCCCTGGTGGCAAAACTCCCCCCTCTGCAGTTTTCCCATACCTACAGTGGTCTCAAATACGACATCCACTACCTGATCGCCATCACCCTGTTCAATATTATCAACGCCAACTGG
>JBBIKH010000262.1:0-4429 GCA_037445575.1 bacterium
ACCCGCATCGCAGCTGTCACTCCACACCAAGTTCCTTCAACTTCTCTACAATTTCCGCCTTGGAGAGAAAACCTTCGTGCCGCCAGAAGGCCTGGCCTTTGCTGTCGAAGAAGACCTGAGTCGGGATTACCCGCACCTGCATCTGTCGAGCGAGGCGCCGATGCTGGTAGACATCCACCACCAGGATGTTCGCCCGGCCCTTGTACTCCTCTTTCAATTCGTCAAGAATCGGCTTCATCATCTTGCACGGCACACAGGTGTCCGAGCCGAGATCCAGAAGCGTCGGCTTGCCGCTCTGAAGAGCCGGCTCCAGTGGATCAGGAGGCTGCTGCGCCCGTTGGGCAGCCAACCACTCCTGGTTCTTCACGATCTGTGCTGCGCCGCGCAGACTGTCGATGAGGGAGGAGATACTGGCAAGGAACTTTTGTTGGCCGAGGTAGCCGCGAATGCTGCTCTCAACTTGCTCGAACGTCGCGCCCTGCACCTCCTGGGCGTGCTCGCTGTAGAACTGCCTTGCCTCCGCATCCGAGACCTGCACCGTGCTCCCAAGCGCATCGACAAATGCTTGGATCACCGCCTCCTGGTCTTCACTACCATCCGGGCCGGCCGCCGTGTGCCCGCGGCGCTTTGCCTCATGGAAGAGCAGGTCCCTCACGATGATCTGGTCCAAAAACGCCTCCATGTCCCCGGCGAACTCTTGTTTGTACTGAGGAGGCAGACTTTCGTAACTGCTGCGCAAATACTCTTCGGTGATGGGCCGACCATTGACCGTGGCCACTGTGCCTTTGGGGAGAGCCGGAGCTACAGGCACGGGCGCCATTTCCGGCGGCGAACCGATTGCCTCTGCCTGAGACTGCGAGGTGTCAGCCTCACCCTGTACCGTCCCCTCTGCAACGAGACTCGGCACTGGCGCCTCCGAGCGCGTGCCCTTGCCGACTTTGCCCCGCAACACCAGGACGGCAGCGACCGCCAGCACAAGCACAGCCACTACCACCACTCTTGCTGTTCGGCTCATCTCTGTTCCTTCCTTTCGTTCATAGCTAAGAGTCACCCGCATTGGGCCATTGCCCACGGACACCACGCCCTCTGCAGCCACGGAACACGCGCCCCTGGCCCCGCCCCCTCTTTTCTGCCCTGTCCCTAATCATCATCCCCACCTTTAGAAATGAATCACCAGCTTGGCCACGGTGAAGTAGATGACAAGTCCAAGGGCGTCAATCACAGTAGTGATCAGGGGGCTGCTCACCACGGCAGGGTCCAGGCGGAACTTGGTTACGAGGATGGGAAGCAGGCTTCCCAACAGGTTGGCAATCACAATGATGCACGCCATGGAGAGACCTACAGCGAGGCCTACCTGCGGTCCGCCCTTCCAGTACTCGCCCCACACAAAGAGGATCAACCCCAAGGTCGCTCCCAAGAGGATTCCCACCAAGAGCTCTTTGCCTACCACCTGCAGCCACCGTTTGGGCGTGAGTTCGCCGAGGGCCAAGGCACGAATGATGAGGGTGGCCGATTGCGACCCCGTGTTGCCGCCACTGTCGATGAGCACGGGGATAAAGAATGCGAGAGCCACGATCTTGGCCAGCGTCTCCTCATACATCGCGATCACGCTGGAGGACAGGAACCCGGCCACCGCCAGCAGCGACAGCCACCCTACTCGTTTGCGATACAGACTCCAGAATGAGGCTGCGTTGTAGCTGGTATCCAATGGGGCGATGCTTGCGCCCTTGTGCACGTCCTCGGTGACCTCCTCCTGCAACACGTCCAACACGTCGTCCACAGTCACGATGCCAAGGAGCACGTTCTCCTTGTCCACCACCGGCAGGGCGCTCAGATCATAGTGCTGAATGAGCCGGATGGCCTCTTCCTGGTCAGCGTGCGCCTCAACGGCGATGTATTTGTGGTCCATAATGGACTCGACGCGTTGCGAGGGGTCGGCCAAGATGATGCGGCGGATCGGGAGGTCATCCAGAAGATGGTCCTCTTCATCGACGACATAGATCACGTTGATGGTCTCAGCGTCACGGCCGTAGCGACGGATGTGGCTGACAGCCTGCTCGATGGTCCAGTGCAGTCGGATGGCCACATAATCGGGGGTCATGAGGCGGCCGACGCTCTCCTCCGGGTACCCGAGCAGCTGCAAGGCCTCCCGGCGTTCTCCGGGCGAAAGGAGGCTGAGGAGCTGCTGAGTAACCTTGGCGGGCAGCTCCTCGAAGAGCTCTGTACGGTCGTCGGGTGGCACCTCCTCCAACAGGGTCTTGACCTGCTCGTTGGTCAAACGTTCCAAAAGCCCCCGCTGCTTGTCCGGTTCCAGGTAGGCAAAGACCTCTGCCGCCTGCGTGCGGGGCAGGAGCCGGAAAAGGATCACCCGGTCTGCTTCGGCAAGGCTCTCCAAGAGATCGGCCACGTCGGGAGTAGGCCAGTCGGCAACAGCTCCCTTGAGCGTTCGCCAGTCCTTCGCTTCGATCAGCTCCTGGATTTCCGGCAAGAGCAGCTCTTTCAGCATCGGCCCACCTCAGCGAAATTTGCGCAGCCCTGGCGATGATTACCTTGTGCACAGCGGGCCACCCTCGACAATCGCGCCCACTTGGAAACAACCGGCCGCCAAACTTGAAATGATAACGATGCAGGGAGCCTTATTCCCGGGCGCCACAGAACGGCAACGATGCGCCTGGCGCCACGGGCTCCTGGCTTGTTCCCGAGGTTCACGGAAATATATAATAATTTCCCTGCTTCGCAAGCCTTATTTTCCGGACCGCCTCTACTTGTGGGCAGACAACTGCTACCTCTCATAAGATCGCAGCGGCAGCCGTGCGCCGCTGCCCGCACTCCTGTAATCACGACCTGTCTCTCGCCGGCCACCTCAGGTTCGCGTCCGCGCGCTTTCGGAAGTCTTCCAGGACTGTGCTCAGGGGGGCAACGCCACGTCTTGCGCTCGCATATGCCCGACACGTACTCTCTGGGCCTCATGTGGCACCCGCAAGTGCCCCTGACTGAAATGCAGTCGGAAACCAGGCTGCCCAGCGGAAAGGGCAGCCAGTGCACACCCCCCTTCTCGAGCGAACTCACGAGAGTGTGCGAGGGCCGAGTACTGCGGCCATGATGCCCGCCTCAGCTACGAGCTCTGCCAAGAGGAGGCGGCACGTTTCTCAGCGCGAAGGCAACCTCTGACGGGAGAAAGCCACGGCGACTTTCTACCGCAAGGCATTCCAAAGGCTCACTCGATCCCCGCGAGGGCTGGTTGGCAGGTCTTCGGTACCTTTACCGCGTCGCCGATGTTAGCTTTTGAGCTAACGCCTCGATCCGGTCGCGCAGAATGCCCCCAATGCCCTCCTCGTCTTTCTTAAGCGGATAGGAGGGGATTAGGTCCAGCACTTCTTCGGGCTTCAGGCCCGAGGCGAAGAGGGTTTCGACCGCTCCATGGAGCATCTTCGCTAGGGCCTGGTCGGCGTCTCTCGGCGCCAGTCCTAGCTGGAGGGCCAGCTCCTTCAAGGTTAGCCACTGAAACCAGAAGTATGTAGGACCCATTCCCGTAAAGACCGCATAGGCCTCAAGACATTCTTCTGGCACCTCCGGCGAGATGCCCCAGTGGGCAAACAGCTGTTGCAGAGGTGCCCGATCCGCCCCACTGAGGGCCTCCGAGAAAGCCACCGGATTAAATCCTTGGCCGATCACCGAAGGCGCGTTGGGGATCATGCGCACGATGCGGTCGAAACCTTGCAGTTTTTGTGCAAACGTGTTCAGACGCACCGTGGGGATAAGAGAAAGGACCACTGCACCCGGTCGAATATGACCAGCAATTTGTGAGCAGACAGAATCTACCTGAGGCGGATGCACGGCCAAGACCACCAGATCTGAATTTGTGGGTTCCACGTTGTCGGTGGTGCAATGAATTCTCTCCGGATTCATACTCGAAATCAGAGAGTGTCGACCCGGATCAGGGTCCGAGACAATGACTTCATCAGGTAGGGCGCTGACCTCTTTTAACCGGCGCAAGAGAAAAGCCGTGACCCGCCCGCCGCCAATGAAACCCATGGACTTGAAAGTCATAGTACCCTCCCACTAGCTCGCCTTATCAACTGTCCAAACCGAATATGCGCCACCCAAGATTGGGAAGACCTTTTGGTCACTCACTTCAGTGCAAACCGCTCTGCACGATATTGCTAACAGCCCTGAACAATATCACCTCTCCTGTCCATCGGAGTAGATTCTCTGCCTTCCAGCCTCGGTTCTTCCGCCCCTCGCAACTTGCACCTGCCCACCACCCCCGTGGACTCCAGAGACTCGACTATCTCGTCCGTCAGAACGACTCTATTTTCTTTCAAAAATATAGTATAAATTCGGCAACAACAACAAAGTCACGAACAGCGAAAATAGCAACCCGCCGATGACTGCAATAGCCATGGGCTGAAGCATATCGCCGCCTTCG
>JBBIKH010000263.1:0-4375 GCA_037445575.1 bacterium
ATCGGCATCTACGACAAGACCCATCCCTTTCCGCTGGAGCGTTGTGATTGCGGCGGCTGGGTGACGGTAGGCAACCGCGCCGATGTCTACGAAACAGCTCTGGGCAGCATCGGCATGATCATCTGCTACGATGGCGACTTTCCGGAGCTTTCGCGCCTGCTAGCGGTGAAGGGCGCTGAGGTCATTGTCCGGCCGGCGGCCCTGCTGCGTAGCTTCGACATCTGGCAACTCACCAACGCGGCCCGGGCTTATGACAACCACGTCTACATGGTCGCCACCAATGCCGTGGGGCCGGACGCCGGTGGCAACTATTACTTCGGCCACAGCATGATTGTCAACCCCATTGCCTGGCGACTGGCTCAGGCCCGGGGCAGCGAGGAGATCATCGCCGCCAAACTCGACCCCGACCCGCTGCGCTACGTGACCTGGGGCAGCAAGAGCCCGCAGACCTTCGACCACTTGGAGGATCGCAACCTGGCGCTTTACGAGGAGATCCTCAAAGAAGCTCGTTCGCGGTTTGAGCCTGGGAAACGCCTGCCGAGGGTCGGGGATTGATAGTTGAGTGGACCGAATTGCGGTGTATTTGACAATCCAGGCGTTTCATTGTACAGTGTTACTGTACAACTTGTGCTTTTGGAGGTTCTATGATGACCTACACCACCTACACGCAAGCGCGTGCGAAACTGGCGATGCTCTGCGATGAAGTGACGGCCAACCGCGAAGTGGTGATTATTCGGCGACGAGGGGCCGAGGATGTGGCGTTGATCTCGGTCGCGGAGCTGAACAGCTTGATGGAGACAGCGCATTTGCTCCGGTCACCTGAGAATGCGGAGCGACTGCTGACAGCGTTAGCCCGCGCTCGGGGCGAAAAGCTGGCACCTCAGACGGTAGAAGAGCTGCGGCGTGAGATTGGGCTTGACGAAGCGGCATAGGGTACAGATTGAGGTGCCTGTTTAGCGCGTGGCGGTGTTTCACCCCGAGTTTCGGGAGGATTTGCGATACTGGGTGGAGACAGATCGCAAGGTTGCGCTGCGGGCATTCAACCTGATTGAAGCGATTCTACGTGACCCGTTTAGAGGGCCAGGGAAGCCGGAACCGCTGAAGTATCTCGGAGCAGGAGTGTGGTCACGGCGGCTGACGGAGGAGCACCGTATCGTGTACCTGGTCAGGGAAGATCGGATAGACTTTTTGCAGGCCCGTTACCACTATTGAGAGTTGCGCAGCTTTGACGCCTGGCATTTGACCAATGCCGCCAAGAGCCTATGACAATCACGGCTACAGTGTGCGGTTTAGCCAAACTGAAAAGTAGGGGAAATTAAGGAGGGGCGCTATGAGCATAGCAACAAGACCACTCCAAGAGCTGGTGCAGGAGTTGCCACCCGATATGCATGCTGAAGTCCGCGATTTTGTCGAGTTCTTACTCGCTAAGCGAGGTCGTCGTGCGAAGAGGACATTGCAGCAAGATTGGGCTGGCGCACTGCGCAACTACCGGCAGCAGTACACCTCGCTCGAGCTGCAACGTCAGGCGTTGACCTGGCGAGGTGATTGATGTACCTCGTGGATACTAACATCTGGCTTGAGCGCCTTCTTGACCAAGAACGGTCCGCAGAAGTCGGTCAGTTTCTGGCCCAGACATCCACCGACCAGTTGTTGATGACTGATTTCGCCTTGCACTCCATCGGGGTCATTCTGGACCGACTTGGGCAAAGAGCCGTGCTGTCGCAATTTGTGGACGATCTGTTCGTGCAAGGTGGAGTGGGTCTGGTATCAGTTCGCCCGGCAGCCATGCATCACCTGGTGTCAGTGATGGAACGATTCAACCTTGACTTTGATGACGCCTACCAGTATGTAGCGGCAGAGGAGGCCGATGCCGTGATAGTTAGCTTTGATGGTGATTTTGACCGCACTGATCGCGGGCGGCAAACACCAGCGGACATTCTCAGAGTGGGGCATGCTACAGAGTGACGAGGTGTACCAGGCCATGCGAAACAACCCTGGCCTGCCCAACAAGGACGAATTCGTGCGGAAATTGAACACCAAGGTACGGGCCAGACTCAGTGTGCAGTTTGGAGCAAAAGAGTTGCATGACAAAGGCTCTATCCCACAGCCGCGCAGCGCGTGATGAGCTGACCGTAAGGCTGAGTGGAAAACACCCAAGAAAGACAAAGGGGGAATCACCATGAACATCGAACAAGCCAACACAGAAGCAACAGAACGCATGATGGAAGCTCGCCCGGTGCTGGTGGGGCTGGGCAAGGCGCGGGATGTGATCCCCGGCATGCGGGATAACCTGCTGCTCCATGCCGGGCCGCCCATCACCTGGGAGCGCGCCTCCGGGCCGATGCGCGGCGCAATCATCGGCGCGCTCATCTTTGAAGGCCAAGCCAAGGACGAAGCAGAAGCCGAGGCCCTGGTCAAGTCGGGCGCGATCCAGCTCGAGCCCTGCCACCACCACCAGGCCGTCGGGCCGATGGCCGGCGTGACCTCACCCTCCATGATGGTCTACATCATCGAGAACAAGACCCACGGCAACAAATCGTATTCCAATTTGAACGAGGGTTATGGCAAGGTGCTGCGCTACGGCGCCTACAGTGCGGAGGTGCTGGAGCGCCTCCGCTGGATGAACGAGGTCATGGCTCCGGTTCTGGCCGCTGCCATTGAGGCCAGCGGCGGGATTGACATCCGGGCGCTTCTGGCTGAAGCGCTGCATATGGGCGACGAGGGGCACAACCGCAACAAGGCCGGTTCCATCCTCTACACCGCCAGGCTGGCGCCTTTCATCGCCAAAGCGGCCCCTAACCCCGATGTCGCCGCCGAGGTGCTCAAGTTCCTGGGCGACAATGCCCTGAGCGTGCTCAACCCGGTGATGGCGGCCTGCAAGGCCATGGCCGATGCCGCCCACGGCGTGGAGGGCAGCACCATCGTCAGCACGATGGCCCGTAACGGCACCGACTTCGGCATCCGGGTGAGCGGGCTGGGCGACCGCTGGTTCACCGCCCCGGTAGCCGTGCCCAAGGGCCTCTACTTCCCTGGCTTCAAAGCCGAAGATGCCAGTGGTGACATCGGTGATAGCACCATCACTGAAACAGCCGGTATTGGCGGCTTCGCCATGGCGACCGCACCGGCCATCGTCACCTTTGTCAGCGGCACGCCCAAGGACGCCATCAACACCACCCTGGAGATGTACGAGATCTGCTACACCGAGCACAAGTATTTCACCATCCCCGCGCTGGACTTCCGGGGCACGCCGACCGGCATTGACATCCGTAAGGTGGTGGAAAAAGGCATCACCCCGCGGGTCAACACCGGTATCGCCCACAAGGACGCCGGCGTGGGGCAGATCGGGGCCGGGCTGGTCCGCCCACCGATGGCGATGTTTGAAGAGGCGTTGGTGGCGTTTGCTGAGCAGTATGGATATTAGATATTGGATGTTGGGTATTGGAGGTTAGGGATGGTGCTGAAGTTTGAGGAGTTGGAGGTGTTGCAGGCTGCCGAAGGTGTGGCTGATGACATTTGGCGACAGGTTGTTCGCTGGAAACCGTTCGCGCGTGATGTCGTAGGGGGGCAACTGGCAAAGGCTGGGGATTCCATTGGGGCGAACATTGCTGAGGCTTACGGACGGTTCCATTACGGTGAGAAGCTCCAGTTTCTGTATTACGCCCGTGGCAGCCTCTTTGAGACCAAGTACTGGCTCAACCGGGCACGAGAGCGTAATCTGATGCCGCCGGCTCAGGTGCAAGAGTATGCCTCTCAGTTGACCGACCTGGCCCGCCAACTGAACGCCTTCGCCGCTGACCTGAAGGCCAAACGTCAAGGCAGTCAGCCACAACCAAAAACAGTGCGCGAAGCTACCACCGAATACGTGGCTGACTGGCCCTTGCCCCTCCTCACCCAAGAAGAACTCGACTGGCTCCAAACCACCAATATCTAATATCCAATACCCAATATCTCAAAAGGGAGGAATGACAATGAACCGCGAACAATTCATCAACATCATGGCCACCGCCAAGCTGTACGACCTGACCCAGGATTGCAGCATCTTTACCCCGCCGTGGCCGGGAGAAAAGGCCCTGGAGGTCCATTTCTTCAAGAGGGTCACGGGCGCCTATGGGGGTGGTCCGGGGGCCAACGGCCAGATCCTCAACTGGAGCAACACCGTAGGCACTCACCTGGTGGGCGAAACAGCCTTCCACTCCGGCGGCCGGGCTATCGCCGACATCCCCCTGCGGGACCTATGTGGGCCGGGCGTGGTGGTGGACATCTCTGACCTGGTATCCGACTACAGCCTGTACACGCCTGAGATGATCACCGGCCGGGTCACGGTCAAGAAAGGCGACATCTTAATCATCAACACCGGTTACCACCGCTACTCCTG
>JBBIKH010000264.1:0-4370 GCA_037445575.1 bacterium
GGGCTTGGGGATGTAGTCGTAGGCGCCGAGGCGCATCGCTTCGACGGCTGTTTCCACGGTGGCAAAGCCGGTGATCATAACCACTTCCGTTTGTGGGCTCTGGCGTTTGATCTCGCGCAGCACCTGCAGACCGTCCACCCCCGGCATCTTCAGGTCCAACAGAGCAAGATCAAAGTGTTCCTCTTTGAGCGCCCGCAAGGCTTGAAGCCCATCCATGGCCGTGCGCACCCGATGCCCCTCGCCGCGCAGGATCCGTTCGCACCCCTCGCGGATGCTGAGGTCATCGTCCGCCACCAGGATGTTGATGTTACCCGCTGTGTTGGTCATCCGTTGCTTCCATTATTGGCAGCTTAATGTGGAACGTGGTGCCTTTACCCACCTCGGTTTCCACCTCGATCATCCCGTTGTGCTTTCTCACAATGCCGAAAGCGATCGAAAGGCCCAAGCCTGTGCCTTTACCCAGCGGTTTGGTGGTGAAGAACGGGTCGAAGATCTTGCCGCGAATCTCTTCGGGGATGCCTGGGCCCGTGTCCCGAATTGAGGTTACCACGTAGGTGTTACCCTCCGCCACCGAGGTCGAGACCTCCAGCGAGCCGTTACCCCCCATAGCCTCAGCAGCGTTCATGATGATGTTGATGAACACCTGCTGCATCTGTCCTACGTCCACCATGACCTTGGGGAGGAGGGGACTGAGATTGCGGGCAACCGTGATCCCTTTGAAGATGGCCTGCGTCACTACCAAATCGAGCGTGGTGGTGATAATCTTGTTAAGATCGGTGACCGTCATTTCCAACTTGGTCTGCCGGGAAAAGTCCAGCAGGCCGCGCACGATCTTGCGGCAACGTTCCGTCTCCCGGACGATCACCTGCAGGTCCTCTCGGATGGGGTCTCCAGGTTTGGCTTTTTCCAGGAGGAGGTTTGCATAGAGGAGAATGCCGCCCAAGGGGTTGTTGAGCTCGTGGGCGACGCCCGCTGCCAACTGGCCCACGGTGGCCAGGCGCTCGGACTGCATGATGGTCTGTTGGGCGCGCTGTCGGAGCTGCTCATCCCGGTCCAGCAGGGAGGCGGCCATAAAGTTGAACATGTGCCCGAGGGTGCCGAGTTCGTCGCTGGAGTTCACATGCACTTTGTGGGTAAAGTCTCCTTCGGCCAGCTGGCGGGTGGCCTCTGCCAGGCGGCGCAGGGGTCTGAGGATGCCGTTGGCAAGGAAAATGCTGATCAGCAGCGCTCCCACCACGCCCGCGAAGGTGATCCCCATGAACGTGAGCAACGTGGCGCGGCGCAGGTCCGCAAACTTTTGCTCCAGCATCCCTACATACAGAATGCCGATGATTTGGCCGGAGAGGCTGCGGATGGGTTCGTAGGCGGTTATGTACCAGTGGTTGACCACAAATGCCCGCTCGATCCAAGGGAGGCCCTCGACGAGCACGCGGTCATGCACCGCTGCAGAGACCTGAGTACCGATGGCGCGGGTGCCGTCTTCGCGAAGAACATTCGTCGAGATGCGCACGTCGCCCAAGAAAATGGTGGCCGAGCCGATCTCCTTGCCCTTGTAGAGCTCGCCCTGGTAGACCGTTTGCTTGATCGTGTCCACCAATTCATAGTTGCGGTTGAGCAGCACGCCGCCGTAGATGACGCCCAGCAGGGAGCCGCCTTCGTCCAGCACCGGAGCAGCTGCCTTGAGCATCATGCCTCTTGTCTCTTCACCGGCCGGTCGCGGTTTGGCCATCGGGGTTGGGATCACGGGGATGCGCGCCCGCTCTACCAGGTCGTCGCCCTCTTTGCGCAGCTCTTCCTGGGGGACGATAGTCGTGCCGGCGACTGTCTCTCCGGAAAGGAGAACCCGGCGCACGATTTCATCTTCGGTTTGGCTATCGCCGACAACCCCAGGGTTCCTCGCCCGGTAGATGACCGTACCGCGGGCATCGGTGGCGGTCAGCACGTCCAGAGATTCCATGGTCAATGTTCGGTGCAGCTCCCTGCCCAAGGCTTTTATGTTGCCCGCTGCCATACCTTCGCGCACATAGTAGCGGATAGAGGTGAGCTCCACCACATCGCGAATACGCTCAAGTTTGGTGCGGTACAGGGCGCGCGCGGTGTTGAGATCGTTCCGCACCTTGTCCTGTGCCTGCCGTACCACCACATCGCCTATCAGGCGAAAGCCCACCCAGGCAGCAATGGCTCCGGAGAGCAAAACAACCAGTACGAAGCTGAGGATGAGTTTGGTCCGCAGGGAGATGCTGAGAGGAACTTTGTGAGTCAACGCCATGCGTGCTCCTAGGTGCCAGTTCCCGCCACCCTACAGGCGGCCTCGGTGGTCGACCCTGACAATTTAAGAAAAAGCGTTGACTGGGTCAACAAAAATGTTATATTAGCACACACGTACCTGGAATGCTCTGTGCAATGAGAGGAATGGTTTGATTCAAGTCATCGACGTTCGCTTTTCCTACCCGACGCCAGAAGGCCAGCAGTCCCGAGCCTTGGACGGCCTGTCGCTCACCATCCACGAGGGCGAGTCTGTTGGCTTGATGGGTGCCAACAGCTCGGGCAAAACCACCCTGGCGCGCTGTCTCAACGCGTTGCTGGTGCCGCAGCAAGGCCAGGTTCTGGTTGATGGCCTGGACAGCAGGGTCCCAACCAACCACCTCCCAATCCGCCAGAAGGTGGGAATGGTCTTCCAGAATCCTGACAACCAGATCGTCTCGGCGACCGTGGAACGGGAGATAGCCTTTGGGCTGGAAAACCTCGGTATCCCCTATGAGGAAATGCACCGACGCGTCGAGGAGGCCTTGCAGCAATTTGGTCTGGTGCGTTACCGGCACCATCCACCGCACCTGTTGTCTGGAGGAGAGAAACAGCGCCTGGCGCTGGCTGCTGTGATGGCCATGCACCCCAAGTACCTGATCCTGGATGAGCCAACTTCGTTGCTCGACCCGGAAGGGCGCGAGTCGGTTATCGCCCTCATTCAAAGCTTGCACCAGAAGCATGAAAGTGCTGCCGACCAGGAGGTGGCTACCCTTCTCATCAGCCAATATCCAGAGGAGCTCCTCTCCGTGGACCGTCTGCTGGTCATGCACAAGGGGCAGATAGTGATGGATGGTGCTCCCGCCGAGGTGTTTCGACATGTGGACAGGCTGCATGAACTGGGCCTCGAGGCGCCGGTGGAGTTCGAATTGGAGCAGCTCTTTGGGCGCTATGGGCTTGAGTGGCACCCATGAGCGGTAGATGAGGAAGCTCGCGACAGTCATGAGGAAGGGCATCGGCACAGAAAAGCGCTCCACAGTGAGCCGAGGCTGCTGGCTTCTGGCCCTCTTGCTCCTTTGGGGTGGACCTGGGGCGGCCGAGACGGTGGTGTTGAGGGTCGCCAACTGGGGTGGCGCTGAGGAAGTGAAGAGCGAGCAAGCCATTGCCGACGAGTTCGCCCGCCGCCATCCGGGGGTTGAGGTCCGCGTGGAGTCGATCCCGGCGTCCAACTACAAGGAGAAGGTGCTCGCCGCCATCGCCGCCGGCTCCCCTCCCGACGTCTTTCTCCTGGACTCGGTGATTATGCCCACGTTCATCAACCGTGGTCTGTTGCTGGATCTGATGCCCTTTGCCCGTGCCCGTGGCATTGACCTGTCCATGTACTTCCCCAACGTGCTCCGCATCGGCTTGCGGGATAGCGCACTCTACGCCTTTCCCAAAGACTTTAATCCCATTGCCATGTACTTCAACCGGCGGATGTTCGACGAGGCGAAACTGCCTTATCCGCAGCGAGGCTGGACCTGGGATGACTACTTGCGCCTTGCACAGCAACTCACTAAGGACGTTGATGGGGACGGGCGTATCGACCAATTCGGCACGGCCTTTTCCACCTACCTCTTTTACTGGCAGCCGTTTGTTTGGATGAACAACGGCGACATCCTGAGCCCCGATGGCACCCGAGCTACGGGCTACCTGAACTCCCCGGCAACCGAGGAGGCGGTGCAGTTCCTGATCGACTTGCGGGTCAAACATCAGGTGGCCCCGCATGCGCAGTACGCGGCGGCCGAGAGCGGAGGCATCACCCGGCTGTTCTTCACTGGCCGGATTGGGATGGTGGTGAGCGGACACTGGCTGCTGACCACCATCCAAGAGTACATGCGGCGTGGCGAGCTGGAAGTGGGGGTTGCCCCACTGCCCGACCCGGTCGGGGGGAAGCATGTGACCGTCATGTACGAAGCGGGGTGGTGCGTGCCCAAGGGTACGCCTCATCCTGATCTGGCCATGGAGTTGGCAGCATTCTTGGGCGGAAAATGGGCAGGCATGCAGCGGATCGAGTCCCTGATCGCCATCCCCGCGATAGTGGAGGTTGCCGAGAAGCAGGCGGAGCTTGACCCCTTTGGCTTGGA
>JBBIKH010000265.1:0-4351 GCA_037445575.1 bacterium
CACTCATTACCGTGTGCTCGGGTTGGTCATCGACAATTACCTGACCGATTTGCCCATCAAGAAAGGGCTCTCCTCCAGCGCCGCCATCTGTGTGCTGGTCGCACGGGCCTTCAATCGACTTTACGACCTGAAGATGACCATTCGCGGCGAAATGGAATTTGCCTATTTGGGGGAGATCACCACCCCATCGCGGTGCGGCCGCATGGACCAAGGGTGCGCTTTTGGTAGCCGACCCATTCTGATGACTTTTGACGGGGAGCGCATCGACGTAGCGGAGGTAAAGGTCAAACGCGACCTGTACTACGTGATCGTCGATCTGTGCGCGGGGAAAGACACCAAGGATATCCTCAGCAAGCTGAACCAGTGCTATCCCTTTGC
This sequence comes from bacterium, assembly GCA_037445575.1. Classification (GTDB taxonomy): domain Bacteria; phylum Zhuqueibacterota; class Zhuqueibacteria; order JANLFK01; family Oleimicrobiaceae; genus Oleimicrobium. Next base: position 379 of record JBBIKH010000265.1, read on the forward strand.
CGCCACGGAGCTGCAGAAGCGCGTCCAGGAGTACTTGGGCCCAATCAACAAGCAAATCGTGCAGCAGGCGGTGTCCGCATTGGAAGCGGGGGATGCGGAGACATTGGGGCGACTGATGCGTGAGGCGCAAGAGCAGTTCGACCGCCATCTGCAGCCGGCCTGCCCTTCGCAACTCACCGCTCCGGTGTTGCACAAGGTGCTCAGTTATCCGGCTATCCAGCCCTATATTCTCGGCGGCAAGGGCGTGGGCTCCCAGGGCGATGGCACGGCACAACTGTTGGCAAAGGATGAAGACTGCCAGGGCAAGGTCATCGAGATCCTTGAACGCGAGCTCCACATGCCTTGCCTGAGATTGGTGGTTCGCGCCGGACGGCGGGTGCGCAAAGCAGTCATTCCTGCGGCAGGTTTTGGCACCCGTCTCTTCCCTGCCTCAAAGGCGATCAAGAAAGAGCTTTTCCCGGTGGTGGATGCCCAGGGAAGGGCAAAACCCATCATTATGGTCATCGTCGAAGAGGCAGTCAATGCCGGTATCGAAGAGGTGTGCTTGGTGGTGCAACAGGGGGATCTGCCCCTCTTTGAGGAGTTCTTCCATTCACCGCCACGCATCGAGCACTTTAACAAGCTATCGCGGGATGACCAGCGCTACAGCGACTATGTCCTCGAGTTAGGGCACCGCGTGACGTTTGTAACCCAGCATTCGCAGGAGGGTTTTGGCCACGCCGTGTACTGTGCCAGGGAATGGGTCAAAGATGAGCCGTTCCTGCTGCTGTTGGGCGACCACATCTACGCCTCCGACACAGGGGTCTCATGCGCGCGCCAGATTTTGGATGTGCACGAAAGGGTGGGTGGCAATGTCGTAGGCCTGAAAGTGACCCCGGTAGAGGAGCTGCACAAGTTCGGCTGCGTCACCGGCACCTGGCAGGAGCCGGACGTGCTGCTTGCGGTCACCGAGTTCGCGGAAAAGCCGGAGGCCTCCTATGCTCGCGAGCACCTGCACGTGGAGGGGATGGATAAAGACCAGTTCCTGACGGTCTTTGGGCAGTACGCCTTGTCCCCGAAAATATTTGACTATCTGCAGGAGAACTTGCGGCACAATGTCCGCGAGCGGGGTGAGTTCCAGCTCACCTCGTGTTTGGATGCGCTCCGGCGCGAGGAGGGCTTTACCGGCTATGTGGTCAAGGGACGCCGCTTCGATATCGGCAATCCGGAGGCGTACCGCCAGGCGGTAATCGAGTTTCGCACCGCCTAGAGGAAGATTCACCTTGAATTTGTCGACGTGAACTTGTATTTTTGCCAAACGCGAGCTAAAGACGGGCGCGGGGCCGAATGCAGTCACCTTCGGCCCCTTTGTCTGAGCGACTCACGCGGGTGAACGTTGAGGACCTTACCCCCGGAACAAGCACTTACCCTCCTGGGCTCTCTGGGCGACGAGCTTGCGGTCATTGAGAACCCAGCCTATGTCTTTCCTGCCTATGAGCTGGTCCCCCTTGCCCCCAAGATAACCGCCCCGAGGCAAGACGTGGTGGCCATTGTCCAGGACATGGACGGCACGACCACGACCACGGAAAACCTCTGCCTTCATTCGCTAGAAACGATGGTTCGGCGGATTACCGCGAGGCTGACCCCAGAGCAGTGGGCCGGCCTTGACCGCGCGCGGGATTACCCGTACATCATCGGCAATAGCACGACCAAGCACGTGGAGTATCTGCTCCGGGCCTATAGCGACGCCCTCAACATCTCCGCATTCCGCCGTGCCTATGTGCAGGCGGCTGCGTGGACTCTGGCAACCCGCCCCGACGAGGGGCGCACACGAGAGGTGGTTGCCAACCTGCGACACTTTGGTTGCCAGCACCTGCTCGGCCTGGCGGAGATCAAGAAGTGGCTGGCGGGCGATAATGTTCGTGGCGCGGAGGTACATGTTCCCGAAGCCGTGCAACACGCACTCGAGCAGGCAGCAGAGGGGATCAACCTGACCGATTTCACGGATCAGGTACGCGCCGCCATCGACATCTATTACCAGCGCTATCATGAGATCCTGATCAAGGTGCGGGAGGGACAGGGTGCTCACCTGCGCCACCTGCTGCCTGATCCGACCCGCCGTCTCATTGAGCCTATGCCTGGCGTGGGGGTGTTCTTGGCGGCGGTCAAGGGTTGGCTGGGCGAGGAGCTTGCCCTTTTCACTGATGAACTGCGCCAGCACCTCGCCGAAGGCGGTGATGCGACGGTCCATCGCAAGGCGCTGGCCAGCCTGGGCCGCCGTCTGCAGCAGAAGCCGGTGAAAGTGGCAGTGGTGACCTCCTCCATCGCCTATGAGGCAGAGATTGTGCTCACCGAAGTGTTTCGCGTCATTCGCGAACAGATTGACGATTGGCCCCTGCCCCAGGAGCGGCGCCGGGAGCTGCAGGAGCGCTTTTCCTCCTACAGGCAGGTGTTCGATGCCGTGGTCACCGCCTCGGATTCCAGCGAGATCCGCCTAAAGCCTCATCGCGACCTCTATAGCCTAGCACTGCACCAGCTCGGCGTCGCGAAGCAGGATTTCCAGAATGTCATCGGCTTTGAGGATAGTGAATCGGGCGTCATCGCGATCCGCGCCGCAGGGATTGGGCTATGCGTGGCAGTGCCCTTTGCGGACACGCGCGGCCACCGGCTCGACCACGCGGCCTTCATCCTTCACGGAGGGCTGCCGGAGGCGCTCCTCCGGCACCTGCTGTTTTTCGATCCGCAAGTCCTGTGGAGGCAGCAAGAGAGTTAGGCCATGGGCACTGGTGGCCGCAACTGTGGGCCTCGCGTGCCCGGACCCCATGTACCTTGTATTGGCAAGGGAGGAGGCAATGGTAGTGCACGCGAATGCGCTGGTTAGGCGCGCCGTCGTTTTGCTTGGGCTGGGCCTATTGCTAGGTCAATTGGCCTGGGCGGGGACGACCGGCAAGATCGCCGGGGTGGTGAAAGATGCGGAAACCGGCGAACCACTTCCCCTGGCTAACGTCACAGTAAAAGGGACCTACCTTGGCGCGGCCTCTGACGAAAAGGGGCGGTACCACATTCTCAGTGTGCCGCCAGGCACGTACAGTTTGGTGGTCACCATGATGGGCTACACCCGCGTGGAAGTGACCAACGTGAAGGTGAGCATTGACCAGACTACCCGAGTGGACGTAGCGTTGCAGCAAGCAGTGGTAGACCTGGGGGCCTCGGTGGTGGTGGAGGCCTCGCGCCCCATCATCCAGAAGGACTTGACGACCAGCATCGAAGTCATCGGCGTGGACCGCCTCTACCAGGCGCCCGTGTCTCAAGTTCACGAGGCCGTGCATCTGCAGACCGGTGTCTTTTTTGACCCCATTCCGGTGGAAGGAAACTTGTCAGGCACCGGCAGGGGGGAACCGCGGTATTCGATTCGCGGGGGCGAGCAGGACGAGGTGGTGTGGTTCATTGACGGAACCCGTTCGGCGGCCTGGTCGGAGGCGCGGGCCGACGCCGGCGGCTCGTTTACGCGCATCAATCGCGACGCGGTCAAAGAGATTCAGGTCATCACTGGGGGCTTCAATGCCGAATATGGACAGGCGCAGTCGGGGATCGTCAACATCATCACCAAGGAAGGCGACCAGCATTACTCATGGTCGTTGGACTACCAGTACGGCCCCCCACACCAGCGACACTTTGGCACATACCTCTATGACCGGGAAAAAAACCTCGAGTTCAAGCGACACACCTTGGTGGACTCACTCACCGGCAAGACCTATCTGGACCCAGCCTGGTGGACGCCCGAACGGCAGAAGCAGGCGTATGACTACCGAGCCTTTGCCGACCACCAGGTGCAAGTGTCCTTTGGCGGGCCGGTGCCCGGCAAGTTCCTCCCGCTTGTCGGTCGCGAACTGGCCAAGATGACGGTCTTTGCGACGGCACGATACCAACAGGAGGCCTATGAGCTGCCTCGGCCTCGGGACACACGTCAGCTTACCGAGTTCACGCTCAGCTG
>JBBIKH010000266.1:0-4334 GCA_037445575.1 bacterium
CCGCGATCCGCGGGTTGAAACCCGCGGCGAATCTGTCGGGGTCTGAAGACCCCGACCTACGAGTGTGCCACGGGCGTGCCACGGGTGTGCCACGGGTGTGCCCCGGGGGTGCCTAGAGCGCGGCGATGGCGGCGCGGTCGAGGTCACCTCCGTACACGCGCGAGATCACCAAATCGATCCGCTCCACCTGACAGGCTTGCTCGAGACGGCGGCGCAAGGTGGTCGCCGGTCCCCGCCCATCCAGGTCCTTCAGAGCTGCAAGCAGTGCCTCGCGCCCAATGAAGTAGCCGCTCCCCTCGTCGCCGAGCAGGTAGCCCCACCCCCCACAGCGCACAACCTCGCCGCCGGCTGCTTTGCCGTAGCAGATACTGCCCGTGCCGGCGATGATGATGATTCCCGGCCCCATGGGGAACGCCCCAGCCAAAGCGATGCTGGCGTCGGTATCGACCGTGAGCGCGTTGGCAACCCCTGCCTTCGCCAGGGCTACCTGGGCCGCCTGGCGATCGCTGGCCCTTCCGGCCCCTGCCAGACCCAAGTACATGTAGTCGGGCACCACGTCAGCCATGCGGCTCTGCTGCCGCAACTCCCCTAGCACCTCTGTGATTACGCTGGCCAACTTCTCCGGGCCAATCACCTGCACGTTGGATACACCCCCCTCCGCCTGTGCCAGGACCTCGCCCTTGTCGTTCGCCAGCAGGGCACGGGTCCGCGTCCCGCCACCGTCAACTCCCACCACGTACGGCATTGTCTTCCCTTTCTACCCTTGCACCGCGTACCACGCTTTACGCACCACTGCGCTCACCACCGCCACCTTCAATGCTTCGCCAGGGACGAAAAGCACGAAGCCAGACCAGAGGGCGGCACCCGGGCTTATCGCCTTTCCGGCTACCAGCTTGAGGTTGAAATAGAGGTAGGTTGCGCCTACCAACAGGACCAGGAGCGCTGCACAGCCATTGGCCACAACCAGTCGGGCCCACGAAGGCCCCGCTGCCCATTGGCGCTTCCCGCGACGGACAATCAGCGAGGCAACGGCACTGGCCACAGGGAAGGACACCAGGTAGCCAAACGTGGGGTGGAAAATCGCGCCAAGACCACCCCCTGCGGCAAACAGCGGTAATCCCGACAATCCAGCCGCCACATATACCACCTGGGCTACCACCGCATAGCCAACTGGGAGAAGATCCCCGCCCAGCAAGACAAAGAGCGTCTGCAAAGTGAAGGGCACAGGCCAGGTGGGCACGCGCACATAGGCCCCCACCGCAGTTAGAGCGGCAATCAGGGCGCACAAGGCTATGTAGCGCGCGCTGCTTGGTCTGTCCATGGCTTCGCTGTTGTTAGCAGTACTCCCCTTTCGCGCCCACATACAGAAAGAGGCAGACGGTAATCTGCCTCCGCAAAAGTGAGCAGAATATGCAACCACAGTCACGACGCCTGTCGGGCAAAATCCTGCCGTTTCTTCTTGGAATCCAGATCCAGCTGTTTGAGGTACTTCCGGATTTGGAACCACCCCAGTTTCAGGTTGCCAAAGCGCGGTGTATTGAGCTCCTTGAGGAGTTTGGCCGTCCCCGCGTCCGGAAACTCAGCGACCACGCGCTTGATCTTCTCGGCAATATCTTCGTCGGCCATCTCTTGTGCAACCGACGCTGTGGCCACCGCCTCCGGGGCGGGTGACCAGCTGCCCCCACCTTGTTCCTCCCCCGCCGGCACTACCACCCGTCCCTTCGCTTTGGCTTCGGCGTCAAAGTCCCTAATGGCCTCCTCGATCGTGTCAAAGGCCTTGAGTATGTAATGAAACTCCAGCAGTTCAAAGACCTCATAGACGTCTGGGATCATCCCCACCAGTTTGAGGTCGCCCCCTTTCTCGCGGATCCCTTTGATCTCACTGATGAAGATGCCCCAGCCCGCACTACTGATGTAATCTACATTAGCCAGATCGATGATCACATTGTAGGTGCCAGCCTTGAGCAGCGAGGACAGGGAATGTTCCAGCTCCGTTGAGGTGGTGGTATCGATGTAGCCGCCCACCTTGATGATGGCAATGTCATCCCTGGTGGTCGGCTTTTCAACTGACAGTTGAATACCTTCCATAGGCGAACATCTCCTGATGTGCGATGACCGCGACGCCGCAGGCTCAGGTCGGACCGGCCGGCCTGTGGCGCCAAGCCGAGGTTAATATATCAGAAATGATGGTAAAAGTCAACCTGAAAGTTGCCGTCACCTCCCGTGCGGGCTCCGCCGCGCCAGGAGCTGTTGCGCCCTCTCGATGTTCTTCTCGATGTCTTTTCGACTGGGATCCAGGCGCAGAACCATTTGCCACTCGGCGATCGCCTTTTCGAACTCACCACGGTTGGCATAGATGACCCCCATGTTCTCGTAGGCATCTGGGTCCGTGGCATCGATCTCCTTTACCCGCCGATACTCCTCCGCGGCCTCCAGATACATCCTGTTGCGGAAGTAGGCATTCCCCAGGATGCTGTGCGCCTCCTTGAAATCGGGATAGGCCTCCACAACGCGTCGGAACTCCTGGATGGCCTCGTCGTACCGTTCAGCGTGATACAGGCGCAGCCCCTTGAGCAGCACCTTTTCGCGCAGCAGCTGCTCCTGCTGCGGCTTGCCGCTCTTGGCAGAAGGCGCCTGGGGCTGCCGCGCAGGTGGGTGGCGCTCCTCGTGAACCCCTGGTGGCCAATTCATCGAGCTCTCTTGTCGCCCGTTGCCTCCTCCCTCAGGGACGGTTTCTTCCAACGACTGAAGGAACTCCGCAAAGGCGCGTTCCTCTTCATCCTGAGGCCGTTCAGGCAAGAGCTCCTCCTCTGGAGCAGTAGGAGGAGGCGGGGTTTCCTCCCAGAAGTGCTCCAGCTCCTCAAAGGCAAAGCCCGCTTCCACCTCATCGTGCGGAGGCAGTGGTTGCCCGGACTCTGCCGTTGTCTCCGGCGCATTTTCGCTTACCGTCTCGGCCGTTTCGAACAGCTCCAGCCATTCGTCGCCAACGACAAACTCCTCCATTGCCTCGCCTTCTGCAGAAGGGGCGGCCTTCTCTTGCTGCTCTACTACCGGTTCCGTTTCCGGCAGAGCTTGTTCCTCCTCCGCCACGGGCTGCGCTTCGGGAGCTGGTCCCTTGCTGAGGAGCTCCTCCAGCGGTTCGGTCAATAGCTGCTCAAGCTCGATGTCAGGAAACGCAAGCGCAGGGACCTCTGGCTCGACCGGCGCTGGTGGCGGGGCAGCTGCTGGCGTCTTTTTCTCCGGCTCGCCCGGCTGCAGGTCACGTCCAGCCCTCGGCGCCTCCTGGCGCTCCACACGCGGTTTCGGCACCACCGGCACGAGTGGCACCTCCGGAGGCTGCGGCCTCTCAATGATGACCCGGCCATCCAACGTCAAAAGCGGTGTGCCCGGCGGTTTCATGCGACGACGAGTGCCGCGTTTGGCGACAAAGGCCTCCCTCAATTGTCGCGTGTTGAGGCGGTTGCGTACCAGCTCCTCGTAAATGGCCGCCTCGGAGATAGTCTCGAAACCATACTTCTCGGTGGCCAACTCCTCGGCGATGCGCTTGGCGCCGTACTCCGGGTGCTCGCGGATGATGTCGTAGATCTTTGTCTTTTCCTCAATACTCAGGTGCTTGGCCTCCACTGGCAGCACCCCGGCGTCCACTTCCACTGCCTCCAGGCCGCGCTCAGCGAACAGGCGGCGGTACTTGCTCAGCGCGTAGGCGGAGATCCCAGCCTCAGCACACGCCTCCCGCGTGCTCTTGCCGGCTTGCAGAAGACGGTAAGCGCGCTTGGCTCGCTCCAACTCGATGCTCTCTGCACTCGCCTGCTCCTTTATGGCCACCAGGGTAATGTCATCGCTCTGCGCATTGCCCTCGGTGAAGGAATGGAGCTCGCTCTTGAGCTGCTCCACAAAGGCGTCCACGGGCAGATGGCTGTACTCACGGATGACCTGCAGCAGGCGCTCGTCGCCGAACATTTCCCGCTGCGGGTTCATCGCCTCCGTGATCCCGTCCGTGTACAGGATGAGGATGTCATCCGGCGCAAGGCGTATGGTGTCGGACTGGATGGTTCGGCGGAACAGATCCTTCTCCGGCAAGGCGATGCCGATCGGGAAGCCTTGTGGGTTGAGGTAGTAGGTCTTGCGCGTGGCGCCGCGGTACAGGATCATGGGGTTGTGGCCGGCACTGGCATAGTTGATCCGCCGTCGCTTGGAGTCCAAAATGGCATAGAAGACGGTGACAAACATCCCCTTCTTCATGTCGTTGATGACAAAGTCGTTGACCCGCGCCAGCACTTCCGACGCCGAGTACACCCCGCGCGCCTCGGTGCGCAGGGCGGTGCGGATCATGG
>JBBIKH010000267.1:0-4068 GCA_037445575.1 bacterium
TCCGCTCCCCTACGCTTCGGCCGCTCTGAATCTCGCCTCGGGCGAGCAAAATGCTTGCTTCTCTGCTCCTCTTTTGCTAAATTACCTGCTCGAGTGTAAGCACTTTGGCACAAGCGAGTCGATGGCAAGTCCTATTGCGATCCGCGGTGCGCGCACGCACAATCTGAAGAACATCTCCTTGGATCTGCCGCGGAACAAGCTCACTGTGATCACTGGGGTCTCCGGCTCTGGGAAATCCAGTCTCGCCTTTGACACCCTTTATGCTGAGGGACAACGGCGCTACGTGGAGAGCCTCTCCGCGTACGCGCGCCAGTTCCTGGAGCGCATGGACCGCCCGGATGTGGACGAAATTCGCGGCATCCCGCCAGCGGTGGCCATCGAACAGAAGAATCCCACCCGTACCTCTCGCTCCACCGTCGCCACGGCAACCGAAATCCACGACTATCTGCGTCTGCTGTTTGCTCGCATTGGGCGCACTTTTTGCCCCCAGTGCGGCCAGGAAGTGCGTCGCGACCGGGTGGAGACGGTGGTGGATGAGCTTCTGGAGCTTCCTCCGGGGACGATGTTATACATAGCGTTCCCCTGTTCGCGAGAGCTGGATTGTGACCAGAATCTGGAGATCTTGGCCAGCAAAGGATTCCGCCGCTTGCTGGTGGATGGCCAGGTAGTGCCTCTGGAGCAGGCCCCGCGCTCGGCCGATGGGCTGAGAGTGCTCGTCGATCGCGTGACCATCCGCCAGGGGGCGCGCGAGCGGCTGGCCGACAGCATCGGCCTGGCCTTTGCCGAGGGGGGTGGCAGGGTCGAGGTCCACCTGCCCAATGGCGAAATCCGCCAGTACAGCCAGCTGTACACCTGCGCACGATGCGGCCTGGACTTTGTTGAGCCTCAGCCGCGGCTTTTTTCCTTCAACAACCCTTATGGGGCGTGCAGGACGTGCAAGGGCTTTGGCGACATCATCACCATTGACGAGGACCTGGTCGTCCCGGATAAGTCCAAGAGCCTGGCTGAAGGGGCCATCGCCCCATGGAACACCCCAACCCACCGTGAGCTCTTGCTGGATCTCTTGCGCGTGGCCCCGCGGCACGGGATCGATGTCGCCGCCCCGTACGAGCGCTTGTCCCCTGAACACCGGCGCCTCATCTGGGAGGGGGTTGACGGTTACCCCGGCATTAACGGTTTCTTCTCCTGGCTGGAAGGAAAGCGGTACAAGATCGGGGTGCGTGTCTTTCTGAGCCGTTACCGCGGCTACGTCCAGTGCCCGGATTGTCGGGGGAGCCGCCTCCGGCCGGAGGCGTTGTACGTGCGCGTGGCAGGGCAGACTATCGCCGATGTCACCCGCATGACCTTGGCCGAGGCGCGAAAGTTCTTCGACGAGCTTTCCCTTACACCATTCGAACAGCAGGTGGCAGGACAGGTCCTGCGGGAGCTGCGCAACCGGCTCTCCTACCTTGACGACGTAGGCCTGGGTTACCTTACGCTCGACCGCCGCACTGCTACGCTCTCGGGAGGCGAATACCAGCGCATCAACTTGGCTACGGCCTTGGGAGCAAAGCTGGTGGGCACGCTCTACGTGCTAGATGAGCCAACCATCGGGCTTCATCCGCGGGACACCCGGCGGCTGATCACCATCCTCAAAGCGCTGCGCGACATCGGGAACACCGTGGTGGTGGTGGAGCACGATCGGGAGATGATGGCGGTGAGCGACTACATCTGCGACCTTGGCCCGCGGGCAGGCGCTTGTGGTGGGGAGATCGTGTACCAGGGCACCTACGAAGGAATTCGCGACGACGGCCACTCACTCACCGGCGCCTATCTTCGGGGGAACAAGCAGATCACTCTTCCTGACCGTCGCCGCCATCCAGACGGCCGCTGGTTGGAGGTGCTTGGTGCTCGGGAACACAACCTGAAGGACATCAACGTCCGCATTCCTCTGGGGCTGTTTGTGGTGGTCAGCGGCGTGTCCGGCTCGGGCAAGAGCTCCCTGGTCTACGATGTGCTTTACGCGGCCCTCATGAGGTACTTTGGCAAGTGGCAGCGGCGAGTGGGGGCGCATGCCGGACTGCGCGGTGCGCACCATCTGGACGATGTGGTGCTGGTGGATCAGTCGCCTATCGGTCGCACCCCGCGCAGCAATCCCGCCACCTACGTGAAGGAGTGGGACCCGATTCGGCGGTTCTTTGCCGACACGCGCCAGGCACGCATCGGTGGGCTCAAGCCCAGGGCCTTTTCCTTCAACGTTCCCGGAGGGCGGTGCGAGGCATGCGAAGGCGCCGGGGCGGTGAAGGTGGAGATGCAGTTTCTGGCCGATCTCTTCTTGGAGTGCGACGTCTGTGGCGGCAAGCGTTTCAAAAAGGATATCCTCAAGGTCCGTTACCGGGGCAAGAATATTGCAGAAGTGCTGCACATGTCGGTCAGTGAGGCGCTTACCTTTTTCAGAGACGAGCCCCAGGTGGTACGACGATTGCAGCTCCTCGAGGACGTGGGCCTGGGCTACGTGAAGCTCGGGCAGCCGGCCACCACTCTCTCCGGTGGGGAGGCGCAGCGGGTAAAACTTGCCGCGCATCTGGCAGAGCGCGCCGGCAAGCACCTGCTCTACATCTTCGATGAGCCCACTACCGGTCTGCACTTTGACGACGTGGCCACCTTGCTGATGTGCTTCGAACGCCTGGTACAGGCCGGAAACAGCCTGCTGGTCATCGAGCACAACATGGATGTCATCAAATGCGCCGACTATGTCATTGACTTGGGACCAGAAGGAGGCGACGCCGGCGGCTATGTGGTGGCAGTGGGCACACCGGAAGAGGTGGCGCGCCACCCCTCATCGCATACGGGGAGGTTTCTGAGAGAGTACGTGAAGGTGTCATAGGCAAGATGCATGCGGAATTAACGGATGAGGATGGTCTATGAAGTCTATGCCCGTCATACTTCTCACCGGGGAGGCAGGGGTTGGGAAAACCACGATCATCAAGAAGGTGTTGGAACGTACGCCGTTCAAAGCGGGCGGGTTCATCACCAATGAGATCCGCCAGCAAGGGCGCCGCGTGGGCTTTGAGATCGTCTCCCTGCGCGGCGAGCGAGGGGTGCTCGCCCACGTGGATTTCAAGAGCCGCTATTGGGTGGGCAAGTACTTTGTCAATCTCCGCGACTTGCACCGCATCGGCGTCAACGCGCTGGAAAGGGCCATGGTCGAAGACGACCTGGTGGTGATTGACGAGATCGGCCGCATGGAGCTGTTCTCGAAGAAATTCAAAGACATCGTCACCAAGCTCTTGGACGGCCGCAAACCGGTGCTGGGCGCGATCATGTCTCAGCGCCACCCCTTTGCCGACCGCATCAAGCAACTCCCCTTCATCAAGATCTACGAGATCACCAAAGTCAATCGCGACATGATGGTGGACGAGGTGCGCCGGCAGCTTATTTCTGGAGGGATGTAGTAAGGGTCTCACGAGCGACGGATCACTCATAAGGACCTGCATGGCCAGGATCGAGAATCACCCCATACTTTCGATCCCCAGCGAACGAAGACAAGTCCGTTTCACCTTCGACGGCGAGCAGCTGTTCGGCCACGAGGGAGAGATGGTAGCTTCTGCCCTCATGGCCAACGGGGTGTTTGCCTTTTCCCACCATCGGAAAGGAGATGCGCCACAAGGGATCTTTTGCGCCAATGGCCAGTGTTCCCATTGCACCGTCCTCATCGACGGTGCGGCACAAAAGTCGTGCGTGACCGCTCTGCGCGAGGGCATGGACGTGCGCACGCTACGCGGAGTACCCGCCGTGCCCGACGATAACCGTCCCCTTAGGCACTGGGAAAAGAGGGAGATCACCTGCGACGTTCTGGTTGTGGGAGGCGGCCCCTCCGGACTCACTGCCGCCTTGGAGCTGGCGGCACATGGGTTTTCGGTGGTGCTGGTGGACGACAAGGCTTCCCTGGGGGGCAAACTGGTGCTGCAAACGCACAAGTTCTTTGGTTCGGTGGAAGATTGTTATGCCGGCACGCGTGGCATAGACATCGCCCGTCTGCTCGCCCAGCGCATCGCCCAGCTGCCCCAGATCACGGTCATGAAAAAC
>JBBIKH010000267.1:4078-4319 GCA_037445575.1 bacterium
GGGGATCTACAAACACCAAAAGGCGGGGGTGTTTGTGGAAGGCGCCCACTACGTACTGGTTGGCTTTCGGGGTCTGGTCGTGACCGCGGGCGCTCGGGAAAAGAGCTTGATCTTCCCGGGTAACCATTTGCCAGGCGTCTATGGGGCGGGTGCATTCCAGACGTTGGTGAATCGCCACCTTGTCCGTCCTGCCGAGAGGCTGTACATCTTCGGCATCCGCAACGTCGGGTTGATCGCTGCC
>JBBIKH010000268.1:0-4287 GCA_037445575.1 bacterium
CGTGGACCACGTGGTAGAGGCCGATGGGCTCTGCTTTGCCCAGCAGCTGGACGAGGAGTATTTGCGCACCGTGCAGGTGGCGACGTCGCTTAACCAGTGGGCGGAGATTTGCAGCGCAACTTGCAACCCAAAGAAGGGGTAACGCATGAACGAGCGCATCCTGTGTGTCGACGACGACGCGAGCATCCTGGCCGGGTATCGGCGCATCCTGCATGCGCGCTTTGCCTTGGAGACCGCGCAGGGGGGCCGCGCGGCATTGGCCAAGATCCAGCAGGACGGCCCTTATGCCGTGGTGGTCTGCGATCTGCGCATGCCGGACATCGACGGCGTTGCTCTGCTCGCCAAGGTGCGGGAGCTGAGCCCGGACACGGTGCGCATCGTGCTCACCGGGTATGCCGACATCCAGACGGCCATGGCCGCGGTCAACGAAGGCAGCGTCTTCCGTTTCCTTTGCAAGCCGTGTCCACCCGAGCACCTGGCGCGCGCGCTGGAGGCCGCTCTTCGCCAGTACCGTTTGCAGCGCGCCGAGCGCGAGCTTCTGGAGCTCACCCTGCACGGTGTCGTGCAAGTGCTCGGCGAAGTGTTGGCGATGATCAACCCGCTCGCCTTCAGCCAGAGCACGCGACTGAAGCGGATCGTGCGCCACCTGGCAGAGTCCCTTGGTCTTGAGGACCGATGGCAGTACGAGGTGGCGGCGCTGTTGTCGCAGATCGGGTGCCTGGTTCTGCCGCAGGAGCTCCTGGAGAAGGTCTACGCCGACTTGCCCCTGAGCCAAGAGGAGCAGGAGATGTACGCCTCGCGCACCTCGGTGGCGCAGAAGCTCTTGAGCGCGATACCTCGTTTGGAGAAGGTGACGGAGATGATTGCCCGTCAGGATGAGCGCTTTCCCAGGAGCAAGAATGCCGCAGAGTTCCTGCAAAACGAGCCAGAAGTGTTGGGCGCGCAGATGATTCGGGTGGCGTTGGCCTATGACAACCGGCTTACTGCCGGGGCAAGCCACGAGCAGGCCATCGGTGCCCTGGCCATGGTGGATGAGGAGTACCAGCCGGTGCTGGTCGCTGCCCTATCCAAGATGCCATCCTTGCGGGTGGAGATGGAGGAGGTCTTTGTACGGTTGCGCGACCTGAATACCACCATGGTGCTGGCGGAGGACGTGTTCACGCGGAACGGGCTGTTGCTCGCCAAGAACGGGCAGGAAGTGAGCATGGCGCTTCTGCATCGGTTGCAGAACTTTGCCAAGCGCATCGGTGTGCGCGAGCCGCTGCGGGTGCTGGTGCCGCGCGTCAAGGACGAAGCTCCGGTCGGCGCCGAAAAAGGGAGCCGGGTCTATGGCGCATAAGGTGCTGTTTGTGGACGACGAGCCCCATGTGCTGGCTGCCCTGCGCCGTACGCTCCGCAACGAGCCATACCAGGTGCTGTGCGCCTCCTCAGCTGCCGAGGCCCTGGCGCTCATGGCCGAGACACCGGTGGATGTGGTGGTGTCCGACGAGCAGATGCCGGGGATGAGCGGCTCCGAGCTGTTGGCGGAGGTGCGGCGTCGCTATCCGGACACGGTGCGCATGATGCTCAGCGGCAAGGCCACCCTGGAAGGGGCCATACGCGCCATCAACGACGGCGAGATCTATCGCTTCTTCACCAAGCCATGTAACGAATTGGACCTGGCCACCACCATCCGGCATGCCCTGGAACAGAAGGATCTCGTGGAAGAGAACCGACGGCACGCTGCGGAACTGGCTGCCGCCAACAAGGAACTTGAGTCGTTCAACTACACCGTCTCGCACGACCTGCGCTCGCCACTCCAGTGCATTGATGGCTTTGCCCACGCCCTGGAGGAGGACTATGCGGATCGGCTGGACGAACAAGGGCGCCAGTACCTTGCCCATCTGCGGGCGGCAGCGCGGCGGATGAGCCAGCTCATTAACGACCTGCTGCAGTTCTCCCGGAGCCAGCGTACAGAGCTGCGCTGGGAGCGCGTTGACCTGACCGCCATGGCGAAGGAAATCGTTGCCGGCCTGGCTTTCGCTCATCCTGAGCGCCAGGTGCGTGTCGTGATTGCCGAAGGGTTGGTCGCCTGGGGGGATGCGGCTTTTCTGCGCGTCGTCCTGGAAAACCTAATCGGCAATGCCTGGAAGTTCACCTCAAGACACGTGACGGCGACCATCGAGGTTGGCACGGTGCGCGACAGCCAGCTGGCTGAGGATGGACAGGCAGTGTACTTTGTGCGAGACGACGGCGCAGGCTTTGACCAAGCCTATGTGGGTAAGCTCTTTGCGCCGTTCCAAAGGCTCCATTCTCTGAACGAGTTCGAAGGAAGTGGTATAGGCCTGGCTACGGTGCAGCGCATCATTGCCAGGCATGGAGGCAACGTGTGGGCCGAAGGGGAAGTAGAGCGCGGGGCCACCTTCTACTTCTCCCTGCCTCAGCGTGAGGGTAAAGAGCATGCAGAAGAAGCGGATACTTGTGGTGGAGGACGATCCAGCGGACGAAGTGCTCACCATGCGGGCACTGCGCCGCTGCAGTGTGCCATGTGAGGTCAAGGTGGTCCGTGACGGTGCGGAGGCACTGGACTACCTCTTTGCGACCGGCCAGTACGCAGGCCGCACACCCGCGGGCATGCCCGACGTGGTCCTCTTGGACTTGCGGCTGCCGAAAGTGGATGGCCTCCAGGTCCTGGAACGAATCCGCAACGACGAGCGCACCAAGGACCTAAAGGTAGTGGTGCTCACCAGCTCGGAGGCGGAGCAGGACCTGGTACAGGCCTACGGGCTGGGGGCCACCAGCTATCTACGCAAAGCCGTCAGACAAATGGGCCTGGCCTGGATTTTGTCGAATGGCGAAGGGGGTAATCAAGCCCAGCGGCATTGAAGGAAAAGCAACACCCCGCTCCACCTAAGGGGACTGCCGGGGCCGGGACGAGCAACGTCAAGTAGTTCCCCCGGCAGTGGCTGGATTATATTCTGGGAGCAGAAAGCGCAACAAGTATGGTCACCAGATTTATGCGCAACATCTTACTGCTCATTGCGGTTGCGGCGGTCTCGCCGGTGGCGAGCAGTCCCTCGGTAGAGGACTACCTGTCTGAATATATTGGCGTCTTCGCGATACGCGACCGGCCAGAGCTTCGTGGAGGTCAGCCGGGCCGAGAAGCGCCTCGCCTCCACGAGCCGCGCCACGGTGCTTTCCCCATCGCTGAAGATGAGCAGCTGAGGGTGAGTGCCTACATTGGCCTCTGGCGGGTCCGCGAAGAGGCAGGCAAAGGACTTGGCATCGCGGAGGACGGTGAGGCAAAGGTCCTATCCCCGCGCATCGGCGAGGGCATCGGCCCTAGCCGCCGGCAGGAGACGGAAAGTCGAGGTGGCGCCTCGCATCGCCTCGGTGGGGGGACCGTAAACCTGGCCTGCAGGGAGGGCCATCAGGGCACTGAGATAGCGAGACCTGCGGCCCCCGCAGGGCTTGTAGATGGGCCCTCTGCGCAGGAAGCCCGCGCAACCGCCTTTGATGGGTCGGTGCGCACCGGCCTGCAGAGACTTGGTCGATTTGCAAGCAGGTCCATCGTCTGGGATGGAAGCCGCTGCAACAGCCCAGGCTTCGGCGACGAGGTCGGGGGCCTCCTGATCCATCCGGTGGCGGCCGTCCTTGAGTCGAATCGGTGGCGGGCTGGCCCGCCAGCATGGTGGTTTAGAGGGCTCCTTCTCTTAATCATCGGCGGTCTGATTTGGTGGTCCTACTCTTTTCTCACCCGGACCGTTCGGGCTAGGAATCGTGAGCTGGAAAAGCTCAACCGGCAGCTTTCCGCAGAGATAGCCGAGCGCCAGAGCGCCGAACGCAGGCTGCGAGAGGCGCACGAGCAGCTGGAACGGCGTGTGGCAGAACGAACTGCGGAGCTGATGACTGCCAATGCCGTCTTGCGCTGCGAAATCCAGGAACGGCAAAAAGCCGAGGAGGCGCTGAAGGAGCGGCTTGCCTTGGAGGACCTCATAGCTTCCATTGCCACTGACTTTGTCCGGCTGCGCGCCGAACAGGTAGACCCCCACATCAACCAAGCCCTTGCCGCCCTCGGCGCCTTGGCACAGGTCGACCGCAGCTACGTGTTCCTCTTTTCCCCGGACGGCAATAAGATGAGCTGCACCCACGAGTGGGTGGCCGAAGGGATACGCCCGGAGATCGAGAGGTTGCAAGACCTTCCCGTGGATGCTTTTCCCTGGTGGATGGAACGGCTGCGGGCGCATGAGAACATTTACATCCCCAGCGTCGACGCTTTGCCCCAGGAAGCGACGGCTGAAAAGGAAA
>JBBIKH010000269.1:0-4280 GCA_037445575.1 bacterium
CAGTTCATCATGACCTCCCATTACGACACCATGCGCATGGCCACCACGCCCGGGTATCGAGATTGGGGCATGCCAGCGGCGGCATTGCCGCGCGGACACCTGCGTTCCCCCAGGTCGGCCACTCTTATCTCACTACGATCTTCCCTTCCATGGCAACCAGCCGCTTCTTCTCCAGGCCCTTCTGAAGGACCTGCGAATAGAGCGACTGCACCTCTCCCAACGGGATGGTCCCCTTCGTCACGGCATCTATCGTGCCGTCGGCGTTGTGGTCGACGGCCACCGTCATTTCCGGTTCGAGCGCCCTCCGATCTTTAGCCACCCTAAACTGATTGAAGCACTCCTTCCCACTCGGACAGAAGGTGCGTATTTCGTAGAAGTACGCCGCGTCCTGATGCTGGTACACCTTGCCGCGAGGTGCAACCTGTCGCAGCTTGCCCTCTCGCGCCAATGTCTCCAACACCGCCTCGTACCGTTCCTGCGCCTCTGCCACCGTGATGTCTCCAAGAGTCACTGCGTCAATGAACCCATCCTGGCCGTAGTCAACCGCGACGAAGCTCCTACTGATAAGCTCATTGAACCCCAATCCCTCCTCACGCGATTCCACCGAGCGGATCCGATAGTGCTCTCCTTTGTAGTCGAGGCCGTAGAATGCCACCACGGGGCCAAGTTCCTTGCCAGCACACCCACATACCATCAGCGCCGCCAATGGCAGAAACAGGCCTGGGAGGGCTCTGCCCCATGGGTGCCCGATCGCTGTGAGGATCCTACCCATCTCCCTACTCCTCGATGACCGAAAGGCACACCCTCAACCGCGACCGCACACCGACACCTGTCATCCTGACCCCCTAAAACACTGCACTTGTCAGCGGCAACGCTCCTACCTGAGGACGTGAAAGGTCAAGGAGCGCGCGAATGTGAGGGGGCAATTCGCGCGCCATGTTCATGCCAGGAGCAACCCGCAGCGGGCGGTAGTCTCGCAGTTCCTCGCATTTGAAGAGCGGCCCGTCGTAGCCGCCGAGGAACAGACTCTGTTTAGCGTACTGACTATGTTGCGCGGCAAAGGCCTCCAAAGAACCGTAGGAGGTGTAGCAGCTGTCGCTAGAGTCAGGACCCCACACAATCAGGGGCGCCTTTGCTTCCTCCATCCGCCGGACAAACACATTGTTGCTCATGAACTTCAGCTGAGGGTCCTGCAGGCGAGCGCACAGCTCCCTCGGCTGCCAGACGTAGAGCAGCGGACGGTCAAAGGTCTCGTCCGCGTAAAGGAGGTTATTGACGAAGACATGCCCATGACGTCCGTCCACGTCCGGGCCGGTGCTGGGATGCCAACCGAACGGGTCACCGGCCGCGCTACGCGCATTACGCGAGATGCAGGCAGTGCTATTCACAAAGGTGTTGTTGTAGATCTGTACGTCCGAGCTGTTGAGCACCCACAGGCCATGATCGCAGTTTACGAACACATTGCCGACGCAGATCGCCCCTTTGGAGATCTCAAAAAAGAACCCGTTGTCGCTTGGCCACGGACGCTCTATGGAAAATGTGCTCTGGACGTCGCCTACGCCCTCGACCCAGTTGTTCAGGAACCGTCCATCGACATTGCCTACGTCGTACCAGATGCCGTTGGAATGCGGCAAGTCAATCACCAAATTGTCCCGGCAGGTGACGCGATGGCATTGGTTAAAGATCTTCACCGCCGCGGGGTAGTATCCGGTGATCTTCTCGATATTGTTCCGCGTGAAGATGTTCCTTTCCAAAAGAACATCGTTGGAGCTCATGATGTAGAGCCCCTCGGTGCTGGTATCGCTCACCCGGCAGTGAATGACCCTGAGCGAGTCTCCGCGCAAGTAGGCGGCCACCCGGGAGCAGTAGGAAATGGTACAGTTTTCGAGCAGCGTGCCGACCACCTTTTTCCCAAAGTGAGCTTCCTCGGCAGGGCCTTCGGGAAAGGTTCCTTCCACCTCAAGGGCGCGGTAAGCATACTGGGTAAAAGTTATGCCGCGAATCTTCGGACCCCGACGATCAGGCTCCTTCCCGTGCACCCCTTTGGTTGTCCACAAGAGGGCCACATCAAAGGCAGTGATTTCCACGTCCTTGCCCCTTGGGTCCACGCCGATGTAGACTTCGCCCTTGTCGTAATCGATGTAGTAGGTGTCCGCGTCGACTTCACCTTCCCAGCCGACAGATTGCAGAAACCTCCCGTCCACAAAGACCATGTCGTTGTTGAAGCGGTGAAGCGGCGTCCTTTTTCCCTCCCGGTCACGCCTCCACCACGCAGCAGGTTTGGCTGGGAAGAGATGTTGCCAGGTGGTTTTCCAAAGCCCGTTGCCAAGCTCCTGCCATTCTTTGGCCACGCAAGTTCCCTTCAGAACGGGCCGCTCATCGCGATAGGGTTGGATCGTGATTCCCTGGTTGCACACCAGGTTGCCGGTGCGATATGTCCCCCCGCGCAGAATTAGGGCGTCGCCGGTGCGCGCCCGTTCGATCGCCGCCTCGATGGACGTCGGTTCATTGAGCGTGGCCCCGGAGTTTTCGGCCACTCCGTCAGGGGCGACGAAGAATAGTCGGCCTGGCACCTTAGGGAGGTCATACACCTTAGGGATGGGGCCATAAGGACCGCCAGAGGGCTGGGCCACCACCGAACACCACGCCAGCAACACGCTGCACACTGCCAGTCCCGGCAATGTCAGATTCCGTTGTCTCCCCGTGGAGGGGCTGTTTTCTTGTCGCATCATCCGACTCCTCGCCGTCATGTCCAGAAACGAGCTCGCCACCCCGCTAGACTTCAGCCCCTGCCGGGCAGAGTCCGTGCCGCTGAAGGTTGGCCAGGGCAGGCGCTACGGCAGCTCAGTCGCACCACACGCCGGAGCGCCACCGCCTGGAGGCATCCCTCCCGGCGACTGAAGGCATTGTTGCCATCGCCAGGCCACTTTTGTCGCGTGCCACTTCAACTCCTCAGGCACGTGAAGCCTAACAGACAGTACCACCCTTCGCGACCATCTTCAGGGTCCTTGGTCGGTCATGCACTTCTGCGACGGATCCCTCCCCCTGGGCGCCGATTCAAGGAACGCCGATGTCTAGCTCATTTCAAAACAATCATCCGCCTCGCCTGGACCTCATCACCAGCTACCAGCTTGTAAATGTAGACACCGCTTGACAGATCTTTCCCGTCCAGTGGCACGCTATGAACGCCGGCCGAGTAGTGTCCTTCGCTCACAAGTCTGACCCTCGCCCCGCGGAGGTCAAAAAGTTGCAATGACACCTCAGCCGCTTTTGCCAACGAGAAGGCGATAGTCGTGCCGCCATTGAAAGGATTCGGCCAGTTCTGATAGAGGACGAGGGACGGTGGCCCCTGGTTGGGCTGCTGTGCGATGCTGCTGCCAGCCTGCTCGAGGCCCGCCACCGCCGCTTCCAGCCCCTCATACGCGGTCCGCAGGCTGGCGGCCGCCGAAAGATTAACCGAATAGTTCCTCGCCATTGCTGCCCGGGCTGCCTCCACCGCCTGCATCAGGGCTGACCAGGAACTGGGGGTGTAATCCCGCTCCGACAGAGTCCCGACCAGTTGCAATGTCGAGTCCAGCCGGTTGTAGTAGGCCCCAACGTCAACGACCGCGTAGAACGCGGGTTTGCACTGGTTATACTCATCCCATAGTGAAGAGGACTGGTTGACCTTGAACGTGTACCGGTCATTCAGTCCATCTTTGGAAACGCTGATAATCTTTCCGCGACCCGAAAAGTAACTCCGCTCCACGAAGCACTTGAACAGCTGTGCGTACTGATTCGCCTGCTTGGCAAGAACCTCCGGAGACGGGTTGGCATAACCGGTGGTCACGTCCAGCTCTGTCACTGCCATCTCCGTGCAGATCGGGGAGAATTTCTCGTACGAGGCAATCCACTGTTCAGCGGTCGGCGAGGTGAGCGCGTCGTGCTCCTGCATGCCAATCCCGTCCAGGTAGCCTGCCTGAAAGATGGGCGCGCATACCCTCACGATCCCGTCTGCGTTGGCCGCAAGGTGGGTATTGTAGTCGTTGTAGTAAAGCTTCATTTGCTGCTCGCCGTAGACCACGCTGTATTTGCGCGCGAACTCGAATGTCTTCATGATGTAGCTGTTATCGCCGAAAGTGAGGTACCACTGGCTATCAGTGCGGTCGCGACCGTCGTCCAGGACGGCTTCGTTCACCACGTCCATTGCGGAAAGTAGTCCGGGCCAACCTTCGTGCAGGAGGCGGATTACCTCCTTGATGTAGTTTTCCATCCGTTGCGTCATTTTCTCTTTGCTCAGC
>JBBIKH010000270.1:0-4238 GCA_037445575.1 bacterium
CAGGAATGGAATCCTTGCCGCGGTCGTGGCGGTGAGCTGCGCTCTAGGGGGGTGTGCAGCTTCGCATTATGGGCGGGCGAAGAGCGAGTTGCGCCGCCAGAACTATGAGGCTGCTCTGCGGTACTTGGCCCTCGCCTTGGAGGAGCGCCGTGGCGACCCCCGGGTGCTGCGCGACGCAGGCATCGCCTTGTACGGCAAGACGGATTACGCAGCGGCCATCCCCGTGTTGCAGAAGGCCTTTGTGCTCGATTCCACTGACGCCCACACGCTCTTTTACCTTGGCTCAGCATACGAGCTCACTGGCGATCTGGCCGGTGCCATCGACATGTACCGGCGCTACACGCAAGTAGGGCGACACAGCGAAATGCGCCGAGCCCTTGAGGGGCGGCTGCAGGTGTTACTCCGGCGACGGCTGGCAGAGGAAGCGCGGGCAGCGCTTGCCTTCGAGGCGTCCTTGGACACCGTCCGCATCCCCGCAAACGCGGTGGCGGTCCTGAACTTTGCCCGCCTCGGTGGGCCAGAGGATCTGGCCCCGTTGGAAAAGGGACTGGCCGAGATGCTCATCACCGACCTGTCCAAGGTCAAAGCGCTGCGCGTCGTCGAGCGGGCGCGCATGCAGGCGCTGTTGGAGGAGATGGGGTTGGGCATGACCGGCCTGGTCGACGAAGCCACAGCCCCGCGTCTGGGGCGCCTGTTGGGGGTGGCGAAAGTGGTGCAGGGTGGTTTTGTGGGGTTGGAAGGCGAGCAGTTGCGCATAGAGGCAGCCGTTGTCGATACGAAGAGTCGCACGCTCTACAATCCGCGGCGCCTCAGCGGAGGGTTGCAGGACTTTTTCCGCATGGAAAAGGCCCTCACGTTTCGCATCCTCGACCAGATGGGCATCACTCTCAGCCAGGCGGAACGGGATGCCATCCTGCTGATTCCCACCGAAAACGTGTTGGCCTTCCTCGCCTACTGCAAGGGGCTCGACTATGAGGACCGCGGTATGTTTGCGGACGCACGCGCCGCCTACCAGCATGCCGCGCAGCTTGACCCCCGCTTCAAGGCAGCCAACGCTGCTGTTTCCCAAGTAGAACTGATGCAGGTGGGCAGCCAGGACATGCAAGAGTTGCAGAAGACGGTTGCCCAGCCCACGGTGAGCGATGCCTTGCGCCCCACGCCCTTGGATCGTCTGCAGAGGACAGAGCAACAGCTCAGTGCAGGGATCACGCCCGGGATTGATGCCCGCCAGCCGCTGCAGGAACAGAGCCAGCCAAGTTTTGGCTCAGCAGCGAGCATCGAAGTGGTGGTGCCAGTCCCCAAGTGAAACGAGGTTGCGAGAAAAGCCCATGAAACGTGCTCATCTCTTGTTGCTGGCGGCCATGGCAATGGCGGCGATCAGGCCTTGTCATGGGCAGGCAATGCTGGCCAGACTTCAGAGCCGGACCTCTTTGGGAGCAGGCGCGAGCGGGCAGTGGTGGACGGCGGGCAAGAATAAGATCAATCAGCTGGCGATGCCTGTCAGCGTTGTGGTGCCTTTCGCCGAGCGGCTGCGGCTGATGGTAACCACCGCTCCGGCCTTTTCGAAACTGGATGCGCTCGCCACGCATGAACTCGGCGGCCTCTCCGATACCAGAATCAGCGGCCACTATTGGACGGCAAATGACCGGTTTCTCTTTACCTTCGGCGCAAGTCTCCCCACCGGCAAACACTCGCTGACCACTGAGGAGTTTAACGTCGCAAGCGTGCTGGCACTGCGCCCATTGGCATTCCGTGTGCCCAGCATGGGCCAGGGTTTGGACCTTAACCTGGGCGTTGCCAGTGCAGCCGAGGTAGGCGAGTTTGTTGTTGGCGCAGGAGTCAGCTACGTGGCGAGAGGCGCCTTTCAACCCTTCCGCGGGATGGACTATGAGTACAAGCCCGGCGGCGAGCTCACGTTGTCGCTGGGCGCAGACCGCGCCCTCACCCTTTTTGGCAACGACTCTCGCCTGACTGCAGACCTCCTCTACAGCATCTATGGCGAGGACAAAGGCGCCGGCAAAAGGGTGTTCAAAAGCGGCAACCGGCTCCTCATCCAAGCAGGCCTGCTCACCCGCCCGGGGTCTTTTGACCTGCTCGTCATGGTCCGAGAGCGGCTCAAGGGCCGCAACAAGACCGGCATTGGTGATCTTTTAGCCGAGTAGCTAAAGAACAGCAACGGCAACGAATTTTATCTTTCTTCACAGTCCCTTATTGGTTCCCCGGGGGGGATACGGCCGAAGGTGTTGGTGGACGTGAAGCTCTATGGCCAAAACCAATACGGGACCGGCTCGGCAACGCTAATGGGCATTGGTGGAGGCGCGCTGGTGGGGCTCGGCAAGCAGCTTGAGGGCGACCTGAGCCTGCGGTACTACAGCGGCAACATCAAGAGTGGGCCGAAGACGGTGGGCCTGACAGGCCTTGTGCTGGACGCCATGTTCCGGTACTATCTGTGATGCATTAAGAAAAGGGAGAGCGAGGTCCCTGGCAATGTCGAAAAGAAGGATGATACGCCTCTTGCCGATGATGGTGGGGAGCCTGCTGCTCCTTTTGCAGTGCAGTAAGCAGCCCGCAAGCCCAGAGGAGGGGCCATCGATTGTGCTGAGGCTGATGTCTGCTTCTGCCGGGTCCCCTCGCATCGGCAAAGTACCCGATCGCACCCCTGCCCCAGCGCAACCGCTTTTCAGAGGAATGGGCCAGAAAAAAGTCGATCTCGTTAGGGTGATGGTGTTGGACTTTTCAGCGTACGACACCTCTTGGCAGTACTTCGATTCAGAGGACTATGAGCAATATAGGCGAGCCCGGGACAGTTGGCCAGGTGATTTGAAGTATTGGGGAGAATGGCGCAGATTGCTGGGGAACTTTTTCCGCGTTGTCGCCGACCAGGCACTGACCATCGAGGGCGATGTTGCCAAAGGGACGGTGACGGGAGTGGTGGGGCTCAACTACCTTTGCGTGGCAATGATCGAGGCCGACACCATCCGCTACTGGGGCGAAGGCGAGGTCATGGCCCAGCAAGGGCACCCCGCCCATGCGGCGGTCCAGGTGTGGGATATGGCGCCGCAGGTCTACTTCTTGGAGGTGCGCCCCCATTTTGTCCTCCTCAAGAACGGCTTGACCCAGCGCTTTCGTTGCCTTGCCTACTACTCTGACGGACGGGCGGTGGATGTGAGTAGAGACGCTTCTTGGTCGCTGGAGCCCGGGATCGCGGGTACCCTCGACAACACTGGACTGTTTACGGCCAGCATGCAGGCACCTGGGCAGGAAACCGTGTACGCGGCCTTCGCCGGGGACACGGCCCAGGCGATGGTGATGGTAGAGCCGGCCGTGTTGTTGTTTTCGGACGATTTCGAGGATTACACGGCGAACACCTTCCCGTCACGGGGGGGATGGCAGGAGCTGTCCCCTGGCGTAAGCAGCATGGTGAGCAGGAGTTACGCCTTTAGCGGTGTGCAGAGCCTCCGCCACGAATCTTCCCCTGGGCATCCAAGGCGCGATTTGCTCTCCGTCTCCTGGGGCGACAGCGTCACCATTCAAGTGAGCGTGCTGCTTCGCGAGACCGACAAGGGGGCGATGATCGGTCTATACAACCGCAAGGCAGCCGGTGACGAAGCATTCGTCAACTGGGTTGAATTCGCGGAAGACGGCAAGATCTACGCGGCCCGCCGAGATGAAAGGGTGGAGCTCCGGGCATATGAACCCCTCATGTGGTACACGGTACGTGTGGAGCTTGCTATGCCCTATGCCCGTGTCTTTATCGATGGCGAGCAGGCGGGTTCGGTCTTCTTTCCTGCCAATGCTCAGTGGGACGCCCTTGTGCTTGCGGCCAAGGACATTGTCAGTGGCAGCTCCGTGCAGTACTACGACGACATAAGGTGCACAAGACCGTAAGTCTCAGGCCGGCTGTTACCTGAACCGCCTGGCCGAGTGGCCCGCCCGCGCAGCTCAAAACGCGATGCTCGGCTGGATGAGCAAGACCCAATGCCCCCTACCCTGGGGCCGAAACTGACGGGTTTGCCGATCAAAGTCCCGCACCCATTCCCAAAGAACCCCGGCCCCAAGCTGCGGTGCTACCCATCTGCCCATCAGCCGCACCGGGAACCTTCTCCCGTAGGAGAAGAGGTGCCGCACGATGGTGGGCATTTCCGCCTGGTGATTGGCAACGGGCACATGCACTTCGTAGGTGAGTTGGCTATTGGCCAGCAGAGAAAAGCCGCGTGCCTGCCAGCGGATGTCGGACC
>JBBIKH010000271.1:0-4225 GCA_037445575.1 bacterium
AGGCCGGGTAGGGCAGCGCGTCAACGTCCTCGTACCGGGTGGCCGGCAGGTCCGCATTGCAGAGCTCGTTGACGATGTCCACCACCCTGTCTTCCGCGGGTCCCTGCACCACGATGTCCGGCCGCAGAACACGCGCTGCGTGCTCAGGGCAAAGGGTGGCGTAGATGCCTCCGACCGCCACCGGTACACCCGGGAAAGCCTCTCTGAGCATTGCCAAAGTCTCGGCAACTCCGGTGTACCAATAGGTCATGCCGGAGGTAACGAGGACGGCATCAGGCTTTGAATAAGCCGCCAGCTGTTGTTCGAATACTTCCACTGGCATCCCGTAGCGGCAGAACAGGCGCGGCACCTGCCTGAGCACCATCGGTTTGGCGATCGGCTGGCGGAAGAACTTGCCGGTGCCATCTTGCTGCTCCCGCGTACGTCCCACCGCCGCTTGCACGGCCGGATGCCTGCGATCCAAACAGTCCACAAGAGCAACCGAGCAGCCGGCTTGGCGTAACACCGCGCCGAGGTAGAGCAACCCCAGTGGCCTTGCCCAGAGGTCGTAGGCAGCAAAGTCGTGAATCCACGGGTTGACCAAGAGCACGCGCAAAGGACGTCGCATCGTCATCCTCGGGTAACGGCAACGCCTCGCCGCTGGGGCAAAACGGCTGTCCTCAGGAGCAGAGCAACTGCGCGAGCAACAATCGCCCCTCTCATTGCACCACGCACTTGCCGGTGGCGCACCCTCCCGCGGTTGTCAGCCGATAGAGGTAAACTCCTCTCGGCACGTGCGCGTCCCACCTGACGCTGTGCCAACCGGACTCCTGGGCGCCGTACACGAACGCCTCTACCTGCTGGCCGCGCACATTGAGCAGCTCAAGGCGCGCTGGCCCAGGGACAGGCAAATGGTAGGCAAAGGTGGTGCTGCCAAGGCATGGATTTGGGTAATTGTACACCAACACATGACTGCGGGGCGGCGAGGGCGCCTGACCATGCACGGAACTCACCGCCTGATGGTGGTCCAGATCGTATCGGTCGCCGGTGCTCAGGAAGTGCAGGCGGGCGCCGATGATCCCTGGCACATTTGTCCCAACCGGCACGCCGGCATAGGTGGCCATAGAAGTGTCCAGTACATAGGCCAGCACCTCAACCGTGGCGACCCCAGTAGCATCGATGGTGCAGATGCTGTTGTCGCCGAGGTAGAGGGCGCAGTAGCGGGGGTGGGTGGCTACACCCCATTGGCCGCCCACAAGGCGATTGGGAGCATACGTACGATTGTTCCAGACTTTGGGCATGACCACAGCATGCGGCACCAGACCCCGCCCCTGCCCCTGGCGCAGTCGCCCATAGAAGGCATCGCTCTCGCCACTGGTTGGGTTGGTGATGACCACCTCCCCCATCTCAGCGGTGCTATCAGCACCGCCAAACAGCACCAGAGGCGAGAACGACCTGGGCGGCAATGGTTCGCTTAACGGCTTGAGGTACGGACCAGGGTCGATGAGGGTGCGCGCCTTCAGGTCATAGACCGCCCCCCAGACCAATTGATCGAAGCAGATATTGGTGAACGTGAGCGGGCGGTTCGGCTGGCACACGATGTACGAATCCTCGCTCGGGTAAAGGATCGTCACCGACGACACACCATAGACGACAGCCGTCAGGTCAGGGGCGATGCACAGCGCCGTCCTCTCATCCACCCCAATCGCCAAAAGGTCCCTCTGTCCATAGTCCTGGATACGCCGGGCCAACATCGGGACCAGGCGCCCAAGCCGCGCTCGTGTTTGAAAGTGCGAATCAGTGAGCACCCCGGGCAAGATGTCGAGAAAGTCGTCCGTAAAGTGGACACGGGAATAGTAAGGGTTGTAGGCCGTGTACTCCGGGTAGACGGTGCCATAGGCGGCATCGAACACCACTTCGCCCAGCACCGCAAGGCCAGCGCTGGTGCCGCCAATTGCTCCCCCGCGGGCAAGAACCTCCTCGATGGCTTTCTCAACAAGCGTGCCTTTCCAGGTGGAGACATAGTCCCACTGGTCGCCGCCTTCGATGAAGATGCCGGAAGCAGAGACCAGTTCGCGGTAGATAGCCGAATCGTTGGCAAGTGCGCGAGTAGCAATCTGCAGCGGATGGCTGGTGGGGGCAGCACCCCAGCCGATGAACGTGGCCGCGTAGCTGGCAGCGGTCTCATCCACGTCGATGTTGATGATCTTTCCCGAGTCCGCCTGCTGCACAAACCAGCGAAATACCGGGCCAGCCCACGAGCCACGGTCGTCTCCTCCGCCCATGAGCAGCAATGCGCCTTGACCCATCCCTGCCTGGGGCCACTGGAGGAGCGTGATCACGAGCATGGCGACCTGCAGACCCGCCACCCGAAATCTCATCGACCCCAGCCGGCACAACGCAGATTCGTGCATCTTTGGAAATGCCTCCTCCACTACCGTGAAGCTTTCACTCCCACGCCTCCACCACCATCTGAGCGACCGCCTCCAAGAAGCGCCGGTCATGTTCCCCAAATGCTGCCATGGTGTGGGAGTCAATGTCCAATTCCCCCAGCACTCTTCCTTCGCGCAGAAGGGGCACGACAATCTCCGACTTGACGTGGAGGCTGCAGGCCAAGTAGTTCGCCTCCTGTGACACGTCCTGGACAACCACCGTCTCCTTCCGCGCTGCTGCCTGGCCGCACACCCCTTTGCCAAAGGGGATGCGGACGTGTTCGGTGGGTTCGCCCGCGAACGGGCCCAATTGCAGTAGATCCGGGGTGTCTCCCACGAGGTAGAACCCCACCCAGTCATAGTGCCCCACTTGCTCCTTGAGCAGAGTGCAGATAGCTTGGAGCCTGCGCTCTCTATCCGAAGGCCACTCCAGAATCGTGGCCACGGTGCGCAGCAAGGCAGCAAATTGCGCCGGAAGCTCAACTGCGGGCCGGCTGGTCGTTGCCTGGAGCAGTTCCTCCCATGTGCGCAATGCCCGCCGCAGGTGCGGGATGGTGATCGATCCCCCTACCACCAAGCCGATGGCAAGAGCCTCCTCCACCTCCTGGCTCGAGGCGTGCTCCGCGTGGCAGCGGATGAGGTGGTAGGTCACGCAGTCGTCGCAGCGGAGCACCAGCGAGGCTACCAATCCCATCAGTTCCTTCACCTTTGCCGGCAATTGTCCCGCGCGGTACACCTGTCCGTCCAGGCTGTAGAAGCGCTTCATCGCCAGCCCCGCATATCTCATGACGATGCTGTTGAGATACTCTCGCTCCTCCTTGAAGCGACTGATCCGATCTTCCGCCATGTGAGGAATTCCTCCAGCTCAAAGCCCATCGTTTATGCAAGCGGCAGCATGTGGGCTGCCGTGGTGCGGCGGACCACCGCGAACCCATACGCCAACACAGAACAGGCCACGCACACCATCCCCAGCACTGAGTACAGGTCAGGCTTTTCCTCAGGCAGCAGCAGCCAACTGAACAAGGCGCCGAACACCGGGATGACGAACTTCCACAGATTCAGTTCCGAAACCTTGACCCCAGGCACCGTGAGGAGAAAGAACCAGATGGAGAAGGCCGCAGCGGAAAGCGTGGCCAACCAGAGCAGCGCCCCGTAGAAAGCCAACGGTAATCGCAGGCACGGTGGACCCTCAAAAACCAGGGCCAAGGCCAGAAGCACCGAGCCTCCCAGCAGGAACTGGGCGGCATTGAGCAGCAGAGGGTGCACCCGACGGTTGTCGCGCGCCACCACGACGTTTCCCACCGCCGAGAACAGAGCCCCCAGCAGGAGCAGGATCACGCCCAAGAGCTCGCGCAAACCTGCCGCAGTCCACGGCTCACGGCTGAGGCTGATAATGCTGATTCCCACCATTCCGCCAGCTATGGCCGCCGCCTTGGGTAAGGTCATCGCATCGTTGTCCATTGCCAGGTGCGCCACCACAGCTGCCACCAATGGCGAGGCCCCCACCACAATCGCCCCCAGCGCTCCCGGAACCAGCGCCATACCCAGGAAAAATGAGGCATAGAGAAGCACGGATTGAAACAGGGCAACCAAAAGTATCGTCCACATGCCCGACCGTAGCTCCTGACCCGCCCGCGGCAGGCGGCATGCGAAAGGGAGCAAGAGCAGTCCGGAAAGCAGGAAGCGCATGCCCGCAAAGGACAATGGCCGAGCAAAGCGCAATCCGAACTTGACCCCGGCAAAGGCGGTGGACCAAAGCACACACGCACCCAACGCAAGGAGTGATACGCGAAGCCAGGAGTAACGCGGGGGGC
>JBBIKH010000272.1:0-4191 GCA_037445575.1 bacterium
GGGCGACCCCGAATGTTGCCTGCAACCAGTTAGACGGCACGGCCCCTCTCCTTGGCCCGGGCCAGAGCAAGTCCCGCGATGCGCTCACACAACTCGGAAAACTCAATGCCTGCTGCCCGGGCCGCCTTGGGCACCAGGCTGGTTCCGGTCATGCCGGGCAGAGTGTTCATCTCCAGGCAGTAGACCTTTCCGTCCTCGCTCAGTCGCATGTCCACCCGCCCATAATCCTGAGTGTGGAGCACTTGGTAGGCCTTCACCGCCATCTCCTGGGCTTCGCGGCGCGTTTCCTCCGCTACCGAAGCAGGCACCACATATCGGCTCTTGCCGTGGGAGTACTTGCACTCGTAATCGTAAAACCCATGCTCGGGGATGATTTCCACGATGGGCAAAGCCTCGCCATCCAGGAGTGCGACGGTCAGCTCGCGCCCAGAAATGAAGCGCTCGATGATCACCTCCGCCGAGTAGGCGGAGGCCTCGCGCAAAGCACCGTCCAGCTCGTCTGCTCGATCCACGCGACTCACGCCCACTGTTGAGCCCTGGTTGCTGGGTTTGACCACCACAGGGAAGCCGAGAGTGGCGGCGACGTCGCGGGCAACGGCCTCTCCGTCCCAAGATTGCCCTTTTACCAGAAGCCATTCGGGCGTGCGAATGCCCGCGCGCTCGAAGAGCCTCTTGGAGGCGACCTTGTTCATCGCCAGCGCGCTTCCGAGCACGCCTGAGCCGGTGTAAGGCAGTCCCGCTAGCTCCAGCAAGCCTTGGATGGTGCCGTCTTCGCCTGCGCCGCCGTGCAGCCCATTGAAGACTACGTCAACTCGTCTGCGGGCAAGGTACGCCACCGTGCGAATGTAGTTGCGGCCATAGTCCGCCGGCAGCTCTGCCAACGACGGCGGCTCAGGGCCGATGTCTGCCTGTTCCCACGCCTCGCCTGTGCGCAGAGGTCCATCGCCCACAGCTGGATCTACCAACATGACTTTGTGACCGCGCGAGCGGAGAGCGGAGGCAATCTGCATCCCCGAGGCCAGCGAGACATCCCGCTCGGGAGAATGCCCCCCCAAGAGTACGACAATCCGCAGCCTGTTAACCAAGCGACCTCTCCAGAAGTTCCTGGCACCGCTCCCTTCCCATCAGCGCGACCACCTGGGGAAGAGGCGGCCCTTCTTGTTGGCCGGTCAGCGCCAGCCGAACCGGCGTCCACAAGTCGCGACCCATAAGCCCCGTCTCCTGCCGAACCGCGGCCATGAGCCGTGAAAAAACCTGGTCGTCCAAATGACGCAGCGACCGCATCTGGCGCACCAGCGACCACAACACTTTTTGGGACGATTCGCGGGCCAGATACTGCACGGCCGCCTTGTCCATCACCGGCACTCCGTGGTCGGCAAAAATGGAGAGCTTCAGAGCAAGATCACCCACAGAAAACGCCCAGTCACGGTAGAGGTTCACCAGCTGCGGGAGCCGTGAGTCGTTCTCTGCAAATCCGAGACGCACCAGGTACGGCCGCAGGGCATTGTGAAGTTCTTCAGTGCTCAACAGGCGAAGTTGTCGTTGGCTCTCCTCGCGCAACACATGGAGGTCGAGTACCGCTTCATACTTAGACAGATTCTCGACGCGAAAATGAGGCAACAGTTCCGAGGCAGTCCGCAGGCACAAATCGTCTACCCCGAGGCCCGCCAAGCGTGCCAAAAAACTGAGGATCGTGCTGGGAAAGTAGCCCTCGCCGCGGAGGCGCTCCACGGTGGGCTGCGGCTGCTCAGCGGCTGCCCAATGGACAGCGGCAGGACGAACCGGCGGCAAGTGCACGACCTGCGGAGGTTCCAGCTCCAAGGCCCGGCAGATGAGGATCTGACTCAGGGTGGAGAGCAGGGCCGATTCGTCGCGCACTGCGTGCGTGATCATCATGAGCGCGTCGTCCACGGCAGCACGAAAAGGAGCGCTCGGGTTTCCGTTGGGCGCGGCCAGAACAACATCGCCCACTTCCTCTGCGCGCAGCGCAAGTGGCCCACGCAGCAAGTCCCCAATGATGATCTCGCCCGCATGCCCCTTGAGCCGCACAAAGAAGCGACTACCTTTCTTGATAAGCTCCTCGACCCGCTGTTCGGACAGGCGAAAGCACTCGGCAGTGCAGTGGAATGGCACGGAGTGCGCGGCCTGCGCCCACTGTGGCACGCAGAAGCAACGGAACGCACTCTGCTCGAGGAGGAGCTTGTCCAAGTAGCGAGCGTAGAGACCCTTCCTCTCGGCTTGACAGTAGGGACCGAACTCGCCGCCGAGCCCTGGTCCCTCGTCCGCCGGGAGGCCCAACCATTGCAGCTCCTGCTGCAGGCGCTGCGCAAGGCCAGCCGCACACTCCTCCAACCGGACGACCAGGGTACCGCCGCCTTTCTTGGCCAACAGCCAGCTGACCAGAGCTAATCGGGCATCAACGAGCGTCAGCTGGCCGGTGTGAGGCAGGGAGAGGATGACTCTAGGCTTGTGCAGTAAGGTTGTCACCGCTTGTAACTCCCTCCTTCCTGGCCACAAGAGCCACCGCCGAGGCGGCGATCCCCTCCCCTCTGCCCGTGAGCCCAAGCCCTTCTGTGGTGGTGGCCTTCACCGAGACCGCTGCGCACGGTACCCCAAGGGATGCGGCGATGTTCTGACGCATCTGGTCAATGTACGGCGCCAGCAGTGGGCGCTCGGCGACTATGGTTGCGTCCACATTGACCACGACAAGGTGCGCCTCAGCCAACATGGCCGCCACCCGCTGCAGCAAGAGCAAACTGGAGACCCCTTTCCACTGGGGATCGCTATTGGGAAAGTGCCGACCGATGTCAGCTGCTGCGGCTGCGCCAAGAAGCGCATCGGCAATGGCATGGCAGAGCACATCGGCATCCGAATGCCCCAACAGCCCTTGCGGGAACGGGATCTGCACCCCGCCAAGAATCAACGGCCGCCCGCTCACCAGGCGATGCACATCATATCCTTGCCCTATTCTCATGCTTCCTCGCACTGTGCCAGCCACTGCTCCACCAGGACAAGATCATGCGGGGTCGTCACCTTAATGGTGCGCGGATCACCTTGGACCACATGCACGGAATGTCCCAACCTCTCGACCAGGGCGGCGTCGTCTGTGGCCACTATTCCCTGCTCCTGCGCCGCTCGATACGCTTCAAGCAAGAGTGGATAGTGGAAGGCCTGCGGTGTCTGTACCGCCACAAGGCGATCACGTTGCAGCGTACGGACCACCAGCCCCTGCTCGATCTCCTTGATGGTATCGTGCACGGGAAGGAACGGTATGGCAGCGCCAAAACGTTCCGCGGTTACCAGTACTGCCTTTACCACCTCGATGTTCACCAGGGGGCGGGCGCTGTCGTGCACTGCCACGAGCTCACACCAAGGCGGCGCTGCCCCGAGGCCTGCCCATACCGAGTCCTGCCGCCTTTCCCCCCCGGCCACTATCGCGCTCACTTTGCGGAGCGCAAATCGCTCCACAATCTCCCGCTGCACAAAGGTCTGGCGGCCCTCGGGGACCACGGCAACCACCGCCTCGACCAGGGGGGTGGTTTCGAAGGCGTGAAGCGAGTAAAAGAGGAGCGGTCGCCCACGAACAAAGGCGAACTGTTTAGGGGTGTCGGAACCGAAACGCTCGCTGCGCCCCGCCGCCACCACTATCACTGCGGTGCGCACGGAAGATCTCTTCTCTGCTCACTCGCCCAGCAGGCTACAGGATCAGCATGGCGTCGCCGTAGCTATAGAAGCGGAACTTTTCCCTAATAGCACGGCGGTACGCCTTGAAAATGAGATCCCGCCCAGCAAACGCACAGACCATCATCAGCAGGGTCGATCCCGGCAAATGAAAATTGGTGATCAAGCGATCCACAATCTTGAACTCGTACGGAGGGTAGATGAATTTGTCTGTCCACCCCTTGCCCGGCTTCACCCACCCTTCGGAGGTCACCACCGTCTCTAAGACGCGCACGGTGCTGGTGCCGACGGCGATCACCTTGTGCCCTGAGCGCATGGTCTCGTTGATGGCCTCCACCGATTCCTCGGAGACCTCATAGTACTCCGAATCCATCTTGTGCCGACTCAGGTCCTCCACCGCCACCGGCCGGAAGCTGCCCAACCCAAGGTGCAAAAGAACCGGGACGATCTTGACCGCCTTCTTCTCAATCTTTTTGAACTGCTCCTTCGTGATGTGCTGGCCCGCAGTAG
>JBBIKH010000273.1:0-4183 GCA_037445575.1 bacterium
TGGAAGTTGAACGAAGTGCCCGATCCTGTGCCGGCAGAAGGCTGGCCCGAGCAGGCAAAGGCGGCCCTGCGCCGCTTCTGGGAACTCAAGCGCCAGAAGCGGAAGGAAATTGACGAGAGCATCCAGCGCAACGCTCCGCAGGGGACGCTCTACGACCGGCCGCAGGTAACGCGCGGCGTGGTGCGCGTCTCCGGTCCCTTCACGGTGGAGGCCATCCCCATGCCGGCGGTGGAAGACCCGACCCAGGCGCCCATCCCGTCGTTTGAAGAAGACGAGGCCCGCGCCCGCATCAGCGACCGGGGCGGGGATTATCTGACGACGATGATCAACCTGCTCAAGCAACAGGGCGGCGTGCTGTTCCCCGGCGGGAAGAAAATGGATCTACAAAACCTGCGCCCGCTCGCCGTGGGCTATCTCCATGCCGAAGGGGAAGCCAGGCAGAACGGTAATGCGTTGCGGGTGGCGATCTCGTTCGGCCCGCAGCACGGGCCGGTGACGGCCTTCCAGGTGCAGGAGGCGATCCCCACTGCCCGCATGAATGCCTACGATGTGCTCATCTTCGCCGGGTTCAGCTTTGACCCCGAAGCGCAGGCGTTACTCCAGAAAGCGCCCGTGGTCGGCTTGCAGGTTCACTTTGCCAACATCGCGCCGGATGTGCTTGTGGGCGACCTGCTCAAGACCACCCGCGCCAGCCAGATTTTCACCGTCTTCGGTCAACCCGATGTCGCCGTGAAGACGCAAAAGGGCGACACCTATGTGGTGGAGTTGCGGGGTGTGGACATCTACGACCCGCTGACGGGCGAAACGCAGCATGCGCGTGGGGAGGACGTGGCTGCCTGGTTCTTGGACACCGACTATGACGGCATGACCTTCCATATCTGCCAGGCGTTCTTCCCCGGCGACGCCGAGGCTTGGGACAAACTCCAGCGCGCCCTCAAGGCCCAAATCGCCCCCGAAGCGTTTGAGCATATGCGAGGCACCGAGTCGTTCCCGTTCAAGCCTGGGGAGCACAAGCGCATTGCCGTGAAGGTGATTGATTTTCGGGGGAATGAGGTTATACGGGTGGTAACTTTGGGAGGCGTGGGATATGCTCGTTGACAACCCCATCCTCAACTCACCCTTTGAGGAGCCGACGCGCTACTGGGATTACCGGGAAGGCCAGCCGATAATCGCTGAAGGCCGAAGGCCGGCTGGCTATTACCTAAGGCCGCGCACGCGGGGACTGCAGCTTTCCATGTTTGAGGAAGAGTTCCTCCCGTTGGAGACGGTAAACCTGATCCGCGAACGGGTAAAGACCTGGCGCGAGCGCGGCTACCCCGGTATCACGCCCATCACCCGGCAACTCTTGAGTCATTGGAACGACACGGAGCGCGAACGTAGGCTCTTCTTCTGCCAACGCGAAGCCGCCGAGACCCTCATCTGGCTTGTTGAAGCATCTCCTGCCGAAAGGCAGGGGGTTGTCATCCCCAAGGACAATGGACTTGCCCGCTATGCTTGCAAGATGGCCACAGGCAGCGGCAAGACGGTCGTCATGGGCATGGTCATCGCCTGGCAGGTGTTGAACAAACTTGCCAACCCGCAAGATCGCCGCTTCTCGGACGCTGTGCTCCTGGTCTGCCCCAACCTGACCATCCGTGAACGGCTGCAGGTGCTGCTTCCCTGGAGCAAGGGCAACTACTACGACAGATTTGACTTGGTGCCCCGCTCACTGGCGGAGAAACTGCACCAGGGCCGGTACCTCATCACCAACTGGCACCTGTTCCAGCCGCAAGACGATGCGCGCAGCCGGAGCGTTGTCCAACGCGGACCAGAGAGCGAAGCCGCTTTCTGCCGTCGCGTGCTAAAAGAACTGGGCAGCAAACAGAATATTCTGGTGATCAACGACGAAGCGCACCATGCCTACCGTCCCCCCCAGGCCCTTTCGCCGGAGGAGCTTGAGCAACTGCCCCGTGAAGAGCGCAAGCGAGCGGAGGAAGAGTTGCGCGCGGCCACGGTCTGGGTGAGCGGCCTGGACAAGGTCAATGCCGTGCGCGGCATCAATCTGTGTGCCGATTTTTCCGCCACGCCGTTTTACATCAAAGGGAGCGGCTACGAGGAAGGTGGCCCCTTTCCCTGGATTGTTTCCGATTTCGGGTTGGTGGATGCGATTGAGTCGGGGATCGTGAAAATCCCACGCGTGCCAGTGGATGACAACACGGGCGCCCTCATACCCAGGTACTTTCGCCTGTGGGAGCACATCAACCAGCAGTTGCCGTCCTCCGAACGGCAGACTGCCCGCCGCCGCGCCAAACCGGAATCGGTGCTCCGCGAGGCCGAAGGCGCGCTGGTCACCCTGGCCTCGGAGTGGAAGAAAACCTTTGAAGCCTTTCAGCAGGCCGGCTCCCCCGTGCCGCCTGCTCTCATCGTCGTCTGTGACAATACAAATCTTTCCGAATTGGTGCATGAACACATCGCCACAGGTCATGTCTTGCCCGAGTTGAAAAACGGCCCAGGCAAAGAAGTTACCTTCCGCATAGACACCCGACTCCTGGCGGAGGCGGAAAGCGCGGTGGAGGGCGAGACGAAACAGCAGGCAGCCGAGCGTTTGCGCAAGACGGTGGACACAGTGGGCAAGACCGAGTGGGAGGGGGAAGGAGATCCGCCGGGTAAGGACCTCCGCTGTGTCGTATCGGTGGGCATGCTGACCGAAGGGTGGGATGCACAGAACGTAACTCAAATCCTCGGCCTGCGCGCCTTCACCTCGCAACTTCTGTGCGAGCAAGTGGTCGGGCGTGGGCTGCGCCGCATGAATTACGACGACTTTTCTGAACCGGAGTACGTGGATGTGTACGGCGTGCCCTTTGAAGTCATCCCGGTGAAGAAGAAACCGGTCGGCCGGACCGAAGTGCAAAAGATGTCCACTCTGGTGCGGGCACTTCCGGAACGCAAGCACCTGGAGATCACCTTTCCGCGCGTGGAGGGCTACGTCTTTGACGTGCGCCAGCGCATTCGGGTGAATCTGGAAGGCGTGCCCTACCTGAGCATTGACCCGACGACCGAGCCGACGGAAGTGGTGGCCAAACCCGCTGCTGGCTACCGTATCGGACGTCCCGACCGCCTCGGCCCGGGTGCCGAGACGTTGCACGACCGCAACCCCTTCCACAAAGAGAAACGGCTCCAGGCAAGCGTCTACGAGATTGCTGCCGAACTCACCCGCCGGCTCAAGGACAGACGGGAAGACTGGGGCGCGCGGCACCTCCTGTTTCCGCAGGTGCTCAACATTGTCTGGGAGTATCTAGAACACCGGGTTGTGGTAGCTGCCGATGCACCGCTTGAAGAGGTCGCCTTGCTCAAATATAAGCAGCGCATCGTAGAGCGCCTGACAGAGGCGATCGAACCCGACACCGAGGCTGGCGAGCCACCGATACTCCCCGTGATTGAGCGTTTTCGCCCCATCGGCTCCACAGCAGAGGTGCTCTTTCGCACGGTACGACCCACGGTGGGCACGACGAAAAGCCACATCAGCCATGTCGTGTTGGACGCACCCAAGTGGGAGCACAGCGTCGCCTTTCAACTGGAGCGGATGCCAGAGGTCATCGCCTACGCTCGCAACGATCACCTGGATTTCACCATCCCCTATGAGTGGGAGGGAGTGCGGCATGAGTATCGTCCCGATTACTTGCTTCGTCTCCGCCGACCTGGCGACGGTGAACTCAAAGTCGTTCTGGAAGTAAAGGGGTTTGAAACGGAGCACGATCGGCAGAAGGAAGCGGCGGCGAGACGCTGGGTGAGGGCCGTGAACCACCATGGGGAAGTTGGGCAGTGGCACTTCGCTGTGTGCAGGGATCCGGCAAAGATCCAACTGGTTTTGAGAGATGCTTTGGAGAAGGCCTAACCTGCACACGGCTTGGCGCTGGCACGGTTGTACACGCTGGAGCTCCTTGGCCATAGATGTCTAGCACGTTTTGGCTGACACCCAGCGCTTGCTCAATTGGGGGCGACTTGCTTACGGCCCATTGTATCGTCAATGTCGCGGCGGCGGTTGTGCGCGTCGCCGCATCGGGGCCAGCGAACCCATCTCCCGCGGGGCGCGCTCGCGTGGGCTACCCATCCTTCCGCGCCCAGTCGTAGGGAATCTCCGGCGAGTGGGCGGGGAAGCGGTACTCGTCGGGCTGCTCGTAGTTGTACAGCCGATCGGGGACAT
>JBBIKH010000274.1:0-4146 GCA_037445575.1 bacterium
GACTCGGCGCAGACGTCAGGCACGTGCTGTGCCGTAGGCAAACCCTTCCATACGCAAGGGATCACAGTCAAGAAAGGACACAGCGTGGCACGAGTTGTCTTGAAGCCAGGGCGCGAAAAGTCGCTGCTCAGGCGGCACCCGTGGGTGTTTTCCGGCGCCATCGAAAGAATCGATGGCGATCCCCAGGCTGGCGAGACAGTGGACATCACCAGCGCTGACGGCAGGATGCTGGGTCGCGGCGCCTACTCGCCTCGTTCGCAGATCGCCGTGCGGGTCTGGACCTTCGATCCTGCGGAGGAGGTCGACGCCGCCTTTTTCCGCGCGCGGCTGCAACGAGCTATAGGCGCGCGAGCCCGGCTTGTTCAGGGCGGCACCACCAATGCCTACCGCCTGGTGCATGCAGAATCCGACGGGCTCCCGGGCCTGGTGGTCGACCGGTACGCAGAGCACCTGGTCTGTCAGTTCCTCTCCGCCGGCGCTGAAGCCTGGCGCGAGGCCATTGTCCAGGCCTTGGCGGAGCTCGTACCCTGCCGCGGCATCTTCGAGCGCTCTGACACCGACGCGCGCGCCAAGGAGGGCCTCCCCATCAGGACCGACCTATTGCACGGCGAAGCCCCGCCAGAGCTTATTGAGATCCACGAGGGGCGCTGTCGCTTTCTAGTGGACGTCGTCCATGGTCACAAGACCGGATTCTATCTTGACCAGAGGGATAATCGCGCCATAGCCGCGGCCTACTGTCGTGACAAGCAGGTGCTTAACTGCTTTGCCTACACCGGCGCGTTTGGCATCTGGGCATTGCGCAGCGGCGCCGGGGCGGTGACCAACATCGAGTCCTCCGGGGAAGCGCTCGCGCTTGCCCACCGCAATTTGTTGCTCAATGACCTCGACCCGCGGACAGCGGAAACAATCGAGGGCGACGTGTTCCATGTGCTCCGTCGTTTCCGCGATGCCGGCAGGCAGTTCGACGTGATCATCCTCGACCCGCCCAAGTTCGCAGACTCCGCAGCACAGATCCCGGCGGCCAGCCGAGGTTACAAGGACATCAACCTGCTGG
The DNA here is from genome assembly GCA_037445575.1 of bacterium. Lineage (GTDB taxonomy): Bacteria > Zhuqueibacterota > Zhuqueibacteria > JANLFK01 > Oleimicrobiaceae > Oleimicrobium. The sequence continues at coordinate 1,055 of JBBIKH010000274.1, forward strand.
CGTTCAAGCTCCTCCGCCCGCAGGGGGTGCTTTTCACCTTCTCGTGCTCGGGGGTGCTTACCCCGGAGCTGTTCCAGAAGATTGTGGCCGATGCCGCCCTCGATGCCGGGCGCTGGGTGCACCTGGTTGGCCGACTTGGACAGGCCGCAGATCATCCGGTCTTGCTGAGCTTTCCGGAGGGGAGCTACCTCAAAGGGCTGATTTGTCATGTGATCGCCTGATCTCTTTTCGGCCGCGTTGCAGATGCAAGGTTCGCCCCTCTGCCTGGTTTTTCCATGAAACTTTGCACCTGCGCCGGCTGTATCAGCATGAGGCAAGCGCAATTGAGGGTTTCCCTCATGAAATAATGAGGTGGTACCATGCACACTGCAAGCGGAGTTGGCAAGGATGCACGTTCGCCGGGGTGGCACAGCCCGCAGCAACGCGGCCAGCTGCGCAGCCTCCGTCAGGAGCTGCGCGACATCTACTACTTTTACGTCGACCCGGAGCGGCGACAGGCGCTGGAGAAAAAACATCGCCTCGTGCGCTGGGTGTACATCGTCATCTGGATAGGGACAAGCGTGCTGGCCAAGCTTACGCCCCTGCGGCGCTTCCTTCTGCTCATGAGCTTGGTCATGGTCTTGGTCCATATGCGGTACTCATTCGGCAACAACGAGGTTCTGAACCTGGATCTCCGTGCGCTGGGTTTCGCCATCCTCCTTGTGGTACTCCTGTTAGAGCTTAAGGACAAGCTGCTCTTCCAAGATGAGCTCGTGGCGGGCAAGGCGGTGCAAGAAGCGCTCCTTCCCAAGGAGAGCCCGGTGCTATCCAGTTGGGATATCTGGCTGCACACGCGCCCTGCCAACGAGGTGGGAGGCGACCTGGTGGACTATATGCCACTCCCCAGAGGACGACTGGCGATCTGCCTGGGCGATGTGGCCGGCAAGGGACTGGGGGCCGCGCTGTGCATGGCGAAAGTGCAGGCCACCATCCGTGCTTTGGCGGATTCCATCCCCTCGCTGAGCAGCCTTGGAAGGCGCTTGAATGAGATTCTCTGTCGGGATGGGCTCCCCCAACGCTTTGTGTCGCTGATCGTCGCCTCGGTGGGTCCGCGCAGCGGGCGCGTGCAACTGCTCAACGCAGGTCACCTCCCTCCCCTGCTTTTGCGGGAGGGGCAATGCCAGGAGTTGCCCCGCGGCGAGGCGGCATTGGGGCTCACGCCCAAGACCCGGTTCCGCGTGCAGTCAGTGAGCCTGGCCAAAGGGGACGTCCTTTTCATCTATTCCGACGGCCTCACTGAATGTCGTGACCTGCACCACGAACCGTTTGGCGAACAACGACTGTACAATGTACTCGCAGGTGCAAGTTCCCGGTCAGCGCGGCAAATCGGCGAAGAGGTGGTATCAGCAGTAGAACGTTTCGTAGGCGACGCTCGATTCGAGGACGACTTTTCGCTTGCGATTCTCAAGCGGACCGCATGAGCGCCGTTTGAAGGTCTCACCCCTTGTCCTCCGCCCGGCAAACCGCCAATGAATGGGGGACGAGTAGCGCGCGCAGGAAATCACGGCGAGCAGTGTTTAATACATGGTGCGTTGCGCAGCTCGAGCGCCGGGACAGGACGCGCGCATCTCCACGGTAAGCCTCTCTAAGCACAAGGACGATGCATGAAGAAGAGAATCATCGCGGGCATTATCATCGGCATTATTGGCCTGATGTTGCTTGTTCGGGTAGTGGCTCTTGTTGCGAAAAAGCCGGCGTCAGGACCTCAGCGGGGGCAACGACCGCCGGTGGCTGTGGAAGTGGACAGCGTGCACCACGGCCCCATTAGCGAGGTGCGGCAGTTTGTAGGGACAGTGCATCCCCTTTATCGTTACCTCGTGGCACCCAAGGTGGCAGGACGCCTGTTGGAGATCCGCAAACGGATCGGCGATCCCGTTCGCCGGGACGAGGTGGTTGCCAGGATTGATGACGCCGAGTATCAGCAGGCGGTGCGCGAGGCAGAGGCAAGCCTCAAAATCGCGCAGGCATCTCTCACAGAGGCGAAGAGCCAGTTTGCCCTTGCCAGCCAGGAATTGGAGCGCGTGCAGCAGCTGAAAGAGAAAGGCATCGCCTCGCCCGCTGAACTGGACGCGGCCACTACCAACTTTGAAGCGCAGCAATCGCGCCTGAGGCTGGCGCAGGCCCAGGTGGAGCAGCGAGAGGCCGCCCTGCGTGCGGCCCAGATCAGGCTTGCCTACACGGTACTGACCGCCCCAGCGCCTGGGTTCACCGGTGAGCGGTTTGTGGACGAAGGCGCGCTCCTCACCGCCAACGCCCCGGTCATCTCCGTAGTGGGCATAGAGAAAGTCATTGTGCGCACCACCATAACCGAGCGGGATTACGGGCGCGTACAACCCGGCCAGCGGGCAACGGTCTCCGTTGATGCCTATGCGGACCGCGTGTTCCCAGGGATGGTGGCCCGCATTGCCCCCCTGCTGCGGGAAGAGTCCCGCATGGCCGAGGCAGAAGTCGAAGTGAACAACGACTCGCTGCTCCTCAAGCCGGGGATGTTCGCCCGCGTCACCGTAGTGCTGGCGACTAGCGAGCAGGCCCAGCTTGTCCCCTCCCGCGCAGTCGTCAACCGCGACGGACAAAAGGCCGTCTTTGTAGTCGACTCCACCGGCACGACCGCCCACTTGGTCTTCATCACCCCTGGCATCGTCACCCCAGAGTTCACCGAGGTGGTAGCTCCGCAGTTGCGCGGGCGGGTGGTCACCCTGGGGCGCCAGGTGGGGCCGAACCAGACCGTGGCGCTGCGCGCCCTCATCACCGAGGGGACGGAGGGGCTGCGTCCGGGGCAGTTCGTGGAGGCGGAGGTGGACCTGCCGCCGCCGGCGCCGGGCACCTGGCGCGTGCCCCAGGCGGCGCTGGTGCGCCAGCAGGAGCAGCTCCATGTGTTCGTGGAGGTGCCGGGAGGCTTCCGCGCCCAGGCGGTGCAGCTGATCGCCCAGGCGGGCGACACGGCGCTGGTCGCCGGGCCCTTCCAGGGCGGCGAGCGCGTCGCGGTGAAGGGCGTGGCGGCGCTCAAGGCCTCCTGGATGGGCCTGGGCAAAGGGCAGTGACATGCTGGAGCG
>JBBIKH010000275.1:0-4091 GCA_037445575.1 bacterium
CCTCTCGCGCAAGCCAGCTCAAGGCGCCCTTTGCGGGTGTGTCCTCCGCCACAAGCCGTGTCCCTGCAGTCGGCAATCGTGCTCGAGCCTGCCCTTTGCCTGCAGGGAACAGCGGCCTTTGATAGGTTCGTGCACAGTCCAGCGACCCAGGAACCCCTTTTTCGTATTGAGCGCCTCCCACTGCTAGGTGCGCGCCAAGCGACGGTCCATGACTTGTGGGGACCAGGCCTCAACTGCATCAGGATTCTGAGCCGCGGCGAGGCAGCGCCCCAAATCTGGGAGGCGCTGGGCGAGGCCGCTGTCCGGACGCCCCCCAAGCTGGGCGATCTCTGCTGCCCTCGCTCGAAAATCGGCCATCCGCACACCTTGCATCGAGGTGCCACCGGTGGGCAGCGGATCGTCGGGGTGACGACCGGACGCTGCTCAGGCCTCAATGAGCATGGGATGACCCGCGCCTACCCCGGCACCTTTCGCCATCAGCTCTACCGGCGGCAACCCTACCACCCTTGAGCTTGTGCCCTCGCGAAGAATGCCACCTCGTGCTACCTTACCTTCTCGCTGCGCCTCTGACGATGTGCACCCACGCCCGTCGCGGGCAAGGCCAGATAGGGCTTTCGCAAGCCAGAAGAAATTTATATGTTGGGCAAGTGAGAATCAAATGAAATCTTGCTCCTCTGCCCGAGATGAACCGCCTTGCGCAAGCCGTCTCGCCTCCAGGCAGGAGCGGCACATGTGCACCTGACCGGCGGAAGCTCTCGAGCTCCCAGCTCAGGCCAAGGCAAGATTTCCCTTGCAGAAAAGGGCCATTTTTGCTAAATAGCTATTGTCGTCACAGGAGGGAAAATGCATCCTGCCGTTTGCTACCATCAGGAGGACCATGATGCGTGGAAAAAGAGCCTGCTCGCCGGCAAACGATCGGCCTGAAGGCAGGGCGGTGTTGGTTACGGGGTGTTCATCAGGGATTGGCCACGCCATTGCTCTACACCTGGCGGATCATGGGTTCATAGTGTTCGCCACGGTGAGAAAGGAAAAGGACGCGAAGGCGCTCAGCGAGCGGAGCCCGAACCTCGTTCCCATCTGCCCATTGGATTTGAGCGTCCCAGAGCAGGTGGCGGAGGCAGCGAGCAAGGTGCTTCAGCTTGCCCACGAGCGGGACCTGAGCGGTCTTTACGCGATCGTCAACAATGCGGGAGGAGGAAGCATCGCACCAATGGAACTGCTGAGGCCAGAGGTGATGCGGCAGGAGCTGGAGACGCGTATTGTTGGCCCGTTGGCCCTCCTGCAGGCTTTGCTCCCCTCTCTGCGCGCGGCGCAGGGGCGTATCGTCTGGATTGTCACCCCTGGACTCATCCCTATTCCCTTTGTGGGCAGCATTCATGTGGCCGACTTTGCGGTCAACTGCTTAGCGCGTACCTTGGCCTTGGAGCTGCGGCCGTGGCGCATTCCTGTCGTGCTTGTGCGCTGTGGTGGGATCAACACGGCGGCGGTGAAGCGGACCGCACAGGAGCTCCAGCGGCATCTCCAGGAGTGGCCGGCCGAGCGCTCCCGCCTGTATGCGGACCGGCTTCGAAGGGAGTTGGCCGCGCTGGAAGTGTTTGACCGCAAAAGGAGCGACCCGGAGGTCGTGGCAAGGGCGGTGTACAAGGCGCTGGCCGGGCGCCGGTGCCGCTCGCGCTATACCGTGGGCTATATGGCGCGGCCGGCGGCGATGGCGGAGCTCCTGCCGCAGGCGGCCTTGGATCGCGTGATGGCGTTGAGGGGATAGGGTCCTGGGTCATGGAATTGCCCAGCACGGGAAACCAATCTCGACGGAGGTAATACTCGGTGCAAGAGTGGTTCGTAGATCTTCATCCCGTGGTGCAGGCGCTGCTGGCCACGTGCGGCACGTGGTCGCTCACTGCACTGGGAGCGGCAGTCGTGTTCGTGGTGCCGGGGGTAAGCCAACGCCTTTTGGATACGATGCTGGGCTTTGCGGCAGGGGTGATGATTGCCGCAAGCTACTGGTCACTGCTGGCGCCGGCGATCGAGATGGCCTCGGACAGCGGCCAGCCGGGCTGGCTCCCGGCAGCGGTCGGTTTCCTGTTGGGTGCGGCCACGCTTGGGGTGATAGACCGGGTGCTGCCCCACCTTCACCTCGGGTACCCGATGGCAGAGGCAGAGGGGCCGAAAACCAACTGGCAACGCAGCGTGCTTTTGGTGCTGGCCATCACCCTTCACAACATCCCCGAGGGGCTCGCTGTGGGTGTAGCGTTTGGGGCGGCAGCAGCCGGAATCCCCTCTGCCACTCTCCTTGGTGCGGTTGCTCTGGCGCTGGGCATCGGCATGCAGAATTTCCCTGAAGGTACGGCTGTCTCTGCTCCCCTGCGCAGGGATGGCCTGAGTGCTGGGCGCAGCTTCTTTTGGGGGCAGCTTTCAGGAGCGGTGGAACCGGTGGCGGGCGCACTAGGTGCAGCGGCGGTGTTGGCCGTGAGGTCGCTCCTGCCCTATGCCCTAGCTTTCGCCGCGGGCGCCATGATCTATGTGGTGGTGGAGGAACTCATCCCGGAGGCGCAGCTCAGCAAACACACGCACCTGGCAACCGGGGGTCTCATCGTCGGCTTTGTGGCGATGATGGTCTTGGATGTAGCGCTGGGGTAAACCTTCTCGAAGCCTAGCTGAGGGGGCCCAGGCGAACGCAGCGTCAAATGGCTCGGTGATGAGCGGGGGGCACCTAAAGGCCCCAACCACCGGCGACTTCGATGACCGTACCGGTGATGTAGGAGGCCTCTTCCGAGCAAAGAAACAGGACGGCAGCTGCCACCTCGTGCGGCGATGCCAGTCGACCGGCGGGTATGCGGCGGGCCAAGGCTTCTTCCTCAGTGTCTGGAAGCTGCGCCCCTCGCACAAAACCGGGCGACACCATGTTCACGGTGATACCGAAGGGGGCTTCTTGTTTGGCAAGAGAGCGAGTGAGGGCCAAGAGCGCGGTCTTGGCGATGGCATGAGCGCCAATTTGCACAAAGCCGTGTCCTGCCTCGATCCCGGCCAGCCCTAGGTTTACGATCCGCCCATGTCGGCGGCGGCGCATCTCCGGCAGCGCAGCCTTGCAGGTGTGAAAGACACTGCTCACATTGCTTTGCAGCATGTCCTCCCACTCCCCGGCCAGAGTCTCCGCCAACGGCTTGCGCAAGAGGTGGCCGACGACGTTGATGAGGATGTCTATGCGCCCGAGCTGTTCCTGCGCGGCGGAGATCAAACGCTGGACGTCGCTTTCATCGGTGACGTCTGCCTGCACGGTCACGGCGCGACGGCCCATGCTTCGGACCTGCTGGGCGAGGTCGTCCGCCTCGGTGTTGCCACGACGAAAGTTGACGACGACATCCGCGCCCGCTTCTGCCAGATGCAGGGTCACGGCGCGGCCGATGAGGCCAGTTGCGCCCGTGACTAAGGCTGTCCGACCTTCAAGTTGTACACGCATCGGCGCTATCGGGAGTGGGTCTTCTTGCCCTGCGAGGCGCGGCCCACGCCGCTCCCGTGGTGGGCCGCGCTAAGGCTGTTGGCCAGTGTCGGTCTCAAGGCCTTCCGCCGTCAGTACATGGCGGTCAAACCATGAAAGCACACGCTCCACCCAATCCACCACATGTGCAGGCTCGTTGTTGAGGGTGTGCCCTTCCCGTGGGTAGAGCACCAATTCCACCGGTTTGCCCAGTGCCTTCAGCACCTGACTCATCTCGATGGCGTCGTGGGGGCAGGCCACCGCGTCATTTTCGCCGTGGAGAAGTAGCACCGGGGTGTCGATGAACCTGGCGTAAAAGGCCGGCGAGCGCTCCAGGTACGGTTTGTTGTCCGCCCAGTAGTTGGTGCCCAAGTAGGTTTTGTCCCAAGCAAGGCGGTGCGGCGAGCCGGCGTGGTTGGTGAGATTAAAGATGCCTCCTATGGCAACGGCAGCCCGGAAGCGGTCGGTTTGGGTCACTGCCCAGTTGACCATATAGCCTCCGTAGCCGACGCCGAGGATTCCCATCCGCAGAAAGTCGCCGATGCCCAGGTCGTCCAGGTACATCACCGCAGCCATGAGGTCGCGATAGTCCCCGCCTCCGATGTCCAAGCGACTG
>JBBIKH010000276.1:0-4082 GCA_037445575.1 bacterium
AGGTTTGCCAACGGGAACCACACGCCGTTGATCTGATAGTCTTCATAAAGCACGTGGTCACGGTAGGTCATGGCGGCATCGCGGCGGCTGATGGACGGCACGTTGGCGTACCCATAGTCTGCCCCCTGCATCCAGATGGTATTGGCGTACTTCAGCCACCAAGGACTCAACCACGTGCCGGAGGTGACGTTGAGAAAGATATCGGGGCGGGCCGCACGTGCGGTCATGCAAAGGTCCGCCACAGCCTCCATGGCGGCGCGCCGCGAGTAGACGCCCACCGGGTGCCCATGGCCCCGTTCGCTGCAGGAGAATTGGATGCCGTCCCACTTAAAGTAGCCTACGCCATGTTCTTTGATGAAGGCTAGCACCCGCTCTTTGAGCAAAGCATGGTAGTTGGCGCCGGCAACACACATCTGGTCGCCGATCGTCTCGTAGCCGTGTTCCTTCATCCAGCCGACGCGCCAGTCCCGGTGGGAGTAGCCGCCAATGGGGCCCAGCCAGAGACCAAGGGCTGTGCCCATGCTGTCCAGGGCAGCGCTTACCGGGACCAGGCCACGCGGAAACTCCTGGGGGCGCAGCACCCAGTCGCTCTTGTAGACGTCCCAGCCATCGTCCAGCACAAAGGCGTCCAAGCGTATGCCCCTTTTCTTGAACGCCTCGCGCTCGAACTCGCGCACGATGCGCAGGACATTTGCCTCATTCATGACATCTTCGGGCCTTTCGGTGTACTCTGGAGCACGCACGTCGTACCAGGAGTTGTAGAGCAGATACGGCTTCAACGGCGCCACGCGGATGTCGTTCACGTAGCGGGAAAACCATAGGCCTACGTACGGCTGCGGGCAGAGGCCGGTCACCACCCACTCACTGTCCACCCAGGTACTGTCCACGGTGACACCCATTTCGTGACCGCATTGGAGTTGCACAGAACCGTCAGGTTGTTCGGCAACAACGGTGGTGGCGGCTGGGTATTCCACGCCCCAGAAGGCGCCACCGCCCGGGAGGCGGACTGCTGCCGGCTGCCCAAAGCCGCCGCTCTTCACCAGCGTGATGTCACCCATCAGTGGGCCGCGGCGTGGCCACATCCAGTGGAGAAAGTGCCGCCCATGCTTGGGATCGGACACGGAGACCCGCCGCCTGAGATAAGGGCGCTGTGCAGGTAGGTGGTAGGTGAGCAGCACCCGCAGAGAAGAACCCGGGTGTGCAAACTGCAGACTGGCCTCCTTGCCCCCGTCGGCCAGATCGCAGCTGGTCACAGCGACCAAACGGAGGTCCTTGGCGGTCACGGTGAGCTCATTGTCGGCGTTGTCCTTCTTGCCGGGAGCAGACCAATCCGTCCAATACAACTCCAGCGCAAAGTCGCCATCCCCCGCGAGCCTCACCGAGCGACTGCCGTAGCTTTGCAACCAGGCAGACTTTCCCGTCACGGCCTCGGCCACAAGCTGGCTCTGCCGCACGGTCAGAGAACAGACTAGGCAGGCGTTTTCCAAGACGACCAAGCGGTCCTCCCCTGCTTGAACCCCTGGCACCCAACAAGCAGCGCTCCCCAGCAGTACAGCCAAGACCACGTGCACCAGTTTGCTTCTCATTGCTTCCTTTCCTCATGTCCTGTGTCATCTTGCCGATCCGTTCTCTTACGGCTCCAGCTGCTCCACCCGGGCTCCTTGGTCGACATTGATTACCAGGGGTGTACCATCGGCGGCAGCGATGGCTTGGGCTACCTCCTCTGGGCAATCCGGGGCGTAGGCGAACATACAACCGCCGCCACCGGAGCCGTTGATCTTTGCCCCGAGAGCACCTGCCTGTAGGGCAGCAGCGATCATGCGCTCGATTTTCGGGGTGGAGATCCGCAGCCCTTCGCCGAGCTGGCGATGGTGAGCGGTGAGCAGCTCACCGAGGTGCCTGTCGTCCGGATGTGCCTGGCGCAGGAGGAGGCGCGCATGGTGCGTCAGGTCGCGCACCCCCACGCGAGCCAGCAGCAGTTCCTTTTGCTCCTCCGTGAGCCGCGATGCGTTGCGTCTGATGTCGTCCTCGGAGAGGATGTGGTAGGAAAGGCTTGGCTCGGCGCTCTGTAACACCTGCATAGCGGCCACGGAGCCGCCACGCACGCGCGCCAACAGACCCGTGGTGTCTTTGGGCTGACGAGAGTCGCCAAGCACAAAGGCGCCAAGCTGGGCCGGCAAGCTCTCCACGCGGAGATCCGGCACAAACTCGATGTAGAGGACGCCGCCAAAGCTGGCAGTGACGTGGTCCATCATCCCGCCCGGCTCCCCGAACTCCAAGACCTCGGCTTCGTGGGCACAGCGAGCAACGAACATCGCGTCGCCGGCACGTTCGTCCTGGGCAGCCACCAACAGGAACAACACCCAAGCTACTACTAGCGCCGAGGAACTGGACGTGCCAGAGTTGATGGGGATTGTGCCGTGCACGCGACAGGAGTAGCCCTTCTCCAGGCGCAACCCCTTGCGCAGCAGCACGTTGAAGCCGCTGCGCAGGTAGTCGCGCTGCTTCTCATAGGGAACAGGGCCTGCTATGGAAAAGCGCTCGTGCCCACCAATGTCAGGAAGGTCGATATCCAGGAGTTCGTCCTCCCTCCTCTGGCCGGAAATCCAAATGCGGCGATCGATCGCGGCCGCGATTACCGGCAGGCCGAGGTAGTCTTGATGCTCGCCGAACAGGCAAATGCGCCCAGGAGCAGAGACCACCAACGAGCGGGCTCTCATCTGGCAGACTCCTCGCCAACAGCATACCAGCTGGGATGGGTGCGCCGCAGTTGTTCCAACAGGCGCTCCGCCTGCGCTAACTCTTCCTGGGTGTTCACCGCCCAGACGAGCGAAGTATCGGCCACGGGCACGGCCTCCAGTTTGTGACCCTCAGCGTGCAAGATACCTACGATGTCGGTGAGATAATACTCCTTCTTGGCGTTGCGATTGTCGATCTTGGCGAGGAGCGGCAAGACCGTCTCGGCGCGAAAACAGTACTGGGAGGTGATGACCTCCTTGAGCTGCGCGACTTGCGGCGTGGCATCCGCCTCCTCGATGATCCGGACCACTTGCCCCTTTTCGTCGCGGAGCACCCTGCCGTAGCGGGGCGGCTCCTCAAACACTGCCGTCAGGAACGTGGCTGCGGCGCCCGAAGTCTGATGGGTATGCCACAGGCGCCTGAGCAGCGCCGGTGTGATGAGGGGACTGTCGCCGACCAACACCAGCAGATCACCTTGGAAATCCGCCAGCAGGGGGACGGTCTGCATGAGGGCATGGCCTGTGCCCAGCTGAGGCTCCTGCATCACATACACCAGGCCCGTGCCGAGCGCCTGGCGTACCTGTTCGGCCCCATAGCCGACCACAAGGTAGATCACATCCACCCCGATCGCGCGACAGGCGTCGATCACATACTTCACTATCGGCTTGCCGAGCAGAGGGTGGAGGACCTTGGGCAGGGAGGACTTCATCCTTGTCCCCTTGCCTGCCGCCAAGATGACTGCGCGCAGCTCTCTGACCATCGACGTGCCGCCGTCCTTTGCCACGCCAATCACGGCAGGCGCACCCTTGCCACTTCGGCCAGATCCCCCATCTCTGGTGCGTACGGCCGCAGGGAAAAGCTAAAGCAAGCCGGTTCCGGCCTGAGCGCGTACTTGTCCAACACTCCCGGCCCGCAACTGGCGTTCCCCAGGCCACATTGCTTGTAGTCCAGACAGAGCACCACCTCTGGCCGGGGGCTCAGCTCGTGGATGTGCTCGGCTGCGTCAAGGTCATGGGCAGTGAAATGAAGGGCCGACATGGCAAGGGGCGCAGCGGCGACCACGAGCAAGCCGGCGCCGCTGCTATCGGTCAGAGCTACCCACCGCACCTCCTCGCGGTTGCCCATCTCCTGCGGCCGCACATATGGCTCGTACTGCGCGCGCACCGTGCTCCGATAGCGCCCGACGTCCGCGCTCGTCTTTCGGTCTGGGTAGTTCTCATGCGGGCCCCGGCCGAACCACTCCAGATGCTCATAGACACAGCGGAGCACAATGCGCACGCCGAGGCGAGGCAGAATCGGAAGCTCACCGAAAGGCTACACCTGATTCTCGACCTGAATCAAGC
>JBBIKH010000277.1:0-4081 GCA_037445575.1 bacterium
GAGAGGCGGCACTTTTCTTGCAACACTTCTCGAGGTAAAGCGCGGGGAGCATTGGCCCCGGCGGTGGAGAGGGATGAAGTAACGAGCGAGGGTGGTAACGTGCGCACTCTACTGAGAAAAGTGGGCGATAGGTTCGTAGCAGGGCTGTTGGTCACTGTGCCTGTGGTGGCTACGGTACTTGCCATCAAGGTTCTGTTCAGCACAGTGGATGGCCTGGTGGGTCCGTTGCCAGAACGCCTGTTCGGCCGGGACATCCCCGGCTTTGGGGTTTTGGTCACGGCCCTGGTGGTACTGGGGGTGGGACTGCTCACCGCTAACCTTGCCGGACGGCGAATCATTGCCTGGTTAGAAGGGTTGCTCAAAGGCATACCTCTGGTGAGCAGCATCTACACGGCGGCCAAGGAGATTACACAAGCGGTTTCCCATCCGAACAAGCTCCTTTTCAAAGAAGTGGTGATGGTGGAATATCCCCGCAAAGGGGTTTTTGCCTACGGCTTTATCACTAGCGAGACCAGGCAATGGAACGGCGAGGAGGTGGTCCACCTCTACAACGTTTTTATTCCTAGCGTACCTGTGCCCACAACGGGATGGTTAGTCGCGTTCCCCGCACACCAGGTCACTCGTCTCAATATCTCGGTGGAAAGGGCTCTGAAACTCATAGTTTCCGGAGGCATTGTCGCTCCCAATGAGTTGACGGCAAAGCCCACCCTGCAGGTGGTGGACTCCTCCAAACTCGACGCTGCTGGCAAGCCGCAACCTGAGGAGGAGGCGGTACACTCGTAAATCGGGAGCGGGAGCGTGTCCCGGTATGCCCATTGAGCACCGGACGGCAGTTCATTCCACAGGCAATACGGCCGCTAACCAGCAACCCAAGGTGGACTTGCGCAAGCTCGGCTCGACAGGATTAGGCGCGCGGCTGCTGGCCACGCGCCTGCGCGGGGGACTGCTGGTTGGGCTCGGTTATCTCCTCTCCCCCCTTTCGTGGTGGAATGACGCAGCGCTCAACATCCCGCTGGCGTGGGTGCTCGCCAGTTTGGCTGAGCACCTCATCCCTGTCGGCTTCTCTGTGCTCTTTGTCGGCTTCTACTGGCTCTCCAACTTGGCCGGCTTTGTCCTTCTCCAGCTCGGCGGGAAAGACCTATTTGGCATCTACATTGCCGGGCGCAAGTGGCTGACCGTACTCCTTACCACGCTCCTCTACACCGCAGGCATCCTCCTGCTGCTCAAGAAGGGGATTATGGGCCCGCTCCCCATCCAACTTTGAAGCGATCTGTTGCCAGTCTCTGCACACGCCCCGCGGGCGGACCCCTATGGGTCAGAATTCCCTTGCCTTTTAGAAAATTTTCCCTATCTTTACAAAGGCCGACATCGGCTCCTTTCTCTCGACAAGTTTCCCAGGAGGAGAAACTATGCTCATGTCACGAAAAGAATTCTTTGAAAAGAGCGGGAAGGCGGTCTTGGCGGCGGGAGCTTTTGGCGCGGCGCTGAGTAAGGGCCGGCCCGGCCGATCCGCTCCTTCCTCAAGTTCTTTCACTCTCACCTACAAGACCATCCGGCTCCAGTTGAAGCACGCCTGGACGCTGAGCCGCAACACCAGCACCTACAAGGACAACGTCTTTGTCAAGCTCGAGAAGGACGGTGTTGTCGGCATGGGCGAAGCCGCCCACAACGTGCGTTACAACGAGACGTTGGAGTCTACCATCCAAACCATCGAGCTGGCCCGGCCCATTTTGGAAAAGTGCGACCCCTGGACCTTTGTCGACGTGGGCGAGGCCATCCGCAACGTGTGTGAAGGGCAAACAGCTGCAAAGGCGGCCCTGGACATGGCGCTCATGGAGTGGATCGCCAAGACGCTCGGTTTGCCCTTCTACCGTTTTCTGGGGTTGGACCCCAAGAAAGCCCCGCAGACGACTTTTTCCATCGGCATCGATACGCCGGAAGTAATCAAGGAGAAGGTGCGGGAAGCAGAGCCCTACCCGCTGCTCAAGGTGAAGATGGGCGGCCCCAACGACGAGGAGATCCTGCAGGCTATCCGCAGCGTCACCGACAAACCGTTGCGCGTCGATGCCAACGAGGGGTGGAAGGACAGAGAAGTAGCGATCCGCAAGATCGAGTGGCTGGCAAAGAACGGCGTGGAGCTTGTGGAACAACCCATGCCCAGCAGCATGCTGGAGGAGACCGCCTGGGTGCGGGAGCGCTCACCGCTGCCGATCATCGCCGACGAGAGCGTCAAGAGCGCGCACGACATTCCGACCTTGGCACAGGCGTTCGATGGCATCAACATCAAAGTGGACAAAGCCGGTGGCCTCCAGGAAGCGCTGCGCATGATCTGGATGGCGCGGTCACTCCACATGAAGATCATGCTCGGATGCATGATCTCCAGTTCACTTTCCATCACTGCGGCTGCGCACCTCTCGCCGCTGGTGGATTATCCCGATCTCGACGGCAACTTGCTCCTAGCCAACGATCCGTTTGAAGGCGTCAAGGTCAGGGAGGGCTGGCTGATTCTTCCCGACGGGCCCGGCTTTGGGGTGAAGGGGACCTTTTGAAAAGCCCATTTGGGCGCGGAGGAAACGCAATGGACCGATTGCGGATAGGGGTTATCGGCGTGGGCAAGCTTGGCACCTGCCACTGCCAAGCGCTGGCCCGCGTACCCTCTGCACTGTTGGTGGGGGTGTACGACAGTAGCGAGGCGGCGCGACACCAGGCTGCGCTGACCCTGGGCGTAAAGCCCTACGTCAGTATGGAGGCGTTGCTGGCAGATGTTGACGCCGTGACGGTGGCCGTGCCCACCGTCGCCCACCTGGAGGTGTGCCGGGAGGCTCTGGCGCGGGGCCTGCACGTGTTCGTGGAAAAGCCCATTGCCAGCTCCGTGGCTGAGGCTGAGGAGATTATCTCTCTGGCCAAGGACCAGAACGTCACACTACAGGTGGGGCATATCGAACGATTCAACCCTGCCATCCGCGCTTTGGAAGGGATTGAACTGAAACCGCTTTTCATCGAGTCGCATCGCCTGGCGCCGTTTGACCCGCGGGGCACGGACGTGGCGGTAGTACTGGACCTTATGATCCATGACATTGACATCATCCTCAGCTTGGTCCACAGCGAGGTTACGCACATAGCGGCCAACGGGGTGGCCGTGGTCTCGCACGAGCCTGACATCGCCAACGCACGCATTCAATTTGCCAACGGCTGTGTGGCCAATGTGACTGCCAGCCGTATCTCGCAACGGAAGATGCGCAAGATGAGGCTCTTCCAGCGTGACACTTATATCTCGATTGACTTTTTGCAGCGCATCACCGAGCTCTTTCAGCTGGTTGACATCGATGCTCCGGAGCCGGCGGAGAGTTTCTCCGCCATTCTCGGGCAAGTTGACAAGGGGGCCCGGCGCCGCAAAGTGCTGTACACCAAGCTTACTCCGCCCGAGAGCGATGCCCTGCAGGCGGAGCTAACCGCCTTTGTGCATGCAGTGCGCACGGGAAGCCCGCCGCCGGTCACGGGCGAGGATGCCCGCCGCGCCCTCGCCGTGGCCAGCGACATCGTGTCCATTGTCAAACAAGGGATGCCCACCACGTGAGCGTTGGGCGCAGGGGTGAAGCGGTGGAGGGAGACGCTGCACGCGCATAAGAGATGCATGATCATCGCCGGTGAAGCCTCCGGCGACCTGCATGGCAGTGGCCTGGTGCGTGCGCTACGGCAACTCCAGCCAGAGCTGGAGCTCTTCGGTATCGGCGGCGATTGCATGCAGCAGGCTGGTGTGGAACTGCTGTTCCATGCCAATCAGATGGCCTTCATCGGCTTCGCAGAGGTAGTGCGCCACCTCCCCTTTCTGCGTCGCGCCTTTTCCCGCACGCTTCAGGAAGCCATCGTCCGTAAGCCCGACCTGGTCATCCTCATCGACTATCCTGGGTTCAACCTGCGTTTTGCCCAGGCGGCCAAGCGACATGGCCTCAAGGTCCTCTACTACATCGTGCCCCAGCTGTGGGCATGGGGAAAGGGACGCCTGCGAAAGATGGCGCGGTGCGTTGATGCTGCGGCGGTGATTTTCCAGTTCGAAGAGCCCCTCTTCGCAAGTGCCGGC
>JBBIKH010000278.1:0-4065 GCA_037445575.1 bacterium
GTAATCCTACGGATTACGAGGGATACCTGGTAAGGTTTTGCCTGACCTCTCCAAATCCCCCCACGATTGCTCCTTGCACTTTGGACATCGATTTCGTATATTTACCAGCGTGGAAAACATCCTAGTTGGTCTGTAGGTGAGGTTCCGTAGATGAAGACAGCTGAAGATATGAAGCTCAAGGTTGGCCTCGCCGAGATGCTCAAAGGCGGGGTGATCATGGACGTGACGAATGCCGAGCAGGCCAAGATCGCGGAGGACGCCGGCGCGGTGGCGGTTATGGCGTTGGAGCGCGTGCCTGCCGACATTCGCGCCCAAGGAGGGGTGGCGCGCATGTCCGATCCCGCGATCATCAAGGCCATCCAGAAGGCCGTCTCCATCCCGGTAATGGCCAAGTGCCGCATCGGCCACTTTGCCGAAGCGCAGGTGTTAGAGGCGTTGGGTGTGGACTTTATCGATGAGAGCGAAGTGTTGACGCCTGCGGACGAGGAGCACCACATCGACAAGTGGAAATTCAAAGTGCCGTTTGTGTGCGGCTGTCGCGATTTGGGCGAGGCCTTGCGGCGCATCGCCGAGGGGGCGGCCATGATCAGGACCAAAGGCGAGGCCGGCAGCGGCAACATCGTCGAGGCGGTACGCCACATGCGCATGGTCCAGTCGGCCATCAGACGCATCACCACCTTGGGCGACGAGGAGCTGGTCGCCGAGGCCAAACGGCTGGGGGCGCCGGTGGAACTGGTGCGCTACGTGAAGGAACATGGTCGTCTGCCCGTGCCCAACTTTGCCGCAGGGGGTGTGGCTACTCCTGCCGACGCGTCGCTCATGATGCAGCTGGGCGCGGAGTCGGTGTTTGTTGGCAGCGGCATTTTCAAGTCCGCCGACCCGGCCAAGCGGGCGAAAGCCATCGTGTCGGCGACCACCCACTATCTTGATTTTGACCTTATTGCCCGCGTCAGCGAGGGGCTCGGCGAGCCGATGCGGGGCATTGACGTGGCCAGCCTGCCGGAACAGGAGCGCATGGCCGTGCGCGGATGGTAGGAGGGAGCGGGGTGAAGCAGCCGCGGGTGGGTGTCCTGGCCGTACAAGGCGACTTTGAAAAGCACCAAAGGATGGTGGCTCACCTCGATGCGATTCCGATCCTGGTCAAGACCGCCGAGCAGCTGGCAAAGTGCCAGGGTCTGATCATCCCAGGGGGCGAGTCCACCACGCTCAGCCTGATGCTCCGCAAGCACGGTCTCTGGGATGAGCTCAAGAGTTTTGCCAAGGATCACCCCATCTTCGGCACCTGCGCGGGCCTCATCCTCCTTGCGAAAGTGGTGGAGGGCGCGCCCGTCGAGAGTCTTGGCCTCATCGATATCCAGGTCCGGCGCAATGCCTACGGACGACAGGTCAACTCCTTCATCGACACCGTGAAGGTCGATTTCGGCGCCGGGCCGTTCGACTTTGAGGGAGTCTTTATCCGTGCCCCCAAGATCGCGGCCCTGGGCGAAGGAGTGCGCCCGCTGGCCTGGCATGGCGACGACGTGGTCATGGCCGAGCAGGGAAACGTCCTGGTGGCGACGTTTCATCCCGAATTGACCGAGGACCCGCGGGTCCACGAGTACTTTGTGCACAAGTTGGCGAGATAGCCGACCTTTACGCACGGCCCTGGTCAGGGGCGAGTGACACTGACAGGGCAGGGAGGCGATTAATGCGCGAGTGTGGCCAAGTGGTTGCAATTGAAGGGCGCAGGGTGCAGGTAAAAGTCGTGCGCGGTGACAAGTGCGGGGAGTGCCGGGTATGTCACGCGTTCGGCGAGGGCACCGGCCTGATCGAGGCGGAGAATGCCATCGGCGCGGGCGTTGGCGATCTGGTGGAGGTTGAGGTGAACCCGAAGGCGGTAGTCGGCCACTCCTTCCTCCTTTTTGTCTTCCCCCTGCTGCTTTTCCTGGCCGGCTATGTCCTGGGGCGTGCGTTGCCGTGGCCGCAGGTCATTGGGGCAGAAGGACGAGGAATCGTTGTGGCGTTCCTTCTCCTGGGATTCGGCTTTGTGCTTGTCCGCAGTTATGATCGGCACTATGCGCGTTCCGGCAAACAAAGTGCCGTTGTGGTGGCTTTCGCATTGCCGTCGACCGAACCGCCTCTCCCTTGATCTCAGTAGAGCTCACTGATGAAAAACAAGACCCTACTTCGCGCGCTGTTGTCCTTTGTTGCTGTACTCATGGTCGGGGCAATGGACCACGGACAGCTCCCTCTGGCCGGGGAGGGTCCAACCCAAGAGGTGCTGGTGGTTCCTCATAACGACGGGCTTACGCTCACCTTCTCGCCGCGCGGTTGGTCATTGTCCACGGTTTCACAAGATGGGGCGGAATACGTCACAGTTCTCTTCGACGGCGCGCAATTGGTGGGCGCGGAGGGCACCCCTCAGCTTCCCGCACGCGCCTTTTTGGTGGGCATTCCCCGCGAAGCGGAAGTCTCGGCAGAAGTGGCAGATGCGCGCTTCGAGGAGCTGCCGGTGGGGATCATCTTGCCGCGGCCGAGACTGAGCCGCGATGAGGAGGGGGTGCCAAAGGAGGAGTTTGTACCGGACAGCTCCATCTACCTGAGCAAGGAGGCGTGGCCGCCCTCGCCGGTGGCTTTGGCCGAGCCGGCTATGGTGCGACAGCAGCGGGTAATGAAGGTTACCTTGACCCCGGTCCAGTACCTGCCTACTCTAAGGCGGATCAGGCGATACGAGCGACTTTCGGTCCGCCTGCGCTTTCACGGGGCCATTGAGAGCAGCGAACGGCCCGCCCTCGTTCCCCCTGAGGAGGAGCCCTTTTACCGGGACCTTGTGGTCAACTACGAGCAGGCGCGAGCCTGGCGCAAAGAACGCCTCCTTCCCACTGCGGCAATGGGGAAAGGTCGGGCAGCGGGTCCGTGGTACAAGATTGTCGTCCGCGAGGACGGTGTCTATCGCATCGATGGGGCACGCCTGGCAGCTGCAGGTGTCAATCTGTCCAGCATAGACCCCAAGACCCTGCGTTTGTTCAACAACGGGGGTCGGGAGCTCCCTGAGGCGCTCACTGCTCCCAGGCCCGATAGCTTGATCGAGAACCCAATCCTCCTCTATGACGGCGGCGACATTCGCTTCGACAGCAACGACTATTTCCTTTTCTACGGCAAAGCCGTCTCCGGGTGGAGTTATGATTCGACCTCGGGCACGTGGAGCCACTACATCAATCGCTATACCCAAGACAATATCTACTGGCTCACCTGGGGGGATGGGGTTCTCGGCAAGAGGGTTCCGGCCGTGCCGTCTGCATCCGGGGTGGGGACGAAAGAGGTGACGAGCTTCACCGACCATTTCTTCCACGAGCAAGACCTCAACAACCCGTTTGGCAGTGGGAAGCTATGGTTTGGGGCGCTTCTCACGCATGGCGACACGCGCACCTATCGGATTGATCTGCCCAATGCAGTTCCAGAAGAGGCTGCGCGGTATGTGTTCAATGTTGTCGCTGCCTCCGCGGGTCAACACACATTCTCGTTCACCGTCAACGGCGCCTCTTTGGGGAGCACCAGCCTGGTCAACTATGCCTCGCAGGACAACAAGATTGTGAGCATACGAAAGTGGGAGGTGTCTGCCAGTGGAAAGCTGGTGAGCGGAAGCAACAACGTGTCGGTAAGTCTCACAGGGTCGGGCGGCGTTTCCCAAGGCTATGTGGACTGGTTTGAGATTCACTATGGGCGCGCATTGGTGGCGGCCAACGATCAGCTGCTCATTTACGCACCGCCGGGGGAGGGGGCGCAGCGTTTCACCGTCAGGGGATTCGGGCAAGGCGAGGTGGTGGTGCTCGATGTGTCGGACTTGGCGCGGATCAGGCGCATCGAGCCGCTGAGCGTGAGCGCAGGGACGGTGACCTTTGCTGACTCTGCCCGCTCCCTCGCGGGCAGGTGCTATTTCCTTTTTGGCGCTTCCGCGGTGCGGACGCCGGTGTCCATCCGCGCGGATGATGTTTCCAATCTGCGGGACCCACAGAACAGGGCAGAATTTGTCATCATCACCCACGAGGATTTCTACCAGCAGGCCATGCAGTTAAAGAGCCTGCG
>JBBIKH010000279.1:0-3970 GCA_037445575.1 bacterium
GCCCTGACCTATAGTTTTTGTTTGATTTTGACGGCAAAATGCGCTATATTGCCACGCTGGAAAGCGGAGAGCTCGAATGGCCATATTGCAGGACATCACCCTCGGCCAATACTACCCGGCGGATTCTCCCGTGCACCGGTTGGACCCGCGCACCAAGCTCGTGGTAAGCATGGCCCTGATGAGCGGCCTGCTGTTGACCGATGAGGTGACCCTTACAGCCCTCTGGGGCCTGGTAACGCTTGCGGTCGTCGTCCTGGCGCGCTTGCCCGTGCCGTTGGTGGTGCGCAACCTGCGTGCCTTCGGTTGGCTTTTTGCGCTGACCATGGTGGTGCATGCCTTCTTTACCTCCGGCACCGTGTGGGTGCGGCTACCGGTGGTGGCGTGGACGGTAACCAGCGAGGGGTTGCAGAGGGGGCTCTTGTACTCCTTGCGGCTCGCCTTGCTGGTAATGATAGCTGCGCTCTTAACGTTGACTACCTCGCCCATTGAGATCACCGATGGTTTGGAGAGGCTCATGCGGCCGCTTCGTCGGCTGCGAGTACCCGTGCACGAGCTGTCCATGATGATGTCCCTGGCTCTGCGCTTTGTGCCCACGCTGCTCGAGGAGGCAGACCGTCTGCAGAAGGCGCAGGTCTCGCGAGGGGCGAGCTTTGAAGGAGGGCTGGTGCAGCGGGTGCGCAGCGTGGTGCCTTTGGTCGTGCCGCTATTTGTCTCCTCGTTTCGCAGGGCAGACGAACTTGCTTTGGCCATGGACGCGCGCTGCTATCGCGGCGGGGAAGGGCGTACCTGCTATCGGCAGTTGCGGCTGGGCGCGGGTGACTATGTGGCCCTGGGCCTGGCCGCCGCACTCTTGGTGCTGGCCATATGCGGGTGATGGCTCATGCGGCGCAATCTGAAACTGGTGGTGGAGTACGATGGCACCGCCTTCTGCGGCTGGCAACGCCAACCCCAGGTGCGGACGGTGCAAGGGGAGATAGAGCGGGTGCTGGAGCAGATCCTCCAGCACCCAGGTGGGGTTGACCGCAGCCGGCAGAACGGACGTGGGCGTACATGCGCAAGGGCAGGTGGTGAACTTTTTCACCACCCGTCGCATCCAGCCGAAGCGCCTGCTGTTGGGACTGAACGCGTTATTGCCAGCCGACATCCGGGTCCAAGAGGTGTGCGAGGTGCCAGAGTCCTTCAATGCGCGTTTCAGCGCGGTGGCGCGGGTGTATCGGTACCGCATTGCAACGCGGCCACGGGCGATCGGCAGGCAGTACGTGTGGTACTTCCCCCGCCCTCTGGACCTGGAGCTCATGCAAAAGGCAGCACAGCCGCTCCTGGGCGAGCACGACTTTCGATCCTTCTGCCGTGCTGAGGCAACGCTTCCGCATTACCGCTGCTGCGTCCAGGAGGCCGAGTGGCAGCAGCACGGCGACGAGCTGTGGTTTGACATCAGGGCAAACCGCTTCCTCCACAGCATGGTGCGTACGATCGTCGGCACGATGGTGGATGTCGGGCGCGGCAAGACGCAGCCGGAGCGGGTGGCAGAGATGCTCGAGGCGCGGGATCGTCGGACCGCGGGGCCTTGCGCCCCGGCCCATGGCTTGTGTCTGCTGCAGGTGGTCTATGACGATGGACAGGAAGGGAGTTTCGTAACAGAGACGGTAAACGGGACGGAGGAACTATGAAACTATTCATCGACACAGCCAATGTTGCGGAGATCAGAGAGGCAGCAAGCCTTGGCATTCTGGACGGGGTGACCACCAATCCCACGCTCCTGGCAAAGGAAAAAGGCGATCCACGAGCCATTTTGGCCGAGATATGCTCCATTGTCAGCGGCCCGGTCAGCGCCGAAGTGGTGAGCCTGGACGCCGATGGGATCGTGCGGGAAGGGCGGGAGTTGGCGGCCATCCATGATAACATCTACGTCAAAATCCCCGCCACTACCGAGGGGCTAAAGGCCATCCGCCGCTTGCGGGCAGAGGGGATTCACACCAACGCCACGCTGGTCTTCAGCCCGATGCAGGCGCTGTTGGTGGCCAAGGCAGGCACCAACCTTGTTTCGCCCTTTGTGGGGCGGCTGGACGACGTCAGCCATGTGGGCATGGACCTGATCGGCGATATCCTGACCATCTATGACAACTATGGTTTTGACACTGAGGTAGTGGTCGCCAGCATCCGTCACCCTCTGCATGTGGTGGAGGCGGCGCTGATGGGGGCGCACATCGCCACCGTGCCCTTTAAAGTGATCGAGCAACTCATGAAACACCCGCTCACGGACATTGGCATAGAGCGCTTCCTCCAAGACTGGGCGAAGGTGCAGAAGCAGTAGCCACCCGTTCCGCCGTCCAGTGCAAGATGGGAAGCGGAACGCGAACGAGTAATCGGGTGGGCTCATGGAACTGCACGACTTGACGGAGTTTTTCAAGCTCTCGGCGGTGTTGAACTATCAGCTCACTGCCCGTGGGCCGAACTGGCAAGCCATTTTGCGTACTGTTCTGGGGAAAAAGCAGCTCGATGCCGAGGCACGGCAGACGCTGCGCGGGCTGTTAGAGGCCTTATCCAGGATGTACGGGCAGCAGCGGCGGCGAGTCGGTTCGCCGATGATCATTCACCCCCTGCGGGCTGCGGCCCTTTTGGCCCGCGTGATGGAGAGGCCAGATGTGCTCGACCTGAGCACCGTCCTCCTTCACGACCGGTTCGAGGATATCAGCCCTGAGCAGTTCAACGCCGCTGATTGGGCAAAGATGGACCAGGAGTTCCAGGAGGTGGTGGCTCTCTTGCCGGAAGTCGACCGTTGGTACCTTATGGAACGACTGCAGTGGTTGACGAGAAGGCCTGAGGAGAGTTACTATCAGTACGTGGGACGTCTGCTCACTCAGGCTGCGGCTACCCCAGAGGTTATCCGCGTGAAATTGGTCGACCGCCTGGACAACACCTTAGACATGCGCATTGACATTGACGACCCGCTTGAGGAGGTCGACTTTTTCGAAACCGTGTTTCAGCTGTTGTTTGCCAACTACTACCGCGGCTATCACCCCCAGGAGCCTCACCCGCCTCCCTCAGTCCTCAACGGCGCCCAGCGTCTTTACCAGTTGTTCAAGAACACTGTGCTGATGTCGATCTTGCGACAGCGGGGCGCCTTTCGGGACGACGAGCCGGCGCGCCTCCTGTTTGAGAACTTGGCGCGCGCCAGCATGAAGGAGGCGCAGCGCATCATCCTGCACATTGTGGGCTACCATCAGACCTCCGTGCTCGAGGTGCGCAGGTTGATGATGGAAACCATGGCCTATGTGCAGCAGGGTGGCATAGACGCCGTGACGTTGCCCATGCCGGGTTCGCGTCTGGATGGGTTGTTTATGTCGCGTTTTGGTGACGCGGACCGCTCTTCGCTGGACAAGAAGCTCAAAGACTTGTACCAGGACAAGCCCTTGATGATCGAAGCGGCGCTGGCGTTCATCGTGATTTTTCTGAGCTTCCTCGATGACCCGGACTACTACGTCCGCGGCATCAATGCCGACGGTATTCATCCGCAAGGTGCGGAACAACCGGAAGATAGTGCCCACCTCCATGGCGGGTGATCGGCCGTTTCCGGTTGGGGAGCCGAACGGACCGCACGTAGCAGGGCGAGAGGCTCTGCATACAGAGCCAGGTTGTGAACGCTGATCACAAGGGAGACCGCTTGCACGGGAGGGCCCATGACAGCGCAGGCGCAAATGGTCGTGGTCTTTGTCGTGTATCTGGTTCTGCTCGTCGCGTGGGGGCTGTACCAGGGGCGCAGGGTGAGGACAGGGTTGGACTTTGCCATTGCCGGCCGGCGGCTGCCAGGGTGGGTGGCAGCTCTCTCCGAGCGGGCTACGGGCGAGTCTTCCTGGGCCCTGTTGGGTTTGCCGGGCTTTGCCTATGCACAAGGGCTGGTCAGCATCTGGACGGCGGTGGGGTGCATCGCGGGTATTGCGGTTGCCTGGGTGGCGCTGGCGTGGCGTCT
>JBBIKH010000280.1:0-3907 GCA_037445575.1 bacterium
CACCACCTGGGCAAAACCTTCGCGGGTGCTGATGAGCCTGTGGTCCATTGGCGGCGGCAGAATGCTGGTGTTTCTGGCCGCCTTGCAGGGCATCCCCGCCCAGCTCTACGAGTCGGTGGCCATCGACGGAGGGGGCAAGTGGCGGCAGTTCACCCATGTGACGTTGCCGCTCATCTCGCCGGTGCTGTTCTTGTGGCTGATCATTGAGATCATGTTCTCGTTCCAGATCTTCACCGAGGCCTATGTGATGACCCAGGGTGGCCCGCTCAATTCGACCCTGTTCTACAACCTGTACCTGTACATCAAGGCTTTCGACGACTTTCAGATGGGTTACGCCTCCTCGCTGGCGTGGCTGCTGTTGCTGATGACGCTGGCCATCACCATCGTGCAGTTCCGCCTCAGCAGAAAGTGGGTCTACTATGAGGCATGAGCCCTGGAGGTTGACGCGATGAGGGCGCACCGCGCAGGTCTCCCCGTCAAGAAGGCGATTGTCTACCTCTACCTGACGTTGCTCGCGGTAGTCTTCTTGCTCCCCTTCTTTTGGATGCTTTCCACATCGCTCAAAGGGAGCGAACAGATCTTCACCTACCCACCTCGGTGGATTCCTAAGCCATTGCACTGGCAGAACTATCGCGACGTGCTGACCACCATGCCGTTCCTGCGCTACCTTTTCAACACCACGTTCATCACCGTCATGAGCATTATCGGTGTGGTGCTCTCCAGCTCGTTGGTAGCGTACGCATTTGCCCGTTTGAGGTGGAAAGGTCGCGACTCCCTTTTTCTGTTTATCATCGGCACCATGATGTTGCCGGCTCAGGTGACCATGGTCCCCGTGTTCGTTCTCTACAAGCACATCGGCTGGTTGGATAGCTTCAAACCTCTCGTGGTGCCCCTTTTCTTCGGTGGCGGGGCTTTTAACATTTTTCTCATGCGCCAGTTCTTCCTGACCATTCCCCAGGAGTTATCGGATGCGGCGCGCATCGATGGTTGTTCTGAGTTCCGCATCTACTGGAGCATTATCCTGCCGCTGTCCAAGCCGGCAGTAGCTACCATCGCTATTTTGGTGTTCATGATGCAGTGGAATGACTTTCTCGGGCCGTTGATCTTCCTTTCCAGCAAATCCAAGGGGACGTTGGCCTTGGGATTGGCGATGTTGGTGGGGCAGCACACCACTGAGTACGGCATGTTGATGGCTGCTTCGGTATTGCTGCTGATTCCGGTAGTGGTTATCTTTTTCCTGTTCCAGCGCTATTTTGTCCAGGGCCTGATGATGACTGGTATCAAAGGGTAGCCAGGTGAGAGGAGAAAGGTGGAGATGACTTCGCGCGAACGTGTGCTTGCGACGCTGCGCGATGAGGATCCCGACAACGTGACCATCGATTATGGGTCGATGCGCTCCACGGGGATCATGGCTATTGCCTATAACGGGTTGAAGGCTTATCTTGGGCTCAGTGGCGGCTACACGCGCGTCTACGATGTGCCGCAGCAACTTGCCGAGCCGGAGCCGGCCATCCTGGACCGCTTCCAGGTGGACGTGGTGGATCTGGCCAACACCATGGGCAGACATCCCGAGGACTGGCTGCCGTGGACGCTGCCGGATGGCAGTCCCGCCCAAGTGCATCGGAGTTCGTACCCGGTGAATGGGTGCTCATGGACGGGGAGCGGGTGGCTGCGCGCATGCCCTCGGGGGTGCTTTACTTCGAGTCCTGTAATCCGCCCCTGGCGCACGCCACGAGCAGTCGCGACATCAAGGCCTATGCCTGGCCGCAGCTCACCGACGAGATGCTCCGCCTCCTGGAGGAACAGGCCAAGTTCCTCTATTTCGAGACCGAGTACGCGATTATGGGTGGATTTGGCGGTAACATCCTTGAGCTGGGGCAGTCACTGCGCGGCTGGGACACGTTCATGATGGACCTGGCCGGCAACCGCGCCTTTGCCGAGGACCTCATGGACACTATGGTGGAGGTGCACCTGAAGAACCTGCAGGCTTACCTCCAGGCGGTGGGCGACTACATCCAGCTGATCCAGATGGGGGACGATCTGGGCACGCAGAACGGGCCGCAGCTGTCGCCCGACATGTATCGAGAGCTCATCAAGCCGCGGCACAAGGCGGTATACCAGTACGTCAAACAGCACTCCAAGGTGCACGTGTTTCTCCACAGCTGCGGTTCCATTTACGCCCTAATCCCCGATCTTATAGAGGCAGGAGTTGAGGCGCTCAATCCGGTGCAGACCTCCGCTCGGGATATGGATCCTGTGCGCCTGAAGCAGGAGTTTGGCGACCGCATCACCTTCTGGGGGGGAGGCATCGACACGCAGCACTTGTTGCCAGAAGGTAAACCCGAGGAGATCGCGGCGCAGGTGGAGGAGCGGCTCCGGATCTTTGCCCCTGGCGGAGGCTATGTGTTCACCCAAGTGCACAATGTGCAAGCCAATGTCCCGCCTGAGAATGTGGTGGCCGCCTATGATGCTGCTATCAGAGTCCGCGACTATCCTATTGGCCCGGCGGCGAAGGGAGGGCGGAGGTGAAGCGGACTGCAGGCTTTACCACCTCCGCGGTACGCGTCCCGGAGCTGGAGCGCCTTTTCCGGGAAGGGACTGACGGGTGGCTGGGGGGCGACTGCGCCTTTAGCACGCCGTTGGATGGGGAGCGCATCTTGTGGCTGTTCGGCGACTCGTTTGTGAGTCCTGACCCTGAGGCCAGGACGCGGGCAGGCGCGCGAATTGTGGCCAATTCTATTGCCATCCAGACCGGGCAGAAGGTCCAGTTTTGGTGGGGCACCTCCGACGAGGGGCCTACCGCTTTCTTCTCCACTCCGACGCTCCCCGGCCGATCCTGGCCCCTGAGCGCCGTCCGCGTGGGTGAAAGGCTGGCGGTGCTTGCCGTGCGCGTGGTCACTGTGGACCCGGACCAGGTGACCGGCTTCCGCATCGTCGGGCACGAGCTCTATTGGGTGAAAAACCCGGATGCCGTGCCGTCGGAGTGGGAAGTTGAGACGCAGGTGTTGCCATGGTCCGAGAAGACGGGGACCTTCGGCTCATGGCTGCTCGTGCATGGTGAATATGTCTACGTCTACGGCTTTCTTCGCCATTACCGCAGTTGGTTCAAGGAAGTGCGGATGGTCGTGGCCCGGGTTCCCCTTGCTCGGCCGTTGGCCATGGCCGACCCTAGCCTGTGGGAGTATCTGGACGGCGAGCGTGGCGCATGGTCAAAGCAAGCCGGGGCTTTGCGCCCGGTCGTCAAACAGGGAGCCACAGAATTCTCGGTGAGCTATCTGCCGAGCCCGGGCAAGTTCGTCATGGTGGCCGGCCACCCGCGTCGCTACGACGCTGTGCAGATGCGCCTGGCCGACACCCCTTACGGCCCGTTCTCCGAGGCGCAGACGGTCTTCCGCTGCCCGGAGGCGAAGCAGAGCAGACATTACTTCTGCTATGCCGCCAAGGCACACCCGGAGCTGGCCACCGCCCCCTCGGAGCTGGTAGTGAGCTACGCCGTAAACTCGCGCCGTCTGGAGGATTGTTTTCGGGACCCCGACATCTACTTCCCGCGCTTCCTGCGCATTTCCGTTGCGTCACAAGGGAGGGCGCCTGATGAGCAAAGTGCGCATCGCGAATGACGTGAGCATGTACCCCATGCCAGTGGTGCTGGTGGGAGCGATGATCGCGGGTCGGCCCAACTTTCTGACGGTGGCGTGGGTGAGCCGTGTCAACTATGAACCGCCGATGGTCGGCATCGCTCTGGGGTGCGATCATTACACCAATCCGGGCATCGAGGAGAGCGGGGCCTTTAGTGTCAACGTGCCGAATGTGGAGCTGGTGCAAATGGTGGACTTTTGCGGCATGGTCTATGGCCGCGAGTGTGACAAATGCGGCTTGTTCCAGATCTTCTATGGGGAAAAGACCGGTG
>JBBIKH010000281.1:0-3889 GCA_037445575.1 bacterium
GTGGTCAGACCGGCAACGGGAGATCTACCGCATTGAACGCACGCCTTCGTTGCAGGAGAGCCTTTCGCTGTACGGCTTTGTTCGCCAAGACATCGAGATAGTCGTCGCAACCCACCTCCATTTCGACCACGTGGGAGCATGCACGGTCGCGGAGCAAGGGGGTGTGGTGCCTGCTTTTCCCAATGCGCGTCATTTCTTCCAAAGGGGCGAATGGGAGGATGCCATGACCCCCAACGAGCGTACGCGGGCCGCGTACCAGCCGGAGGATTTCGTGCCGTTGCAAGAAGCAGGCTTGGTTGAACTCATTGATGGCCCCAGCCAAATTGTGCCCCACGTGTCCGTCGAGGTCACCGGAGGACACACGCGCTGCCACCAAATCGTTTTCATAGAAAGCCAAGGGCAAAAGGCCGTGTACCTTGGCGGCATTCTCCCAGCCACCAGTCATCTGCCCATTGCCTATACGATGGGCTTTGACCTCTATCCGGTGACAGTCATGGACAAGCGGCGTGAGCTCTACCGACGCGCAGCAGAGGAAAGGTACCTGGTCTGTCTGGAGCACGATTGTGCGGTCCCCGCCGGATACATCGCTTTCGTAGGCGAAAAGTTCGTCTTTCAGCCGCTTGCGGACAGTAGCGCAGAGGGGCGACAAGAGTGCGGAGACCTGGATCGACGATCGGAGTACGGGAGGGAACGATTATGACACTGGACGAACGGCTGGAACATGTGGCAGTGGTCGGCGCTGGAGGCAAGATGGGCAGTGGCATCGTGACGCTGCTTGCCTTGGAAATGGCAAAGCTGCGGGGGAGGGTGGAAAACCGGAGCAAATGCTATCGTCTTCACTGTATCGATCTTAGCGACCAAGCGCTTGACGGTCTGCGGCGATACGTGAAGGCGCAGGCGACAAAGGCGGCGGAGAAGTCGATCGTCTTGCTGCGCCAATTGTATGCTGACCGCGCGGATCTGGTCGAGAACTATGACGTGATTGCGGAATTCACGGACACCGTGCTGAGTCTCCTCCGACCGAGCACCGAGCTTTCGGTCGCAAGAGGGGCCCACCTGGTGTTCGAGGCGGTGGTGGAAGACAAAACGACAAAAGTGCAACTGCTGAGCGAGCTCAACCATTTGTGTCCGCCGAGTACGTTTTTCCTCACCAATACTTCCTCCATCCCCATCAGCCTATTGGACAGAGAGGCGAACCTGGGTGGACGAATCATCGGCTACCATTTCTATAATCCTCCGATGGTCCAGAAGCTGGTGGAGGTAATCGCGCCGCAAGCTGCGGTTCCGGAGCTGGTTCAACTGGGTCGCGAACTGGGCGAGAGGCTGGGGAAGAAGCTTTTCTTCGCCAATGATGTCGCCGGTTTCATTGGAAACGGCCACTTCTCTCGGGATGGCCTGCATGCGTGCCGTGAGGCACAGCGCTTGGCAAAGGATTACACTCTTGCCGGAGGAATGTATCTTGTCAACAAGGTCTCACAGGACCTCCTGGTCCGTCCGATGGGGATCTTTCAGCTCATAGACTACGTGGGGGTAGACGTCTTCTACTTCCTGCTCAAGGTCATGAACGAGCACATCGCGGGAGAGGATCTGCACAGCGATCTCATCGACCGCTTCTATGAGCTGAAACTCTTGGGCGGGCAATGGCCGGACGGCAGCCAAAAGGATGGCATCCTCAAATATGACCGAGGACGCCCAGTGGGCATTTATGACCTTGACAAGCAGCAGTATCTCATGTTCGATCCCAACGGCTGGACCGGCGAACTTGACCACGCGCTCGGTCCGTACCCGGCAAGCCACCGGCCGTGGAAGGCGCTCCTTGCTCTGCCTGACAAGGACAAACAGTTGCGGCTCTACTTTCAGGAGCTTTTTGCTTCGGACACCCTGGGCGCCCGGCTTGCCCAGGCCTACCTGCGTCGATCCAAGGAAATAGGGGAGAAGCTGATCGCCGACGGCGTGGCTAACTCGGTTGAAGACGTGAATGGGGTATTGACCAACGGATTCTACCACCTTTACGGGCCGATCAACGATTTCGTGTGACGTGCAGCTTGCGTGGCAATGGTGCCTTCAGATGTGGCAACCGACAAGAGAATCCCAGGCAACTGGGCGTAAGAGCTGGGGCTAGCCGCGGAGGCAGGGCCTCTCCTTAAGAAGGCTCAAGGGCAATGGGGGAGCGAGACAGAAGAGGCGTGGTGCGGTCGACAGGCCGGTTGCGTGGTTCCCGCACCCACCATCGGAGAGGAGAATGGAGGAGGGCATGACCAAGCTGAGAAGATCTGTCTATGCGACCGCGGGCTTTAACACCGTTTCCATGGGGACGGGACGAAAGGAGTTCAATCCGAAGCAGCCACGTCCGGGGATTGAGCACTATATCGTTGAGGCCGGACGAGGGGCAATCCAGCAAATAGGCGCAGCACAGCACATTGACGAAGCGGTGATTGGGAACTTTATGGCCGCCCGCTTCTGTCGGCAGGGACACCTGGCCGCGTTCCTCCCTGCAATCGACCCCGCGCTGCGCTTCAAGCCTTGTACGCGAACCGAGGGGGCGTGTGCCTCCGGCGGGCTTGCGCTCTACACGGGAATCAAAAGCATCCTGGCGGAGACTGCCGAGGTTGTGCTGGTGGTTGGCGTTGAAGTGCAGAACACGGTGAAGGCAGTCTACGGCTCGGATATCTTGGCTGGGGCTGCTTACTATGCAGGGGAGCGCAAGGCAGGGCACGCCTACTTTTTCCCGGCCAAGTTCGACGAACGGGCCGCGGCATATTTCGCCAAGTTCGGTCAGGAGCGGACCAGGAAGGCAATGGCTTTGTGGTACGTTCAAGCCATCGAAAATGCGCGCCGGGAACCCAAGGCCCAGGAGTACCACAACAACGCTCCTGACCTTCTCGCGCTGGGGATGACGCCGCCAAACCCAAAGGCATTTCTCCCCCATCTGAATATCTACGACTGCTCGAAGGTCTCCGACGGCGCCTCCGCCATCATCTTGGCCTCCGAGGAGGGGCTCAAACGCATGGGGGTAGACAAATCCCAGGCGGTGCAGCTGGTGGGACTGGGAATTTCGGAGGACGACATCACCCAACCACCACCCGACCTCACCCAACTGACCACCACGCGTGCGGCTGTGGACAAAGCCTATCGCATGGCGGGGGTAGGCCCCGAGAAGATCCGGGTGTGTGAGGTCCACGACTGCTTCACCATTAGCGGCCTCCTGTCCATGGAGGCAGCGGGATTTGCCGCGCATGGGGAGGCGCCGGACTTTGTGGCAGCAGGGGAGACCCGGTATTCGGGAAGCGTAGCCTGCAACACAACCGGCGGACTCATTGGATTTGGACATTACACGGGCGGTACCGGCGTCCGCCAGGCAGTTGACGTGTGGCGGCAGCTTACCGGCAAGGCTGGCGACTGCCAGGTGCAGTTGACTCCCGGACGGCAGTTCGGCATGACCATTAACATGGGCGGCAACGACAAGACCGTGACGGTCTTTATCTTTGCTCCCGCCTCGTGAGGTCGGCCGGGGTCCGCGCAGGCGCCCGCTAGTAGCGGCGCGTTAGCAGCTGTCGGCTGGGAAAGGCAAAAGCGGAGCGCCTGCTGGGCGCTGAGGGCCTCTCGTCGGCACCGCGGCCTGAACTGGACTTAGCGCCTGGCCGTTCCTCAGCTCCAGTTGGGCGAGCGCTTCTCCAGAAAAGCAGCCAGGCCCTCGGAAGCTTCCCCACTGGCAAAGGTGCGGGGAAAGGCTTCATTTTCCAAGGCTGTGCCCGCCTCGATGGTGAGATCCAAGCCTTGGTTGATGACCTGCTTTGCCATTTGCACAGCAAGGGGTCCCTTGCTGGCGATGGCGCGAGCAAGTTCCAAGGCCGCGGGGACTAGCTCGCCCTCGGGGACCACCTTGTTT
>JBBIKH010000282.1:0-3781 GCA_037445575.1 bacterium
CGGCCACAACCGCTACTCCACCACCGGCTCCACGCACTTGGCCAATGCACAGCCGATCATGGTGAACGCACACGACGGCCCTCTTGCCATCGCTCATAACGGCAACCTGGTCAACTCCGGTTCTTGCCGCCGACGGTTGGTGCAAGAGGGGGCAATCTTCCAGACGAGCACAGACACCGAGACGATTCTCCACCTCATAGCCCGCTCCAAGCGCAGCTCCCTAGTGGAGCGGCTGATGGAGGCTCTCTCGCAGGTGCAGGGCGCGTACTCTTTGGTGTTGATGAATCGCACGCAGCTAATCGCAGCGCGGGACCCGAGAGGCTTCCGGCCGCTTTCGTTGGGCCGCAAAGGCGACGCCTACGTGGTGGCCTCCGAGACATGCGCCATGGACCTGATCGGAGCCGAGTATCTGAGGGAGATAGAGCCTGGGGAGGTGCTGGTCATCGACCAGGATGGACTTTGCAGCATGCGTCTCCCTGAACAAGCGCCCAGGGCAGCGTGCATTTTCGAGTTCATCTACTTTTCTCGCCCGGACAGCAAGATTTTTGGTGAGAATGTGGACAAGTGTCGGCGCAAGTTGGGCAAGACCTTGGCCCTTGAGCACCCCGCCGAGGCCGACATCGTCATAGCAGTGCCCGATTCCAGCAACACTGCTGCGGTGGGCTTTTCCCGCCGCTCGGGGATCAAGTTCGAGTTGGGGCTTATTCGCAATCACTACATTGGCCGGACGTTCATTCATCCTGACCAGGACGTGCGGGACTTTAGCGTCCGGGTCAAATTCAACCCGGTGCGGGGAGTGCTGGAAGGACGGCGGGTGGTGATTGTCGAGGACTCGATCGTGCGCGGCACCACCCTGAAGGTGCAAAGGAAGTGCACGTGCGGGTCAGCTCTCCGCCCATCATTGCGCCGTGCTATTACGGAATGGACTTCCCCACCAAGGATGAGCTGATCGCCTGCTCCAGGAGTGTGGAGGAGATCCGGCAGTTCATTCGTGCCGACACCCTCGCATACCTGTCAATGGCAGGAATGCTGGCATCTGTTCCCCAGGAGCGCGGCGGCTACTGCCACGCGTGCTTCGATGGGGTATATCCGCTGTCCCCGGAGCCCGCCGGCAAGTTCCAACATGAAGAAGAGTGCTGGGTGCCACATCAGTAAAGGTCGCCTGTCGCCCACAAGGGTGCCTGGTGACGGAGGGGAGACAATGGTGAGACCCGCGCTGCGCCTGTTGGACTTTGTCTTTGTGCTGCGTCCGACGCTTATGTTCCCGGTGTGGACTGTGTTTCTTGCCGGCCACTCCGCATGGCTCCGTTTCGGCTCCGTTCCGGAGCGCATTGCCTGGCGAGCTGCATGGGAATGGGACTATGTGCTGGTGGGGTTGCTCATCACCCTTTGCATGGGCGCCACTTTTGTCCTCAACCAGATCACGGACGTGGAAAGCGATCGACTCAACAACAAGCTCTTCCTTTTGGCCAGTGGTGAGCTGAGCGTCAACCAGGCGATAGTGGAGACGGTGGTGCTGGCCGCGGTTGCCATTGGAATCGGCTTCCTTCTGAAGCCGGCACTGGGAGTGGCTCTGATCTTCTGCGCAGTCGTGGCGGGAGTCTTGTACAGCTGCCCTCCTTTCCTTTGCAAAGACCGCCCCTATGCGGGGCTGATCTGCAACGGATTGGGTGCCCTTGGGGTGTTCAGCACTGGCTGGCTGGTACGTGGCCAGCTGAACAGCGGCATGTGGCTTCATGCCATACCGTTTGTCCTGGCCCTTTGGTCCCTGTACTTTTTTACCACGCTCCCCGATGCGGAGGGAGACCGGGCGGCAGGCAAGATGACCATCGGGGTGGTGCACGGTCCGCGCGTGTGTACGCGCCTGGCCCTGATGGCGGAGACGGGCACTCTTGCCACTAGCTTTCTCCTGCGCGACTGGTTCATTTTCGTGCCGGCGTTGGCTGCCCTGCCCCTGTTTGTCATAGCGGCGGTCACCGGCACGCAGGCAGCGGGGGTGCGCACCACTAAATTCGGTCTGTTGTTCGTGGCACTTGCCTATTGCTACGCTTTTCCGGGCTTCCTGGTGGTGTTGGCCCTGGTGTTCATCGCTTGCAAGCTGTATTACCGTCACCGTTTTAATCTCAACTACCCAAGCTTTGACGCAGGTTAGGTGTTATGGGAGAGAAGGCAATTCGGCTAAAGGATGATTTGTGCGACCTTTGCGGCACCTGTGTGGCGGTGTGCCCGGCAGATGCCTTGGAATTGACTGAATGCCGGCTGCTCATTGATAGAGCACGCTGCACCCTCTGCCTCAACTGCGTGTATGCCTGTCCTTTTGCGTGTCTGGAGGTACACGATGAAGTCCCGGTATGACGTCATCGTAGTGGGGGCAGGGCCAGCCGGCTCCACCGCGGCGCGCTTTGCGGCGATGGGTGGCGCCAGCGTGCTGCTTGTGGAAAAGGACCGGGAGGTCGGCATCCCGGTGCGCTGTGCCGAAGGGGTAGGCGAAAAGGGGCTTCGCCAGGTGGTAGAGCCCCAGGAGCGGTGGATTGACCGCGTCATCAAGGGCGCTTACCTGTACGCGCCCAACGGGGTGCGGGTGTGCTTGGAGACCAATGACATCGGCTACGTGCTCAACCGCAAGACCTTTGACTATGATCTGGCGCGCCTGGCTGCCGCCGCTGGGGCACAGGTGCTCACCAAGGCCTATGTCACCGGCCTGCTCATGCACGACGGCGTGGTGAGCGGGGTCTACCTCAACCACCTTGGACAGACCTTGAGCGTCCAATCGGCCATCGTCATCGGTGCCGATGGAGTGGAATCAAAAGTGGGGCGGTGGGCAGGGTTGCGCACCCACGTCAGCCTCCACGACATAGAAAGTTGCGCTCAGGTAACGGCTAGCAACGTCGACATCGAGGACACCCATTGTCACTTCTTCTTCGGGCGACAGGTTGCCCCCGGTGGCTACGCCTGGGTCTTTCCAAAAGGCAACGGGGTAGCCAACATTGGCCTGGGGGTGTCCGGGGATTGCGCACGGACCAAGCCCGCCTGGGCCTACTTGGAGGAGTTTCTCGCGCGGCGCTTCCCGCGCGTGTCCGTGCTCACCACGGTGGCGGGCGGAGTACCCGTAGCTAGGCCGTTGAGGCGCCTGGTAGCCAACGGGCTGATGTTGGTGGGCGACGCCGCTCGCCAGGCTAATCCTGTCTCCGGAGGTGGGATAGTCTCCGGAATGATCGCTGCCAAAATCGCCGGCCAGGTGGCGGCCAGAGCGGTCCAGGAGGGTGATGTCTCCGAGCAGCGGCTGAGGGAATATCCCGTGCTCTGGCATCGGCAGGAGGGCAGAGCCCACGAGCGCTTCTACAAGCTGAAAGAGGCTATTTGGCGGCTAACGGATGAGGACCTGGATCGCACCGCCGAAGCGTATCTGCGGACCCCGGAGGAGAGGCGTTCTCTTCTCAATCTCTTTGCCACGGCGCTGGTGAATCAACCCAAGCTCATTCTGGAAGCAGCTAAGGTCTTTGTGTGAGGTCCCGGGAGCGCCAAGATGCCGTATCTTTTTGACCCAAAAGAACGCCGCGTGGTGACGGTACCGAACGTGCTCACCGTGCTCCGTCTCGGTTTTCTGCCGTTCATCTACCTCTTTCTTCGGCAGGGCACTCCTCATGGCGACCGGATAGCAGCGCTACTCATGGCTTTGGGGGCAGCCACTGACTTTCTCGACGGCCTGCTGGCGCGGCGCCTTAGGCAGACCTCCAACCTGGGCCGCATCCTGGATCCATTGGCGGATAAGGTGTACGCC
>JBBIKH010000283.1:0-3775 GCA_037445575.1 bacterium
ACCGGATTGTTATCCCGCCGCAGCCGGACCTGGCAGGCGACAGCGGTGGCGATCGCACGCAACGCGAGGAGCCACCACTGAACATTGAGTTTGACCTCAAGCCTGAGGAGCTGGAAGCGTACCTCAAGCAGTACGTGGTTAACCAGGACGAGGCGATCGAGGTCCTTGCCACCAAGATCTGCACCCACTTCAACCGCATGCGCTTGGAGATGTCGCCCGGTGGACCGGGTGAGCTGGTGGGCAACATCAAGAACAATGTGCTGATGATCGGCCCTACAGGGGTCGGCAAGACGTTCATCGTCAAGCTGATCGCTAAGAAGATCGGCGTGCCGTTCGTGAAGGGCGATGCCACCAAGTTCAGCGAGACCGGCTACGTGGGTGGTGACGTGGAAGACCTGGTGCGCGACCTGGTCCGGGAGGCTGATGGCAACATTCGGCTCGCCGAATACGGCATCATCTACCTCGACGAGATCGACAAAATCGCCTCAAGTGGCACCGTCTACGGCCCGGATGTATCCCGCACCGGCGTGCAGCGGAACTTGCTCAAACTCATGGAAGAGTCGGAGGTGGACCTCAAGACGCCGCACGACCTGGCTGCGCAGATGGAAGCTGCCATGGAGGCGCAACGCACCGGCAAGGTGACCCGCAAGAAGATCAACACCAAAAACATCCTTTTCGTGGTGAGCGGCGCCTTCGCCGAGCTCGAGGAGATCATCCGTAAGCGGCTCAAGCAGCAACCGATCGGCTTCAAGAGCGAGAAAAGCGAGCCCATGGCCAACCTGGACAGGCAGCAGATACTCAAACTGGTCCGCTCGGAAGATCTCATCAAATACGGATTCGAGTCAGAGTTTGTGGGCCGCTTGCCGGTGGTGGTCTGTCTCAACGATCTAAGCGTGGACGACCTGTACCAGATTGTCAAGAACCCCAAGAGCGTAGTCGTACAGGCAAAGAAGCGCGACTTTGCGGCCTATGGCATCGAGTTGGAGTTCGAGGACGAGGCCCTCCGCAAGATCGCGGAGCAGGCCTACGCTGAGCGCACAGGCGCACGGGGTCTGGTGAGCGCCATGGAGCGAGTGCTCATCAAGTTCGAGAAGAAGCTCCCGTCTACTGACATCAAGAAACTCACCGTTACCGCCGCCATGGTGGAGAATCCTGCCGAGGAGCTGGACAAGTTGCTGACGCAGCATGCGGTCAAGGCTGTGCAGAAGCGCTTGCTTGCGGCCACAGGCGTGGTGGTGACGTTCAGCGACGATGCGGTGCGCATGATCAAGGACATGGCCACGCAGCAAGGCCGCAGCTTCCAGGAGGTCTGCAACGACCTTCTCAAGGACTATGAATACGGCATCAAACTGCTCAATCGCCCAGAGTTCAAGATCGATGAGAGGGTGGTAGCAGACCCGAAGGGACGGCTGGAAGAGCTGATTCGAGAGGCCTATCACCGCAAGGGCCAGCGGGAGTGACGTGCACAATGTGCGCGTTCGGCTCGATGCCAATGTAGCGCAGGTATGACCGGGAAGCCTACAAAGTCCAGGGAGGATGCGCAGGAGAAGGTAGTCCCTCTCCAGGTGAAAGTTGCCCACCTGCCGGAGCGACCGGGTGTTTACCTGTTCAGGAACCGGGTGGGGAAGGTCATCTACGTCGGCAAGGCCAAAAACCTCCGGTCGCGCGTCAGATCCTATTTTGGCAGTCGGCCCAGTTCCGAATCCCCCAAAGTGCAGGCCATGGTGCGGCAGATCCGCGACCTGGAGACGTTGGTCACGGACTCGGAGGTAGAAGCTCTGATCCTCGAGGCCAATCTGGTCAAAGAGTACCGACCGCGCTACAATATCAACCTCAAGGACGACAAGAGCTATCCCTACGTGCGAGTCACGAACGAGCCATTTCCCCGGGTCTTTCCCACACGCAGGGTAGTACAGGACGGCTCCCGCTACTTCGGTCCCTACACCGATGTCAACGGTCTGCGCGATCTGCTAAAGACCATGCGGCGCATTTTCCCCATCCGGAGCTGCTCCTATGATTTGACCCCGGAGGCCATTGCCCAGGGGAAGTTCAAGGTGTGTCTTGACTACCACATCAAACGCTGTCTTGGGCCGTGCGAGGGCTATGTGAGCCAGGCGGAGTATGCTCGCGTGGTGGACTATGTGGTGCAGTTCATCGACGGCCGGAGCAACGCGGTGGCCGAGGCGCTGCGTGCGCGGATGCATGAACTGGCCGCCCAACTGCGCTTTGAAGAGGCGGCCAGGTTGCGCGACATCCTGGCCTCCCTGGACGAATTTCGTCAGAAGCAGAAGGTGGTCAGCCATGCCGCGCTCGATCGCGACATCCTGGCTACCGCAATGGCCGGCGACGACGCGTGCGGCGTCGTGTTCCGGGTGCGCGAAGGGAGGTTGGTGGGCCGCCAGCATTTCTACATGTCGGGTACCGCTGGTGAGTCGCTCGCTACGGTCACCACTTCTTTCCTGAAGCAGTATTACGTGAAAAGCGAGTACGTCCCCGCTGAAGTCTTCCTGCCCTGCGAGATCCTTGAACAGGAGTACGTCGCGAGCTGGCTTTCCGAGAAGAGGAAAGGTCCGGTGGCATTGATCTGCCCATCCGAGGAGCAGGACCTGAAGCTGGTGAGAATGTGCCAACGCAATGCGCAGCTGCTGCTCGGCGAGCTCAAGCTGCAAAGGGCCAGTGCCAGCACCCATGTCTCCCGCGCAGTGATGGCTCTGCAACACGATCTCGGTCTGCAAAAGCCGCCTCGGGTTATCGAAGCTTTCGACGTCTCCAACATCAGTGGCAGCGAGCCCGTGGCCTCCATGGTCTATTTTCGGAACGGGAAGCCAGTCAAGAGCCAATACCGGCGGTTCAAGATACGAGGCGGGGAGACGCCCAACGACTATGCTATGATGAAGGAGGCCGTAACCCGCCGCTACCGCAGGCTCAAGGAGGAAGGGAAGGAGCTGCCTGACCTGGTGCTCGTCGACGGAGGAAAGGGGCAGCTGTCGGTTGCACTGGAGGCGCTCTCCTCCCTTGGTTTGGAGCTACCCGTGGCGGCCCTCGCCAAGCGGCTGGACGAGGTCTATGTGCCCGGCATCCCTGATCCACAGAACATCTCTCGTTACTCTTCGGGGCTGAAGCTCTTGCAGCGCATCCGTGACGAATCGCACCGTTTCGCCCTCGCGTACCACCGCCTGCTCAGGGACAAGCGCACGCTCGAATCGGCCTTGGACCTCGTTCCCGGTGTAGGCCCAGCACGACGGCAGGCCTTGCTGAGTGCTTTCGGGTCCGTGGAGGCAGTGGGCCAGGCGAGCGTCGAGCAGATCGCTGCGGTGAGGGGCATGACACGTGCCGTAGCCGAACGTGTCTGGAAGTTCCTTCACGAAGAGGACCTAAATCCAGACGAAGACACATCGTAAAGGACAGGATGGGGGATGATCTGGGCATAGCGGGGATAGGTTGAGCGAACGAGGACGGGGCCGGTGTAGAGCGGAGGCAGTGATGATCACCCAGTTTGATCAGTTGGTGGAACACGTGCGCAAGGCTGGCGGCAAGAAGATCGCCGTGGCAATGGCCGATGAGGAGGACGCGCTGCATGCCGTAGTACACGCTCGCGAGCAAGGGTTGGCCGAGCCGCTTTTGGTCGGCGAGCAGGCGGCGATCGCGCGGACAGCTGAAGAATCGGGAATTAGTCTTGAAGGAATCGCGATCGAGCCCGCCGAAGGCGAGGCTGGCGCGGTGCGCAGAGCCGTGGAGCTTGTCAGGGAGGGTCGTGCCGACGTTCTGATGAAGG
>JBBIKH010000284.1:0-3734 GCA_037445575.1 bacterium
AAAGTCAGGAAGCTGAGGATGCAAGAAGGGTTCGCCCTGATTAAAGAGCAGCAGATAGACCAAGCGGTCGCCGAGTTCGTCAATGAGGGTGCGGAACTGGGAGAACGGCAAACGTGCGTAGGGGCGATCGATGCGTCCGGAGCCGGTGTGACACTGCGGGCAGCGGAGGTTGCAGCGATTCGTCGGCTCCACCATGAGCACCGCCGGCTGCGACCAAAGGTGAACCCGCCGGCTGATAACGGAAGCCACATAGGAGCCGGCGGCCAAGGCCACACTGCTTGCGCGGCGCGGCGACAGGCTGCGCGCCAATCTGTGGGCGACGACTTCCTTCACGGTTTTCGAGCCATGATGTACCAGGTGGGGTTAAACCACCAATTGAATAGGCCCCAGCGGTCGCTGACCAGGCGGGGGAGCCAAGGGAGCACTCCGGTC
Organism: bacterium; assembly: GCA_037445575.1. Classification (GTDB taxonomy): domain Bacteria; phylum Zhuqueibacterota; class Zhuqueibacteria; order JANLFK01; family Oleimicrobiaceae; genus Oleimicrobium. Next base: position 433 of record JBBIKH010000284.1, read on the forward strand.
CGGTTTGCCCATGCCGCCAGGCGAAGATGCGTCGGGGAGCAGAAGGCGGCGCGCGGTTCGGTGCAGATGTAGCGCGCGGCCGCGCGGTTGGCAAAGCTCACCTCAAGCCCTGCCTCTCGCAGCCACTTGCGGAGCAGCCGCAAGGAGACCAAGGCGGGCACTGCCGCCCGCGTGGGATTGCCGGTGCGGCGGGCCTTTGTCAGGCCGGCCACCCACGCGCGCGGCAGCAGCGCCACCCCCGGCAGGCCCCAATGGGGGTCCGCAACCGCATTCAAAGGCGACCAACGGTTTGGGGTGGTGAGCAGCACCACGCCCCCGCGCCTGAGCACGCGGGACGACTCGCGGAGCAGAAGTTGCGGCGCGGGGACGTGCTCCAACACGTCCTGCAGCACCACCGCGTCAAAGCTCTGGTCGGCGAAGGGAAGGGCTACTCCGTCGGCGCAAAGGGCGCGCACTGTTGCGCCCATTGCCTGGGCCAGCGCCCGTGTCGCGTCCAGGCGGATCCGATCCACTTCCAGGGCAGCAACCGTTGCCCCGCGGCTCGCCAGCGCCACACTCGCCCCTCCGGTGCCGCAGCCCACGTCCAGCACGCGCGGCTTTGCCGGCAAAAGCGCGAGCAGCAGGTGGGCGGCCAGCTCCCCTCGCCAATGACCGTTGACGTGGTAATTCTGCCACCGGACCCTGTTGGGATGCTCCGTATGCGGGAGCACTCCCGCCAAAGTCTCGATCCACCCTTCGTGGCTCGGCGTGTTCAGCCTCGCCAGCGGATGCGTCCCACCCAGCTGAGTGGCCCAAGTAACGTGTTTGTCAACAGGAAGTAAGGTTCCCATAGCAAGAAGGCCCACCAGGCAAACCTTTGCTGAAAAGCCCCACCGGCGGCGCAAAGGGCTCGCCCATTGACGAGCACTTTAACCAGCAGGATGAGGCTGCACAGCAGGACAGGCCCACCTGCCGCTGCCGCCACTAGCGGCGCTACGAACAGCCACAGATTGCACACGTGAAACAGGGCATACCGTGCCTGAATGCCCAACGGGTAAAACCTGCCTGCGGACAGGTGGCGTCGCCGCTGGAGGAGCAGTTCCTTGCACGTGGCCGGCGCGGCGCTTGGCACAAACGTGTGGGGCGACAGCGCATAGCGCACCTGCCAGCCGCCCCTTCGGCTCACCGCGTGGAGGAACAGATCATCGTCGCCGGAGACGGAACTCATCAGGCTCCGGTAGCCGCCGAGTTCGTCAAAGACCTTGCGCCGAAAGGCGAGGTTCCGGCCGGTGCAGGTCGTCGGCCTGCCCAGTCCTATGCCCCCTGCAGCCGTAAGCGCCGATGCCAGTGTATCCAGCCTAACTACTGCCGCGAGCACCCCTTTGCCCGTAAGCGGGGCAAAGCCGGCAACCAGGCCTACCTTCGGTGCAAAGTAACTGGCCATCTCTTCCGCCCAACGCGGAGAGGGCCGACAGTCAGCGTCGGTCAGCAGTACCAGCTCGCCGGTCGACATGTCGATCCCCTGAGCCAAGGCGTTCTTCTTGGGCGCTGTCCCGGGAGGAACTTCTTTCACCTGCACCATCTTGATGTGCGGATAAAGGGAGCGCCACTGTTCCACTTGCGCTGCCGTGTCATCGGTGGAGCGATCGTCAACGATAACGATCTCGAGAAGCTCTGGGGCATACGTCTGCGCCACTAAAGAAGAGAGCAGGCCCTGCACGTTATGGGCTTCGTTCCTGGCCGCGCAGACTACAGACACCCGTGGCTTGTGCCGCTCCGTGCCCGGCTCAAGAGCGCGAAGGCCATGGAGCAGCCGGTACACGATGCCGACGTATACGAGGAGCGCTGCTAACGACGCCAGCGCGATCACAAGCTCTCCCACCGAGTTTGCCAACAAATGGCAGCGCGGGCTCGACAGACCGCTGCGAAAAAGTAGACAAAAACCGCTAAACAAACAAGGCCTTTTGATGTCGGCAAGGCAAGCAAAAAGAGGTTGACTTTGAACCGTTTTTCGCCTAATTTTCAACTCCCAACGTTCACGTGGCCAACGCGGAAGGCGTAATGGAGCTCACACTGCCTTATGGACGGACCTCACTTGCCATAGATCTCCCCAAGGAGCGGGTGTCGGCTGTGGTGGAAGTGCCTGAGGGGCCGCCCGCTGACGAGGAAGCCATTATCCATGCCGCTCTTAATGCGCCGGTGGGAGCACGGCCGTTGGGGCGCCTGGTGCGTCGTGGTGAACGCACCACGATCGTGATCCCCGACGCCTCGCGGCGTTGTGGCGCGCACGTGTTCCTCCCTTTGCTTCTGGAGGCATTGAACCGCAGAGGTATTCAGGACCAGGACATCACTGTGCTCTTTGCTACCGGGAGCCATGGGCCGCAGAGCGAAGAGGCACGCCGGGAGGTGGTGGGGGCGGAGGTGTATGACCGCGTGCCGACGGTAGACCACGACTGCCGGGCAAGTACCGAGTTGGTGCATTTGGGGCAAACCGTCAATGGCACGCAGGTGTGGCTGCATAAGTACGTGGTCAAGGCGGAACGCCTGCTGATCGCGGGCGGCACCGGTCACCACCCCCTGACCGGATACGCCGGTGGAGCGAAACTGCTGAATCCCGGCTGTGCGTCGCTGGAGACGGTGCTTGCCAGCCACTCCTTAGGAGTCGACGAGGAACATGGGGGGTTGGCTGCCACCTGTGCGCCGGGGATTGCCGAGGGCAACCCCATCTACCTGGACATCATGGATTCCATGAAGTTCGTGCAGGTAGACTTTGCCCTGCACGTGCTAGTGGACGCACAGGGCCGGGTGCGGCAGGCGTGCGCCGGCGGGTTGCTCCCCAGTTGGGCCAAGGCGCGCCAGATGGCCGACTCCTTGTACAAAGTGCCGGTAGCGCAGCGTGTCCCCCTGGTCATCGCCGGCTGCGGTGGCTGGCCATTCGATGACGACTTTGTCAAGACCTTCCGTGCTATGCGCAACGCCGCCTCGGTGGTGAGCGATGGCGGCCACCTTCTCCTTATCGCTCAGTGCAATGGCGGGATTGGTAGTGACCGCTTCCTGGACTTCTTCGCCGGACAGTCGACGCAGGAACTGGCCAGGCAGCTGCGCCGGGAGTACCGTTCGTACGGGACGACTGCTTTGGGGATCCGTCAGTTGCTGACGCGCATACGCGTGACGATCGTCGGAGAATTGGACCCGGAAGCGGCGGCGCCGATAGGGCTGCGCGCGGAACCTTCGCTCGCCGAGGCGGTGGAAAAAGCCATGGCTCAGCTGCCGCCCGGAGGCCGGATCCTCGTCCTACCCCACGCCCATCTTACCCTGCCGGT
>JBBIKH010000285.1:0-3692 GCA_037445575.1 bacterium
CAGGATCCTGTTCCGACCAATTGGGCCGCGGTGTGAACAACGGGTATTCCTCTGTGGCAGAAGCAATCACCTTCCCGTCGTCCTGAATGAGAAGCGTCTTTGTGCCGGTGGTGCCGACATCGATGCCAAGCAGATATGTCATTGCCTTCCTCCTCTGGTTTGCTCACGAGTTGCTCTTTGCTTCCGCGTCTTGCGGCAGAAGATGAATGACAGTGATCTCCGGACGGCAAAGAAAGCGAAAGGGCAACACGGCGTTGCCAATGCCTCGGTTTACGTAGAGTTTTGTCTTGCCGAAAAAAAAGAGCCCGGCGGCGTACTTTCGACCCAGGGCGGTCTGGCTATAGAGGGCGCCCCCAGTAGGGAGCCGTAACTGCCCTCCGTGCGTATGGCCTGCCAGCACGAGATCGATGTCCAGGTCCTCCGCTGCTCTCACCATGTCCGGGGAGTGTGCCAAGAGGAGCATGAACGCTTCCGGCGGAACGCCGCGTGCTGCGGCGCGCACCCCCTCCCGCTCGAGGGCAAAGTCAAGCCAGCCCACGGCATCTGGGCCCCCGTTGTCTGAAAACCCCGCTAACAACACGCTGTCGCTCCCCAGTGCCTTGACCGATATCTCAGCGAAGCGGCGATTGCCAGCGCCGTGGCTCCACAGCCCGACAGTGCCCTGTGCATGGCGAGCGTTGCTGCTGTCGGCCATGCTCAGTTGCCACATGGATGGCTCGGGGCTTCCCTGTTCCCAGACCTTGGCGCGGATTCGAGTGCAGCTTGTTCTGGATTCGGCTCTGACCCGGAAGCGATACCATCGCTCGGGTTGGGGGAAGAACAGGCTCTGTACGGGTCGTACCGGCGAGCCGTGCGCGTCAAGCCTGAACCCCGGCAATCCCTCTCGCCAGCGCAACCGGTAGAAGCGATCCTCTCCTGTGCCAAATCTGGAGTAGACGGTAACTCCCACCCCCACCTCTCCTTTGCCCGAGTAGCACATGGCGCCGGTACACTCATAGTTTCGCCAGCTCGCGCTCCCTGCCTCGACGTAGTGGGAGTAGGCGTTGTCCAATGATGGCCCTGCCTCGACAACAGGGGGGCCTTGGTTGCGCAGGAGGCGAAAGTCGGCATAGAGCGAGGGGTGAAAGGAGAAAAAGTCCGCACCCAGCACATACAGCGGTGTGCCGCCAATCTCCAGCAGCTGGTGCTGGTTGCAGAGCACCCGCGTTCCGGTGGCGCGGAGCCGATCCAGGACGATGTTGTTGACCTCTTTTTGCACCACCATCTCATTGTTGCCGCGGACGATGAAGATGCCATGCTTTGCGTTTAGGAGGCGGATGAACGCCGTTGCCGCGGTCAATGCGCTGTCCAGGGCGTCTGAACGCCTGGCGGCAAGGAAACGCGAGGAGCCGATAATGTCCCCGGTAATGACCACCAGATCCGGCTGGAGACTGTTCACAGTTTTTGCCACCCTTTGGTGGAAGGAATTGAGGGAATGCATGTGGAGGTCGGAGAGCTGGACAATGGTAACCTCAGGCGTATCGGGCGGTAGCTTTGCGGTGCGCAGGAAGAGGTGCGATACCTGGAGGCGTGTTGGTTCAATCCACCGCGCGTGCGTCAGGAGCCCGGCAACGAGCAGTGCGGCGAGAGAAATGACAGCCTGCGGCCCAAGCCGCAGTGTACGAGGAGATCCGCCCCTTCGCGCTCGTTCCGTCATGTCAATCCCAGCCGAGGTGGTCCGTTGTTCAGCCATGGTGAATCCTAATTTACACACAAAGCAGCAAAGAGGCAATCCCTTTCTGAGGGCCAAGGGCCGCTCGTTTGTTCCTCGTGAAAGCCCAACCCGCGGGCGCTTGCAAGAACAAGAAGTGCCCAGGCAAGGGAACACATCCGCGCGGAGTCTGCTCCTGGTGCTGCGGCTGCTTTTGCAGGCACGATTGATAAGACAGTAGGTGTGTTTACCCCCGTGTGCCCCTAGATCCTGTGTCGTCGGGCAGAGCTGGATGTAAGTCGCCTGGAGGACCAGATCGGTACGTTGAGATTGCGTGCTATCCGACGCTGTCTGCGCCAACACCCATGGCATTCCGAGAAGGTCGGCCGTCTCAGACGTCAACCTTCGCCGGGACGGGGGAAAATCCACAATGGGCAGTGCCGCCACGGTAGCTGCAGAGCCCCGACTCCAACAGGACCAAAGTGGCCCTCACGATGAGGATCCCCTTGGGTAGGCTGGGGAGTTTCGCTTTCCCAGCGGCCACCACCAGCCAATGCCACGTCGTCAGGAACGAAAACGACGTCCACCAGTGCACGGGTCTCGAGGCGACCGTCTTGAGGTAAAGTCCCTATGGGCCTAGGGGTGCGAGTGATGAACTGGCCTATGTGGTTGCCGATGCGCACCGGTGGGGGATACCATCTGGACGCGGCGAGGGTGCGCTTGCAAAGCCCACGCTCCAGAACAGCGCAACTCCCCAGCGACCCTGAGGACATGCACCGCAGCGCATGCGGGGGCAGATCAACCGATATCCTCCTTCACCGGACGGAGGCTCTCCCCGGTGGCTCACACCATGTCCTTCTTGGAAAATGGCTAAGCGATAACCTCCCGCAAGGCGGACGCCGCCGTGTAGAAGGTGCCAACCCCTGCGAGGTGGCAGGCCACGCGCAGCACCTCGGCGATCTCCGCAGGCGTGGCCCCCTCTTTCATGGCGGCTGTGGCCAGTGCCCGCACTCCGTTAACTGCACCATGGGCAGCGTCAAAGGCCATTGCAATGAGGAGCTTCGTCTTCCGTGGTAGTGCACCCGAGGCGAAGACGAACTCGTCCATACGCTGAACGTGAGCAAGCACTTCTGGGTCTAGTTTCTCGAACAGGGACAATGGGTGCTCGGGCATAGAAGGTCCTCCTCTTTCGGTTGCAACCTTCTGCTGGCATGGGACTTTGGGCGACACCGTGGGTGCAGCTTGCCACGGCTTCGGTCAGCTCCGTGGAGCGCGTCTGGCCAGTGAGACCACGCTGGCCACGGCGCTTAGCAGGCTCCCCACCACAAATGCATGCCGGAGTGCACGGAGAAAGCCTTGTGCTTCTTCGGGGCTGAACGCAGCTTTGCGCAACACTTCAGGCGGGGCTACTGCATAGACTACGAGCCCGGCGGTGGCAATACCCAATACCATGCCAACGTTCCGGGTAGTGGCCAATATCCCCGAAGCGGTGCCAAGTCTCGGCCGCGGGGCATTGCCCATCACCGCGCTATTGTTGGGCGACTGGAAAATGCCGTTTCCCAGGCCGAACAGAGCGAGCCTCCAGGCTACGTCTTGCGCTCGTGCCCCCGCAGGTAGACACGCCATGCACCCCACCGCTACGCTGCAGGTGGCTGCCCCCAGGAATGCCAGTGCCCTGGTACCGAGGCGATCAGAGAGTGAGCCGCTCAGCGCTGCCACCATCATCACTGCCAAGGGCGATGCTGTCATGACCAGCCCCACTTTGTCGGCGGTCAAGCAAAGGACTCTCTGCAGGTAGAAAGGGGTGAGAAACACCACGATGTACTGGGACATGAAGCTCAATAGGGCCGCAAGGACTCCGAGACTGAAGACACGGTTGACGAACAGGCTGAGGTCCACCAGGGGGGAGTCCGCGTTGTTCTCCGCAGCGAAGAAAATGGCGGTGCCCACCAACGCTGTGCCCAACGTCAGCCAGGCCTCGGTTGAGAGATTCCCTGTTTCC
>JBBIKH010000286.1:0-3674 GCA_037445575.1 bacterium
CGGACCGTGGGGCTGCCGGCGGCCATCGGCGCCAGATACATCCTGGAGGGAAAGATCACAAGGAAGGGGGTCATAATCCCCGTCACGCCGGAGATCTACGCGCCGATTCTGAACGAGTTGGAGCAGTTGGGGGTCAAGTGCAAGGAGACCGTGGAGACGGTTAGGGTTTAGACGCCCCTGGCGAAGGTTGTGGCGGCATACCTGTCCTCGAGGCCATTCTGTTGGACTCTGACGCCGATAACTGGCGGCAATATCGTGCCATTGACTGCGGACACGTTCCGTCCGGCGGCATTGGCCGGGAAGACCAAGCGCCTGAACTTCGCTGCGTGCAAAGCCAGGGCTGAGCATGCGTAAGGGGCAGTTTGACAGCACAGGTTGGGCCGAGCACGGGCAGGGCGAAGCATTCCACAAGAACGCACCGTGGAGCTCTGAGGAGCAAAGAGCCGAGGTCGAAGGGGGCGTGCTCTATGTGGTGAGCACGCCCATCGGAAACATGCGGGACATTACGCTCCGCGCCCTCGATGTGCTGGCGCAGGTGGATGTAATTGCTGCAGAGGACACACGGCACACAGGCCTCCTGCTGAAGCGCTACGCTATTCGCACGCCGCTGACCAGCTACCACGAGTACAACAGGCTCAAGAAGACGCCTGAGCTCATCGCGCGCCTGCGGCGCGGAGAATCGGTAGCGCTGGTCTCGGACGCGGGCACACCAGGCATCTCTGATCCGGGCTCGTACCTGGTGCGCGCCGCGTTGGCCGAAAACTTGCGTGTCCAGGCAATCCCAGGGCCCACAGCTCTGGTGACTGCTTTGGTCACCTCGGGCTTGGCTACCGACAGGTTTGTGTTCGAAGGGTTTCTGCCGACGAAGAAGGGGCGCAGGACGCGACTGGAGAGCCTGCGGCAGGAGGAGCGTACGCTGGTCTTCTACGAGTCGCCCCATCGGGTGCACCGTACGTTGCGCGACCTCCTGGAAGTGCTGGGTGACCGACAGGCCGTGGTGGCGCGTGAGCTGACGAAAAAGTTCGAAGAGATCATCCGCGGCCCCCTCAGCCGTCTGGTCGCTGAGCTGCAGGGAAAACGGATGCGGGGCGAAGTAGTGCTGGTTGTCGAGGGCAGACCCCGGCTCGAGCAGAAAGCCGACAACGAACGCGCGAAAGGGAAAGAACGCCAGTGAAGTTCTTTATCTTGCCGCCCAAGCTGAAGAATGCCTTTCTCAACGGGCTTGACCCGTTGGTAGGATTGTTGGTGAAGCTGAACTTGAGCCCAAACTGGTTTACTACTTTCAGCCTTTTGCTGGGCGTGGCATCCGGGGTGTGCTACGGGAATGGCTATTTGCGCGGGGGAGGAGCGGTGGTGCTCCTCTGTGGACTCTTGGACACGCTCGACGGCAAAGTGGCCAGAGCCACGAACCGGGTGACGCGGTTTGGAGCGCTGTACGATTCGACCTTGGACCGCTACGCAGAGGTGATCGCCTTTTTCGGCATGGCGTTCTACTTTGTGGCGCATCAGCAGTTGCTGGTTTCGGTGGCGATTTGCGTGGCGCTGGCCGGTTCGCTGATGGTCAGCTACGTCCGGGCGCGCGCCGAGGGCCTTGGCTTCGAGTGCAAAGTGGGGCTCATGCAGCGCCCCGAGCGGCTGGTGTTGGTGGGCGTCGGTAGCCTGGCCCACGAGTACGCGCTGATTGTGGCCATTTTTGTGATCGCGGTCCTTTCGAACTTTACGGCGGGGCAGAGGTTGTATCACGTGTGGGCCAGCGAGAGGGACGCGCGTTCGCAGAGCACAGGCCGCGCCTAGTGTTGGCTCATCCCGTCGGTGGGTAAGACCGCGGGGAGGACGCCCGGGTGCGGGCGACAAATGTAACGGAGGAGTGACAACAGCAGATGTTTCGTGAGATGTGCAAATCAAAGATACACCGAGCGCGGATTACGGATGCGAATCTGAACTATGAGGGGAGCCTGACCATTGATCGGCTGCTGATGGAGGCAGCTGACCTGCTCCCCAATGAGAAGGTCCACGTGCTCAACCTCAACAATGGCAGCCGCGCCGAGACCTATGTGATTGAGGGGCAAGCGGGTTCAGGCGTCGTCTGCGCCAATGGCGCCCTGGCCAGGCACACCCACCCTGGGGACCTGGTGATCTTGCTGTCCTTCGCCTGGGTGCCGGAGGAAGAGGCACGGACCTTTCGGACCAAGATTGTGCATGTGGACGAACGCAATCGCGTCGTCGAGCAGAAGAAAGCTGCATCCAAGTAGGCTCACGTTCGCAACAAGGGAGGTACAGTCTTGAGCGCGCAACCGGTAGAGATCAAGCAGCCGAGGGGAAAACTGGGGGTGCTGTTGCCGGGCCTTGGGGCGGTTTCAACCACCTTCATCGCGGGCGTGCAATTGGTGCGCAACGGCCACAGCAAGCCGTTTGGGTCGCTGACGCAGATGGGTACCATCCGTCTGGGCAGGCGCACAGAGAAGCGCACCCCGAGAATCAAAGACTTCGTCCCTCTTGCCGACCTTCAGGATTTGGTGTTCGGCGGGTGGGATATCTTTCCTGACAACTGCTACGAGTCTGCCCTGAAGGCGGGGGTGCTGGAGGCAAGTGACCTGGAGAAGGTGAAGGACGAGTTGGCGGCAATTCGCCCCATGGCCGCGGTGTTCAGCAGAGACTATGTGCGGCGGCTCGACGGCCCGAATGTCAAGAAGGCCGCTACCAAGTACGAGCTGGCCAAGATGCTCATGGAGGACATCGAGCGTTTCCGGGCTCAAGAAAACCTGGACCGCCTGGTGATGGTCTGGTGCGCGAGTACTGAGGTCTTTATGCGACAGGAGGCCGTTCATCAGGACATTCGCAGCTTTGAGAAGGGTCTCAAGGAGAACCACCCGGCCATCGCTCCAAGCATGATCTATGCGTACGCGGCGATCATGAGTGGTGTGCCCTTCGCCAATGGGGCCCCGAACTTGACCGTCGACATCCCGGCTCTCATCCAGCTTGCGCGCGAAAAGCGGGTCCCCATCGCCGGCAAGGATTTCAAGACCGGCCAGACGCTCATGAAAACCATTATCGCCCCTGGCCTGAAAGCCCGTCTGCTTGGCCTTGATGGCTGGTTTTCCACCAACATCCTTGGCAATCGCGATGGCGAAGTCCTGGATGATCCTGAGTCCTTCAAGACGAAGGAGGAGAGCAAGCTTTCGGTGCTGGAGTACATTCTCCAGCCGGAACTCTATCCGGAGCTGTACGGCAATTTCTACCACAAGGTGCGCATCAACTATTACCCGCCGCGGCGCGACAACAAGGAAGGGTGGGACAACCTGGATATCTTTGGCTGGCTGGGCTATCGCATGCAGATCAAAGTAGACTTTTTGTGCCGCGACAGCATCTTGGCAGCCCCTATTGTGCTGGACCTGGTGCTGTTCATGGACCTGGCCCAGCGGGCAGGGATGTACGGCATTCAGGAGTGGTTGTCCTTCTACTTCAAGAGCCCGATGTGCGCTCCGGAGCTGTACCCGGAACATGACTTGTTCATCCAGCTCATGAAGCTGAAAAACACTCTGCGCTACCTGCGCGGCGAAGAGCTCATCACCCATCTGGGGCTGGAATACTACGATTAGGGTGGCTCCCCAAACGATGCCGCTTGCCTGAGCCGCGAGGCTCGGGGAGTGTGCGCCCAGCGTTCAGCGGCCCAC
>JBBIKH010000287.1:0-3672 GCA_037445575.1 bacterium
ATCCTCTGCCTACGGAGATTGCGCTCTGCTTGCCTTACCTCAGGAAGCAGATCGAGCTCATCAAGCCCGATTTTCTTGTGGCGCTGGGGCGCATCGCGGCCCACACCCTGCTGAACACGAACGCGGCGCTGAACAAGCTGCGCGGCACCGCGCATGGTCTGGCAGGGGCAAAGGTGATCGTCACCTATCATCCGGCTGCAATTCTGCGCTACCCTCAGTTTGAAGAGCCGACGCGCCAGGACCTTGCGTTGCTGCGTGCGCTGTGCGAACAGAAGTACGGCTCGTCCACAGCGGGCAAGGCTCTGTAGGACAGATCGTCATTTCCAGGGAACTAGGTTATGGCACGTGAGCGAAGTGCAGCGCCCATGAAAGGCCCCGCGGAAAGCGTGGACCGGGTTCCGCCGCAGGCTCTTGAGGCGGAGATGGCCGTGCTGGGGGCCATGCTCCTGCAAGAGGATGCGGTGCTCAAGGCCATCGAGCTCCTGGACGAGCAGGCCTTTCATAAGCCAGCGCACCGCAAGATCTTTAGGGCCGCTGTGGCGCTGCACGAGCGCAGCCAGCCTGTGGATATCGTGACCTTGAGCGACGAGCTTGAGCGGCGCAAGGAGCTTGAGGAGGTGGGTGGCTCCTACTACCTCACCGAGCTGGTGGAGCGGATCCCCTCGGCTGCCAACGTTGAGTACCATGCAAGGATAGTGCTCGAGAAGGCGTTGCGCCGCAAGCTGATCGAGGTGGCCAATGAGATCAGCGCTGAGGCGTACGAAGGGGAGGAGGAAGCCACCCAGCTCATCGACCGCGCAGAGCAAAAGATCTTTCGGCTTGCGGACCGGCGCCTGCGCAAGGGGTTTATCAGCATTAACCCCATCATGCATCAGACCTTTGATGTGATTGAACACTTTCACCAGCGCCGGGGGAGCGTCACGGGAGTGGCGACGGGGTTTACGCGCCTGGACGAACTGACTGCCGGCCTGCAAAAGTCGGAGCTCATTGTGATCGCCGGTCGGCCGTCCATGGGCAAAACGGCCTTTGCGCTGAACATCGCCTACCACGTGGCCACTCGCGAAGGGCTTCCTGTGGGGATTTTCAGTTTGGAGATGGCGGCGCCGCAACTGGCGCTGCGCATGCTCTGCACCGCCGCGCGCGTCGATCAGCACTTGGTCCGCACCGGGCGTCTTGCCGACGAGGATTGGCCCCGCCTCAGTCTGGCGGTGGGACACCTGGCGGAGGCCCCTATTTTTATCGATGACACGCCGGCGATCAGCGTCTTGGAGATTCGCGCCAAGGCCCGCCGCCTCAAAGCGGAACATGGGCTGGCACTACTCATCATCGACTATCTGCAATTGGTGCGCGGGCCGAGTCAGGCGGAAAGCCGCCAGCACGAGATCTCCATGATCACCCAGTCGCTCAAGGCCTTGGCCAAGGAATTAGAGATCCCAGTGGTGGCCTTATCGCAGCTGTCGCGTGCGGTGGAAACCCGCGCCGGCGACCGGCGGCCAATTCTCTCTGACCTGCGCGAGTCTGGGGCGATCGAACAGGACGCAGATGTGGTGCTGTTCATCTACCGTCCGGAGGTGTACGGCGGCGGCGAACAGGAAGGGACCGCCGAGATCATCATCGGCAAGCAAAGGAGCGGCCCCACGGGCACGGTGCACCTCGTGTTCGTCAAAGAGTTCGTGATGTTTGCCAATCCTGCCGGTGAGGCGGGGCTAATGCCGACAGAGGCAGAAGCCTTTTGATAAGGCCGGCGGAGGAAGGTCCGGTCATCCGTGGAAGAGAAGTACCGAAAAGCCTGCGATGCCCTTCTGCGGCGGGTGCGCCGCTACAACCCGAAAGCGGACATCCAGCTGCTGGAGCGCGCCAGCCAATTCAGCTATCAGGCGCACAAGGACCAGCTGCGCAAGTCCGGGCGGCCCTACTTCGAGCATGCCTTGGCGGTGGCGGAAATCCTGGCGGACTTGAGGCTTGACCCTGAGAGCATCGCTGCCGGCTTCCTGCATGACGTCGCCGAAGACACTGGTACGAGCCTGCAGGAAGTGGAACAGGAGTTTGGCCCTACCATTGCCGGCCTGGTGGACGGAGTGACGAAAATCGGCGACCTTGAGTTTGACACTTTAGAGGAGCGGCAGGCGGAAGACTTTCGCAAGATGATCTTCTCCATCATCAAGGACGTGCGGGTCATCCTGATCAAGTTCGCCGATCGCCTTCACAACATGCGCACTCTGCAGTATCTGCCGGAGAAGACGCGGGAACGCGTGGCGCGGGAGACGCGCGACATTTATGCCCCGCTGGCCCACCGGCTTGGCTTGGCAAAGATCCGTTGGGAGCTTGAGGACCTGGCCCTGAAGTACCTCGACCCTCAGGCGTACGAGGAGCTGAGTCGCCTGGTGCGGGAGGGGCGGACCGAGCGGGAACGCTACATCCAGCGGGTGGTCCGTCCGATTCGCCGCGCGCTCAAGGAGGCAGGCATCCGAGCGACTATCACCGGACGGCCGAAGCACTTTTACAGCATCTACAACAAGATCCACCGGCGAGGGGTGCCATTCGAACAGATCTACGATCTCTTCGCCATTCGCATCATTGTGGACAGGGTGGAAGAGTGCTATGGCGCCCTGGGCATTGTGCACTCCCTCTTCACTCCGGTGCACGAGCGCTTTAAAGACTACATTGCCACCCCAAAGTCCAACCGCTACCAGTCGTTGCACACGACGGTAGTAGGCCCTGATGGGAGGATGGTGGAGATTCAGATCCGCACCCGCGAGATGCATCGCATTGCGGAAGAAGGGATTGCCGCCCACTGGAAATACAAAGAAGGCAAGGCAAAGGAGGACGAGCTCGACAAGTACCTCACATTCCTCAGGCAGTTCTTGGATTGGGAGGCGGACACACACGAGCCGCGGGAGTTCCTCGAAAACCTCAAGATCGACCTGTATCGCGACGAGGTCTTTGTCTTTACCCCCAAGGGGGACCTGCACAAGCTTCCTGCGGGGTCGACGCCGGTGGATTTCGCCTTTGACGTGCACACCGACATCGGGCTCCACTGCATCGCGGCCAAGGTGAACGGCAAGATCGTGCCTTTGGATTACCAGCTGCGGAGCGGCGATACTGTGGAGATCATCACCTCCCAGAATCAAAGGCCCAATCCGGACTGGATCAAGTTCGTTCGCACCACGAAGGCGCGCGACCGCATCAAGCGCTGGGTGAGGGAGTCGCTCTTTGAGAGCAGCGTACGCATCGGCGAGGAAGTGCTGCGGGATGCGTTCAGCAAGCACCGCATCGACCGCGAGCAGGTGGACCTGCTCGGCTTGGCCCAGAGTTTCGGCTTCTCCAATGAGCAGAAGCTCTATGCCGCCATTGGCCGTGGCGACATCCAGCTGGACAGGATCATTCGCAGGTTGGTGCCCGCCGAACCCAAGCCGGTGCCGGAAGAAGATACATCGCTTTTGCAAAAGTTTTTGGAGCGCGCGCGTGGCTCCGCCAAAGGGGTACGGGTACAGGGGGTGGACAATGTGCTCATCGAATTCGCAAAGTGCTGCCAGCCGGTGCCAGGCGACCACATTTGGGGCTTTGTAACGCGCGGCAGAGGAGTTGTCATCCACCGCACGGACTGCAACAATGTGGTCAAACTGATGGAAGAGCCGGAACGCCATGTGCAGGGGGAGTGGGACGTGGACC
>JBBIKH010000288.1:0-3563 GCA_037445575.1 bacterium
GCTGCTGCTGGTTAAAGTTGTAGCGATAATCCGAGTTATAGTTCACACTGTTGCTTAGCCAGCTGAAGATCTTGGGGTTATACTGCACCTTGAAGTTCTGGTTGACCGCAGTAAGCACGCCCAGCTTTCCCCGCGTCAGCTCCTCGCGCGGCACATTCCGCAAATCGCTGGTGTGGGAGCGCCCATAGTCGAGGCTGAGGTTGTCGAAAATGCGCATGCTGGCATTGGCATCCCGGGTGACGTTAAAAACGTTGTTGAAGGATTCTATGCCGCTCCGCGTCCGCGAGTACATAGTCGAGCGAGTCCCCGACACCTTCAGGCCAATGGTGCTCGGGGTGTAGTACATCTTGGTCGCGCTCAACTTTTTCAGCACCGGCACGCCCGCCAGCCAGGAGAAAGGCTGGAAGAAGTTGTTGCGGCCAAAGTTCAAGGTGTAGCTCGCTCCACCCGTCTGGTTGCGATTCCGGGAGATGGCCGTCTGCGAGTTGCTCCCCTCGTCGGAGCTTTCGCTGTAGTTGGCAGTAAGGTTGTCAATGGTATGTTTCACGAAAAAGTTTCGTGACTTTTCCACCCTGCGGAAGGAGAGGCCAAACCCGCGCCTCGTGGAGAGAGCCTTGATGGCCGACAGCGTGGAGTCGGGCGTGCGGTCGGTGACCTCAATGTCGGTGCCAGGCACATACTTGGGGATCGCTGCCGCCTCTGCGTAGTTGAGATTCACCGGAAGGCTGATTCCTAACGACTGTGGCAGGAACTTGTCCAAAGCAATGCTTCCGGTAACGTTCACGCCGGTGCGGTTGTCGCCCGAACCGAAACGCGTGTTCACGTTGTGAAAGTCGGCATCCTGCCTGTTGATCTGGCCGGTCACTCGCACCAGGTCTGCCAGCGAAAAGTCGACGCTGGCCCGATAGGCCATGCCGCGCTCCTTTTTCACATTGGACAAGCGCAGCTCGTTGATCCAGATCTCTCCGGTAAAGGGCGTCACGTTCGGCGTCTTGACTCCCCCTTGTTCGATGAAGGCCAGGTTTTCCACCCCCGCAACCAGGATGCGGACGTTGGTCAATGACGGGCGGCCCACAATGCGCCAACGCGTGCCGTCAGGCAGGTACTTTTCGAATACAGGAGAACCTTGGACGCTCAGAGAATCGACTCTGTTCGCAGGGTCGAGCTTTATGGCACTGAGCTCAAGAAGGTCCACCTCGATCTCGTTGCGGCGATCCCACCCTGGATAGACCGGTTCCCTGATTTCGTAGTAGTTCTTGGCATCGGACCCGAAGCGGAGGAAAAAGCGGATGAGGCTCTGGTCGGAACGGATATGAATGCCGTAGGGGTCCTTGCCGTAGACGAACATTTTCATGGTCTTGTAGTGGATATAGTCCTCAGGCTGGTAGAGGCTCTTTTGGATGATGCCATTGTACCCAGGCTGCAGCTCAGTGACCTTGAGAACCAACGACTGCTCGCGTGCCACCACCTGGGTGATCCGGTCACGAACGCCCTCTACGCCCGGCGGCAGGTTCTCTTTGTACTCTGGATTGTCGTGGGTGTTGACTACGGTGACGACCACAGTGCTATCATTGCGGGCGTCGTATTGGTCCGGGGTGGCGGGAGGAGCAACGCCTTGCTCCTTCCAGTCACTGCCCACCAGCTTCAGCTCGGCGATGCTGATGTAGACTGGCTGGTGGCCTTGCACGCCGTCGACCCATACGCGCATGTACTCCACCAGCGAGATGTCAGGATTGCCGACCACACGGCTGGGCTGGTCTAAGGGAATGCGGTATTGCCGCCATCCATGGTCTTCGTCAGGGGGCAATCCTTTGCCGCCGACCATGTACACGGTGTCAGGACTGGACTTGTCCAACGAAAAGGTGTATTCGAAGTAGTCGTTGCGCAGGTCAACATCACCGTTGCGGTTGATGTCCTCGGTGTCCGGGTACCGGCCGCCTGTGTCGTTTTCATTGCCCTCGTAGCCGTTTATCCGGTCATACTCCGGCACACCGGGCTGGTAATGAAAATCGTCATTGCTAAAGGGCTCGCCATAGTCCCGAACGCCGTTACCGTTGATGTCCCAGAAGTCTCCCCCTGCTAGCCGGGCACGAGCGTCGTTGCTCGGCATGCCATCCAAGCCCACATCCTCGCCGGCGTCCAACACCCCGTTGCGGATACCTCCGACCGCGCGGTCCTCCGTGTCCAGGCGGCCATTGGGGATCACGTCTTCGGACACCTGCCCCAAGTCGATGTGCAATACCCCCACGTCGCCCTGTACCCAGATTTCCAGGAACTTGCTTTCGGTCTGGTCCGCGTAGCCTGAGGAGAGCGCTCGCTGAATGCCGGCCCAGGATTCAGCACTCGGCACACTATCGGCGGGCGAAAAGCGCAGCGTCAGCACGTTGACCCGCTGGGGTACGTTGGGGTTGACGTCCTTGGTGGGCCAAATATACTTTATGGGCACCTGATTGTACGGGTTGTACCAGATCAGGCTGCCCATCTTGGCCAAACTCACTTCGCCGTGCGGGGCATACTCCTTTTTCTGTACCGGCACGGAAGCCGGGGTCCAGCCGCGCCGGTCGATGCCGATGATCGTCTCCCGCTTGGAGCCTTCAAAATCGTCAATGTAGGCGACCCCCTCATTGTCGCCGGTCTTTTCATTGTTCACGGTGTTGGGGTTCGGCAACACCTGCGCCACCTCGGCCTCGACATTGAGGGTTGAGGGGGCCTGGGTATTGACAAAGGGGAGCGCGTTGGCAATGGTGGTGAGAAAGTTCGGCCTAAAGCGGAGCTGGGTGTTGAGGTCCCACACGAAATTTTGCATCGGGCCGCGCCCTACGCGGATCTTCTGCTCCAAGGTCCGCTCGCCCAAATAGAGCGCCGTGCCACCGATGAAGCTGTCCTGCCATAGGTCGTATTGCGCGCGGGCGCCAAGAATCGTCTTGCGCTCGATTTGGAACATCTGGTTACTTTCATAGGTGATTTCCACATCCGCAGAGGGCTGTGTTGCCGCCTCGTTCAAGATCACCAACTTGCCAGACCAGTAGTCGATGGTGTAGTCACGATCCTTCACCAACTTGACGCCGTTGAGGCGCACTTCCTCGGACCCCTCGATTACGTTCATGCCCAGGTCATAGTCGGGCCTGCGGATCTTGGACGACACCTCAATGTAGAACTTGCTTTCCTGGGCGATGTAGGATTGGACCGTGGTATCGTAGATCGCTCGCGTGCGTTTGTCATCGGGCAGTTCAGTGGGGCCGACCGGGTCGAAAGGCCGAAGGTCAGGAAATATCAGCTCCCCGCGCGCCAGGTTGATGAAATTGGCGTTCATGTCGATGATGTTGTCCGGGTTTGGGGCGCCGGTCTGATCAACCCTGTCCAGGCCGAATATCTGCAAATATGACTTGACCTGGCCACTCTTGGTGGGGCCGGCCTCCTGCGGATCACCGGAAGGTGGCTTGTAGAAGATCTTGAGCTCAAAGCCATCTTCTGGGATGTTCCGGGAGCCCAGGTAGTAGACGTTCTTCCATTCCAAAACCCAGGTGGGATGGGCAGGACGCGACACACGCGGCTTCAGCAGG
>JBBIKH010000289.1:0-3515 GCA_037445575.1 bacterium
ACAGGGCGGCTTTGGTCTTGCCCGAGCCGGTTGGGGCTTGCAAGATCACGTTTCGGCCGGCCAAAAGGTGCTCTGCTGGCTCTGTCTGGAAAGGCCCGTAGGGGCCCTTGACCTGGAATATCGCGGCAAAGGAGTCATTCATCGCCTGGCCCCCGACGCAAACCAGTTTTCTTTTTCTTCTTCTCGCACCCCCAGCAGCCTACACGGTAGCCATCGTTAACTTGATTACTTAGCTGTTGCCACATTCGCTCGTAGGTTGTTCTCCCACCCCCTCGGCCCGCCCAGCCACAAATGAGCCTGCCGCGCCGAACCCCTTCAGTCACCTACTCGGCGGAAAGCTCCTCGCGCAGCGGGAAAAGATCAAACCCGCCGCCGGTGTGAATGAACAACACCTTCTCGCCAGCGCGGAAGCGCCCCTGCCGGATCTGGTCAACCAGCCCGTACATGGCCTTTCCCGTGTACACGGGATCCAGCAGCAGCCCTTCGCTGCGCGCCACCTCGCGGACAAGCGCCAGCTCCTCCGGCCGACTCACCCCATAACCAGCTCCCACATAGCCGTCGATGATTTCGAACTCCTCAGGCGAGTATCTCAATTGTACCCCAAAGCGCCCGCGATACTCCTCAACAATGCCGCTGATCCGTTCCACAAAGTAGGCGGCAGTATCGCAGACGTTCACGCCTACCACCCGCGCCTCGAGGCCAGCCATCTTGCTCGCCAGGAACATTCCCGCGTAGGTTCCCCCTGAACCCACGGCAAAGACCACCGCATCAAACCTGACGCCGAGCTCTTGTTGCTGGCGGACAATCTCCTGGCCGGCTTGCAGATACCCCACCGCACCCAGGGCATTCGAGGCCCCCTCGGGGATGACGTACGCCCGCTCCCCACGCCGTTCCCATGCAGCGGCCTTCTCCGCCATGATCGCATCGCGTTGGCCGTAGTACTGCTCGGGAGTGATGAAATCCAGCTCCGCCCCCACCAGCTTGTCAATGAGTGCGTTACCATCATAGACGGTCTGGGGGGTTCCTCGCAGAACGAGGTGGCATTTCAGCCCCAAGCGCGCAGCCGCCACGGCGGTGGCCCGAGCATGATTGGAGTGCAGCCCTCCGCAGGTGATGAGCACGGTCGCGTTCCGGCGCAGCGCCTCGGCGAGGACAAATTCCAGCTTGCGCACCTTGTTGCCGCTCAAGGCAAAGCCGGTCAAGTCGTCACGCTTGACGTAGAGTTCTGGCCCTCCCAGGCTACGCGACAGGCGCGGCAAATGATGGATAGGTGTGGGAAGATGGGCGAGTTCGATGCGGGGCGGAAATTGAAAACGCATGCCACAGCCTCCTTCATTCTGGCAACAGCACACGCTTCCGGGCTGGGGGAAACAGGGACGGACGCAACACGTTCGCGCCCAGGCCCTTGCCCGGGCACATTAAAGCAAAAAGGCGCCGCAGGAAGATCGGCGCCGTGGCAGCTTAGCTGCTCATTTTTGCGGCAAGCAGGATGGCACCAATGACTCCTGCGTCATTGCCCAACGCTGCCCGCCGGATCTTTAGATTCTTCCAGGCGGTCGGCATTGCCCTCTGTTGCACTGCGGCGGCGACGCGCGTGAGGAAAAAGTCCCCCGCCTCGGCCACGCCGCCGCCGATGATGACCACCTCCGGATTGAGGGCATTGGCAAAACTTGCGATCCCCGCGCCAAGGTAGGCGCTGGTCTGGGCGACCGCAGCAAGCGCCTCTGGCTCCCCTTGCCTGGCACGTTCAAAGATGAGTTTGGTATCGACCTCAGCGGGGACAGGTCGTCCCGCCTCCTGCAAGCGCGCAACATAGTCCCGCACGGTGGCAGGCGCGGACGCGTATTGCTCAAGGCACCCACGGCCGCCACAGGGGCAAGGTCGGCCGTCAAACTCGATAATCGTGTGTCCCAGCTCGGCGCCCGCGTAATGGCTCCCGCGGTAGATTTCCCCGTCGAGGTACAAGCCACCGCCAATGCCTGTGCCGATGGTCAAGCAGACAGCATGCCTGCACCCCTTGCCCGCACCAAGCACCACCTCGGCCAGGGTCATCAGGTTGGCGTCGTTGTCGGCGAAGCACGGGAGGCCGAATCGTTGTGAGATGGTCTTGCCTATCTCGACATCCACCCAGTGCGGCAAATTGGGGCTTTGCCCCAGAAGCCGGCCGCGGTCCACATCGATGACCCCTGGACTCCCCACTCCAATCGCGCGGACCGCGCCGCCTTGCTGCTCCGCCACTTTGAGCAGCTCCTCCACCGCGGCGAACATGTTCTCGAATATGGTCTGCGCCGACGCGGTTGCCGCCGAAGGGCGTATTCCCTTGTGCAACAGGCGCCCTTCTCCGTCCCCAAGCGCTGACTTGAGAAACGTACCACCCAGGTCCAATCCGACGAAAAGGTCCATCCCTTCGCTCCGCCTTTCTCCCACACTCACGTCTTCAGCTCGTAGTAGCCCTCTTTGACCTTCTCGATAGTCACCTTGTGGCCGTAGCGAAGGGTGACGGTGCCTGCAAAAGGACGAAAGTCGATGCGGTAACTCCGGGTCGGCTTGCGGGGGCCCATGCTCCAGCACTCCACCGCCGCCACCGTGACATCGTGGTATTTACCCCCCACCTTGAGCTTGAAAGGCTTGCCCGGGGATGGGAAGAGCTCAAGGCTCCCTCTCTGCACCAAGACGTATTGTCCCCTCACCTCTTCGTCAGACAGCTTGCGGACGTAGACGGGTCGTTCCTTCGCCACCGGTCTTTCCTCCCGTTTGGCACTCTCACCTGCGGTCCAAGGACGAGCGCCGCTTCTCCCTACAGCTGCGCGAGGATTTCGTTCAGGTCAGCAAGGTGTTGCTGTTCCTCGCGAATGGTGACGTCGACGTGCTTGCGTTGGCTCTCCGGCACGTGCTTGCGGAGTTCCTCCAGCAGGAGCAGCGTATTGCGCTCGGTCTGGATGGCCAGGCGCACGGCATCCGCGTCGGACTTTTCCCGTGCCATGGCGGCCGCCGCCTCGGCGTCAGGAAAAATCTTGTAGGCGAGCAGAGCTTTGACGTAGGCATCGTATTCGCCTGGGTAGCTCTCGGCAACTTCCGGTTCGCCCAGCCGTTCCAGCAGCTCGGTGAACAACTTCTCATGATGCCGCTCTTGCTCGGCGATTCTGGCGGCAGCCTCGCGAAGTTTCTTCGACTGCGCCTTTGCCGCCAATGCGGTGTAGTAGGCCGCGCCGTTCTGCTCCTCGGTGATGTTCATCTTGATGATCTCATTGGCGTAGAATAGGTTTGCCATGATGGCCTCCTCGTCGTTACTGGTCCGTGCTCTGTGGTTGTCACTTCCAAGGCTTGTTGAGAACGACCTGGGCAGGGCGGTCAAAGACCAGGTCCTCCCGTCCGGCATGGTACCGTTGGCGATAGGTGCGACGCACCTCGCCCAGGTCGGTGTTCACATAGTCCAGCTCGTCGCTCCCTTCCCGCCGGCGGATCCATTGCAGCGAGCCGTTTTCCATCCGGTCGATGAAGAGCACGCCGTTCAG
>JBBIKH010000290.1:0-3507 GCA_037445575.1 bacterium
CGTAATCCTACGGATTACGAGGGATACCTGGTAAGGTTTTGCCTGACCTCTCCATTCTACCCCAAAAAAAGTCCTTGATAATCTCGCCGTTTCGTGTTAAAATTGTCTGACCGATTTTGGAGGCGTCTCATCCCATGAGCTGGCATTGTCCATATCCCCCTGCCGTTCACTTAATGCTCCGGCCGTATGGGTCGCAGGTCGGCGCCAGGAGCCTTTACCGCCGTCGCCGTGCCGGGGTCACGCCCCGGCCCTGACTCTTTCCCCCCACATCCACATGTTCTTTGCCGCAAAGTAGTCAGCCACCAACCAGTGGCTGTCGCTGTGGTCCATCATTTTGTCCTGGCCGGATTGAAAGGAGAAGGTCCATGGAAAAGGTCGTTCTTGCCTACAGTGGGGGGCTTGACACCTCCGTGATCCTGAAGTGGTTGCTGGAGAAAAAGTTCGACGTAATCTGCTTTGTCGGCAACGTCGGGCAGAAGGAGGATTTTGCCGAGATAACGGAAAAAGCCTATCGCACGGGGGCGCGCAAAGTCTACGTCGAAGACCTGCGCGAGGAGTTCGTCACCGACTTTATCTTTCCCGCCATGCGCGGCAACGCCATCTACGAGGGGCGCTACCTGTTGGGCACGGCGCTGGCCAGGCCCCTTTTGGCCAAAAAGCAGGTGGAGATCGCCGAGCAAGAGCACGCTGCCTACGTGGCCCATGGGGCCACGGGCAAGGGCAATGACCAGGTACGCTTCGAGTTCTCCTACTACGCCCTGAACCCGCAGATTAAGATCATCTCCCCATGGAAAGACCCCGAGTTCCTGGGCACGTTCAAGGGGCGCACCGACCTGCTCCGGTACGCGGAGAAGCACGGCATCCCGGTGAAGGCGTCGGTGCGCAAGCCCTACAGCGAGGATGAGAATCTGATGCATATCAGCCATGAGGCGGGAATCCTCGAAGATCCCGCCCTGCGGCCGGCCGAGGAGATTTTCACCCACACTCGCCCGCTGCGGCAGACCCCTGACCAGGAGAGCCTGATTGAGATCCATTTCAAGGACGGCTTTCCGGTGAAGGTGACGAACCTGGACGACGGCACGACCAAGGAGACGCCTCTGGAGCTTTTCCTCTACCTCAACGAGCTCGGCCAACTGCACGGCATTGGCCGCGTGGACATGGTGGAGAACCGCTTCATCGGCATCAAGTCGCGCGGCGTTTACGAGTCGCCCGGGGCTACCATCCTCTGGGCGGCGCACCGCGACTTAGAGGGGATCGCCATGGACAAGGAGGTGATGCACCTCCGCGATATGCTGGTGCCCAAGTTCTCGGAGCTCATTTACAACGGCTTTTGGTTTTCGCCGGAGATGGATTTTCTGCTCAGCGCCATCGAGAAGAGCCAGGAGGCCATTGACGGCAAGGTGCGCCTGGCACTGTTCAAGGGGAACGTCTACGTGGTGGGGCGGGAGTCGCCAATCTCGCTGTACGACCGGGAGCTCTCCAGCATGGATGTGGAAGGCGGCTTTGATGCTACCGACTCGCGTGGTTTTATCGAGATCAATGCCATCCGCCTCAAGGCGCACAGCATTGTGCTGCGCAAACGGTTCCCTTACGACTGGCGTGCGCAACTGACGAGGAGGAGAACATGAAGCTCTGGGGTAGCGATACGCATGTGGACCCGGAGGTGGAGCGCTTTACCGTGGGCGAT
Source organism: bacterium (assembly GCA_037445575.1). Taxonomy (GTDB): domain Bacteria; phylum Zhuqueibacterota; class Zhuqueibacteria; order JANLFK01; family Oleimicrobiaceae; genus Oleimicrobium. The sequence goes on from JBBIKH010000290.1 coordinate 1,688, forward strand.
GACTGTGAGGTCGACCGCGAGCTGGTGGAGTACGACTGCTTGGCCTCCATGGCTCATGCCAAGATGCTGCGGCGGATGGGGGTGCTGAGCGCCAAGGAGGAGCGGGCGCTGCTGGCGGCCTTGGAGCAGGTGCGCGGTCTGGCGCAGCAGGGAGCCTTCGAGATCCGACCGGACCAGGAAGACTGCCATACGGCCATTGAGGAGTACTTGGTGCAGGCGGTGGGGGAGGCTGGCAAGAAGATTCACACGGCGCGTTCCCGCAACGACCAGGTGCTGGCGGCCCTGCGCCTGCTCTACAAGGCGCGGCTGCAGGAGATTGAGCAGCGCACCGAGCACCTCACCCAGGTGCTGGTCTCTTTCGGTGCCCGATGGGAACAGGTGCCATTGCCCGGCTACACGCACACGCGCAAAGCCATGCCTTCCAGCGTCGGACTGTGGGCCGGAGCGTTCGCCGAGTCCATGGCGGACAACCTGGACGCGCTGCGCTGGGTGCGCAGGCTCATTGACCAATCCCCGCTGGGAACCGGAGCAGGCTACGGGTTGCCGGTGCAGGTGGACCGGGAGTTCACCGCCAAGGAGATGGGGTTTGCGCGCGTGCAGCACAACCCGCTCTATGTGCAGAACAGCCGCGGCAAATTCGAGGCTGCCATCTTGCACGTGCTGACGATGGTGCTCGCGGACCTCAATCGCCTGGCCACCGATGTCATCTTCTTCTCCATGCCCGAGTTGGGCTACTTCCGCCTGCCGGCGGAACTCTGCACGGGGAGCTCGCTTATGCCGCACAAGCGCAATCCCGATGTGTTCGAGGTGTTGCGCGCGCACTATCACGCGGTGGTGGCCGACGAGTATGCAGTGGCCAGTTTGGTGGGCAACCTGATCTCCGGGTATCACCGGGACCTGCAGCTGAGCAAAGGGAGGGTGCTGCGGGCCTTGCGCGTGACCAGAGACTGTCTCGGCATCGCCGCCCACGTGCTTCCGAAGATTCAGGTGGACGAGGAGCGGTGCCTGCAGGCGATGAGTGCGGAGCTCTACACCGTGCAGCAGGTGCTCCAGGAGACCCTGCGCGGCAAGCCCTTTCGCGATGCCTATCGGAATGAGGCCCGCCGCTGGCAGCAGGGCGAGGAGCGCGAAGATGGCTGAATGGGAGTAGGAGGAAATGACACCTCCGGGAGTCTGAACGGAGTGCCTGACCTCTCCACGTGTGGCGATTTTTCCACTTGACTTTTACGCCGTTTTGTCTTAAGTTGGAGCCGCGTTTCCCTCCAGCATCGGGGATATGCCAGGGGGCGAGCAGAGGTGCTTCATCGGTGGCAGAGGATGCGTTGGTGAAACCGACGGAGGATCGAGCGGATGGCTGAACCAAAGCAGATGCAGAGTGGCAAGGGTCAGTACAAACCTTTTGTCTCGCCGACCGTGGAGTTGAAGGAGTTCACCCTTCGGGCCTTGATTCCGGGCCTGATTATGGCGGTGGTTCTCGGCGCAGCCAACGCCTACCTGGGGCTAAAGGCGGGCATGACCATCGCGGCTACCTATCCGGCCGCGGTGCTGAGCATGGCCATCCTTCGCCTGTTCAAGGACGGCACCCTCCTTGAGGAGAACCTGTCGCGAACGGTGGGCTCGATCGGCGAGTCGGTAGCAGCCGGGGCGATCTTTACCCTTCCTGCATTCCTGATCGCGGGCGTGTGGACCCCCGAGTTCTTTGGCAGTTCCGGTGGGTACCTGCACTCCAGCATCATTATGTTGGTCGGCGGTGCAGCAGGCATTCTGTTCGTCACCTTGCTGCGCAGGATGATGGTGGAGGACCCGGAGCTCCCCTTCCC
>JBBIKH010000291.1:0-3476 GCA_037445575.1 bacterium
TATATTAATTGGCAGGACAGACGGTGGAAACCACACCGCGTTGTGGGCGGCGACGGTTACCCCAACTGTGGGTCATGCGTGCAACTGGAGGGGAGAGAGCAATGGCACCGTCATCATCTGAGAAGACGCGGCCAGCTGCATTTGCGGGCTCCTTCTACCCAGGAAACCCGCGGCAGCTTGAGAACCTGGTCACTACCCTTTTGGCGGAGGCGCCGGAAAAAGGGGTTACCGGACAGATCATAGGCATTGTTGCACCTCACGCCGGCTACGTGTATTCGGGAAGCACGGCGGCCACAGCCTACAAACAGGTCATGGGCAAGCCGTATGAGAGCATTGTGATCATGGCCCCCAGCCACCGCGAACGCTTTCGGGAGGCGACCGTGTCGCCTTTCTCCGCCTACGCCACCCCTTTGGGCGAGGTACCGGTTGACACCGCTCTTGCCGAACAGATTGTCGCCCGGGGTAAAGGGGTCATCCTGTCGGAGCGTGGCCATCAAGTGCGCGGGGATGACGCAGAGCATTCGTTGGAGGTTCACCTCCCTTTCATCCAGAAAGCCCTTCCTGGCGTGCCCATCGTGCCAATCATTATCTCCGACTATGATGGGGCAAACAGCCGTCGGTTCGGGGAGGCAATAGCGCAGGCGATTGGCGACCGCAAGGTGCTCATCGTGGCCAGCACCGACCTTTACCACGGCTACTCCTATGAGGAGTGCAAACTTGCTGATGCGCGCACCCTCGCCGCGCTCGAGGCTTTTGACCCAGATGAGTTCGTCAAGGGCGCGGCGCAAGGGAAATACCACGCTTGTGGTGCAGGTCCGGTGAGCGTCATGTTGTATGCGGCGCGCCTGCTCAAGGCGGACACCGTCCAGCTCCTGGCGCAGACCAACTCCGCCGACGCGACCGGGGTACGCGGCGGCTACGTCGTGGGCTATGCGGCAGCCGCGGTGTACCGCTCCAGTTGATCTTTCACTCGGGAACGCACAGGTGCACACGGGTGAGGTTCGAGGGGAGCGCATCGTCATCGTAGGCGCCGGGAGGGTGGGCACCAGCATAGCGGTGGCGATACACAAGGCCGGCTTGGAGGTGGCCGCCATTGTTGACGTGCAGGCAGCACGAGCGCAGCGCTGCGCGGTCCTCAGCGGCGCAGCTTCAGTCTCGTCTTCCCCGGCGGAGCTGCCCCCGGCCGTCAGCTACGTCATTCTGGCCGTACCCGACGATGCCCTGCCACACGTAGTTGCTGCCCTTGCCCGCTCTACAGTCCTCCAGCCCGGTGTAGCTGTGGCGCACACCTGTGGCGCGCTTGCTTCTACCGTCTTGGCACCCCTGCGCACCAAGGGAGTGGCCGTCGCCTCCATGCATCCAATCATGACTTTCTCTGGCGGGGAGGACGACTGGCAGAGCTGGAAGGGCACCTACGTGAGTCTCGAGGGAGATGAGGACGCGGTTCGGCGCGCCATCGCCTTGCTTCGTCGCCTGGAGGCAATCCCGGTTGAGCTCCCCACTGCGCAGAAGGTGCTCTACCACGTAGCCTGCGTGTTCGTGTCAAACTATGTGGTTGCAATGCATGCGTCCGCAGTGGCTCTGTTAGCGCGGCTGGGATTTGACGAAGACACTGCCACACGGATGCTCGCCCCCCTGCTGAGGCAGACGGTGCGCAATCTTGAGGCGCAGGGCGCAGCACGTGCCCTCACCGGGCCTATCGTTCGGGGCGATCTCCATACTGTCCAACAACACCTCTTGGCATTGCAGGATCAACCGGAGTTGGCGGCAGCCTATGCTGCCCTGGGGCGCGTGTGCGTGCTCATCGCGCGCCAGCAGAAAGCGACAAGCCCAGAGTCCTTGCAAGCCATTGACGACCTGCTTGCCGGTTACCTCTCCTGCCGGTCACCTCAAGACACAACTCCTGGCAAATGAAAGGCCGACCCCCTCATTCGGAGGTCGGCTTGCGGGCATCTGCCGGTGTCGATTACGCAGTGTACAGATAGCGTTTGATCTTTTTGGTTGGCGTCATCTCAAACGGCTCGCGCTGCTCGATGATTTCGTGGATACGGGAGAAGGTTGAGACCTTCTCATTGACCTCCTTCCGGATGTTTTGCAGCACCTCTTCCACCTTCCGCGCGGCCTGTTCGCCGTCCATTTTATGAAGGCCGAACTCTTGATCGAGCAGATCATAGTCCAAATGCACGCGCGCCACCAGGCGGCCGTTGCGTTCATAGACCAACGATTCGAGCACATAATTGGATTCAGCCAGCTTGGCCTCGATCTGCTCCGGGTAAATGTTCTCGCCGCTCGGCCCTACAATGACGTTCTTCGACCGCCCCTTGATGTACAAATAACCGTCCTCATCCAAGTGACCCCGGTCGCCGGTCACCAGCCATCCCCCTTCCAGGAGCGTCTGCTTGGTGGCCTCCGGATTCTTGTAGTAGCCGAGCATGATATTGGGACCGCGGGCGTAAATCTCGCCGATGCCGGTTTGCGGATCCGGGTCCACGATCTTTAGCTCTACGCTCTCCACCGCCTTGCCGCACGATTGGAACTTTACCTGTCCCTCTGGGTTCACGGTCAACAGGGGCGCTGCTTCGGTCAGTCCATAGCCGCTGATATACGGGAACCCGGCCTGCTGCAGAAAAGCCTCCACCTCGGGATTGAGCGCGGCGCCACCAAAGCAGATGAAGCGCAAATTGCCGCCAAACGCCTTGTAGAGCCGCTTGCCAGCCACCTTGTTCAGCGCCTTCCGCATCGGCCCGAGTTTGTAGAGGTCCTTGATCAGAAACTTTTCGCCGATCTCGCTCAGCACCTTCTTCTTGTAGATCTTTTCCATGATCAGCGGCACCGACAGCACGATGGTGGGCCTGACTTGCTCCAATGCCGGAAGGAGGGTCTGCGCCGTCGGCAGCCCTTTGATGTAGTAGATCTTGGCTCCCGCACAGAACGGCGCCAGGAAGCCCATGGTGCATTCGTAGGAATGGGACATGGGCAAGATGGAGAGCAGCGTGTCTTCAGGGCCAATCGCGACCGCGCGCAAACCTTGCAGCACGTTGTAGGTAATATTCTTGTGGGACAACATTACCCCTTTGGAGTGGCCTGTGGTGCCTGACGTGTAGAGAATCTCCGCCAAGTCGTTCTCTTTGATTTTGGCCGGCGGCAGGCTGGTCTCCTTGGCCCCATCCTCGATGAGTCTGTTGAGGTTTTCCACCTTGTGCGGCAGGTCCCGGCGCTCAATAGGGTCCAAGCCCACCAACATCTTCAGATCGCCAAGGCGCTTCTCCTCCACCTTATGCACCAGCTTGTTGGCAACGAACAGGACTTTCGCTCCGGAGTTGCGGATGATGTGATGCACTTCGGACTTGTGGAAATCGGGCAAGATTGGGACCACCACTGCCCCCATGGTAGTGATCGCCAGGTAGGCGATGCCCCATTGTGGACTGTTCTCACCCAAAATTGCCACCCGATCGCGCTGTTTGATGCCCCTCTTT
>JBBIKH010000292.1:0-3431 GCA_037445575.1 bacterium
TGAACAGGTCAAACTTGCGCTCCTTTTCCCCCTCACCGGTCTTCATCTGAAAGACATTGTTGACGCGCAGGGACAAGCGCTGCTGCCCGCCCATGGGTGTACCGCCAAAGCGGTCGCGCTTGTACACCCGCCCGCTCGTATCCGCCAGCACCTCGTAATACCCCCATTTCGGCTGGGCGAAGTCCGGCTGATAAGCGAAAGAGACCGTGGGGGTCACCACATGCCGGACCGCCTTCACTCCGAGGACATTGGGGGCAAAGAGGCCGTAGAGCTTGGTGTGCGCGGAAAGGCCATAAGAGAAAACATGACGCGCAGCGAATCCCTGCACTTCGCGCGAGCCAATGGTGTTGGTCGAATCCACGAGATAGTAGTCGACGGTGCGATCAAACCAGTCTTCGTTGATGCTCAAGGATTGGCTGAGCCCCAGCCAGCCAAACAACTTTCCCGGATTGTTCATGGAAAGACCCACCTGGTGTGCCAGGCGACGGGTGACTGTTTTCGTTTCCCCCTGCTCGGACTTGCGGGTCACGGTGGTATTGATAAGGTTGGACGAGTAGGAGTAGTAGATGGCCTGGTACCATCGCAGTTCTTGTGCGGGCGAGCGAGTCGCCCTCTGCCTCGTCTGCGCCTGGTGCTTGGCGGGAAAAAACTGGCCCTGTGCCACGTACAGACTCGCCTGGGGTAGGCTCAGAGTAGTCTCGTCGGTCTGCAAGTCCCGCACATGGGAGACGTTCACGGTCAGGCCAACTTTGCCATTCTTCCAACTCTTGCTCAGCGTGGCGTTGGAGCGCAGCTGCCTGGTCAGGCGCGCATCCAGATTGGTGCTCAGGTCGCGGTAGAAAGAGCCATCACTCACAAAGTAGCCCGAAGCGGAGATGCGGAACGTAGGGTCGAGCTCGTGGGCGTGGTGCACCTGCAGGTCCCAGCGCCGCTCGCTAATTCCGTAGGTAAAGTTTTTGCGGGTGAGGGAGCCATCCACAGAGCCGCGCATCACGTAGCGGAGGGCATAGTTCAGCCCCGCTCGAAAAAGGAAGCCACTGCGCTCAAAGTAGTCCACCGTCGCCTGGGCGTCGAAGTAGTCGTTGGGAGCCCAATAGTAGCCAAGGCCGCGCAAGTAGTTCCCCTCGCGGGCGCTGTACCCATAGCGCGGCATCAAGAGCCCTGATTGGCGGCCCCGCCTGTGCGGAAACATGGCAAAAGGGAAGCCGAGTACGGGGATGCGGCCAATGTACATGACCAGGCCCTGCGCCACCACCTTGTCGTTGGGTATCATCTTCATCCGGCGACAATAGAAGTGGTAGTGGGGATCCTCCTCCAGTGGACAGGTGGTAAACTCGCCGTGAGAGACGTTGTAGAGGTTGCCGCCTATCCTCTTGATCTGGGTGCCGCTGTAAAAACCCCCTTCGAACTCGGTGCGTCCCCTCACCACGATCCCTTTGTCGGTGGCGGTATTATAGATCATCTTCACGCCGGTCATAGTCTCGCCGTCGCTCACCAGTGTGGGTAGCCCTCGCCAGCGCACCACCTGCAGGGAGTCACCTGGATTTTGCGATGGCACCCGCACAGTGTCCGGCACCCCTTCGGCAGTGAGGAGGTTGCGATCCCACTCCACGGTGATCTTTTCCGCGCGCAAGGTCATGTTGCGGTACCTGACCACCGCGTCGCCGACGAGGTAGGTAATTCTCTCCTCGACTAGGTTATCGACTATGCGCGCTTCGTAGTGGATGGTGGTATCCAGCTCTGCGCGGGCAGGGCGCACGCTGGTGGTGTCTTGCGGAACGGCCGGCGGTGTGCCCCACAGCAAGCCCGCAGGCCCAACGAGGCAAAAGAAGCTGCACAACGTGCGTGAAAGGCGTCGCCGCATGGCCCCTCACTCATTTTGGGGTGGCCGGCGCCTGCGGGGCCACAGCTGCTCCAAGCGCTCTTTGATCCGCTTCTCCACACCGTTGTCCGTGGGCTGGTAGTAGACGCGCGGCCCGAGCTCCTTCGGGAAATAGTCTTGTTCCACAAAGCCGCCATGGTCGTGGGGGTAGCGGTAGCCGGCCGCATAGCCAAACTGGCGCATCAGGCTGGTGGGCGCATTGCGCAGGTGCAACGGTACACTGCCCGGCTGCTCCTGGCGCACGTCGGCTGTCGCCGCCTCGATCGCAAGATAGGAAGCGTTGCTCTTGGGGGCTGCGGCCAGGTAGGTGGTCGCCTGCGCCAACACAATGCGCGCCTCCGGCATACCGACGGCATCCACCGCCTGGAAAGCGGCGGTGGCAACCATCAAGGCGTGCGGATCGGCATTGCCGATGTCCTCCGAGGCCAAGATAACCAACCGCCTGGCGATAAAGAGCGGGTCTTCGCCACCTTCGAGCATGCGCGCCAACCAATAGAGGGCCGCATCAGGATCGGAACCCCGCACACTCTTGATGAAAGCGGAGATGGTGTCGTAGTGGTAGTCGCCCTTCTTGTCGTAAAGAAGGGTACGGCGCTGCATCGCCTCTTCCACCAAGGGCCGAGTGATGGTCACTTCGCCGCCAGCAGGCGAGGCGAGCCGCACTGCCAGCTCCAGGGCATTGAGCGCCACGCGCGCGTCTCCCGCCGACAGCTGAAGCAGCACTTGGCGGGCCCCTTCCGCAAAGGAGATTCGCAGCTTTGCCAGTTCCGCATCGCGGTGCAGGGCCCCCTCGATGACCTGATCGAGTTCCGCCTCGCTCAAGGGCTCCATTTTGTACACGCGGCATCGCGACAGCAGCGGCGGAATAACTTCGAAGCTCGGGTTCTCCGTAGTTGCACCGATCAGCAAGATGGTGCCGTCTTCCACTGCATGCAGCAGCGCATCTTGTTGCGCTTTGTTGAAGCGGTGGATTTCGTCGATGAAAAGGATGGTCCTCTTGCCGCTCCGGGCTCGCGCCTGCCGCGCCTTGTCAATGACCGTCCGCACCTCAGCTACCCCGGAGGTGACCGCGCTGAGTGAAAAGAAACCGCAGTGCGTCTCGTGGGCAATAATGCGGGCCAACGTGGTCTTGCCTACCCCCGGCGGCCCCCAGAAGATCATCGACATCAGTTCCTCGCGCTCGATAGCCTTCCGCAACACCTTTCCTTCCCCCACCAGGTGGGACTGCCCCACAAACTCCTGCAAGGTGCGGGGCCGCACACGGTCGGCAAGGGGTGCCCCAGGGGGCACCTCCTCAGAGCCGAATTCCTGTTCGAAAAGGCTCATGGCAAGGGCCTACTCGGTAACTGCTCTACCTGTTCGGTCGTCAATTTAGCCAAAACCAAATTGATAATCAAGGAGCAAAAAAGGCGCCCGCGACACGCGAACGCCATCGGTGACTGGCCTCAAGAGCGCACGACTGCTGACGGCCCCTCACCACCTCCTCCCTCCGCTGGCAGGCTTGCCTACGTGGCCGGCAGTCCAGCTCACAATCAAGCCGATGAGGATC
>JBBIKH010000293.1:0-2678 GCA_037445575.1 bacterium
GTCCCGTGCAAGACAGGCCAGCGGTCTATGTCACCAGTATCGGCGAGAGTCGTTCCCGGGATAATCAATTCTTGCTCGAGCGGGCGATAAAAGGAGGGAAGCGATGAATCTGTCAGGATTCGCAGTGAACCGCCTGACGTGGCCCGGGCAACAGCTTTCTCCCGTCGCGCGGGCGGTGCTAGCGGCGTTTACGGCACTTATAATGCTCTCTTGCCGGAGCAGCTCTGATACCACAGCCTACAGGCCTTTCCCGCAATCCAACCAGATCCCCGGATGGAGCGTTGCGGGCGAGATGCGGACCTTTCAAGCTGATAATCTCTGGGAGTACATCGACGGTGACGCTGATCGCTACCTGCAGGCGGGGGTGGATAGAACACTCGCTCTCAGTTACCTCTATCAAGGCAAAACGGAGGCGCAGGCGGATATATACATCATGAAGAGTCCTGACGGCGCTCGGAAGATTCTGGACGCAGAGCCGTCGGAAGGCAGTCGCCGAATAGAGCTGGGAGAGGAAGCGCGCCTTTCGCCTGGCAGCTTGGTGTTTAGGAAGGGGCGATATTTGGTGCGGTTGACGGCATTTCAGGAGTCGCCAGAAGTAGGCGAGGCGTTAATGCAGTTGGGCCGAGGGATTGAGAAGCAGCTTGAAGCTCAGTGAGCGTGCCGGCCGGGTAAATGTGCTCGGCTACAGGGGGTGAGTCATCATGGCAGGCAGCAAACGTATGGGACGTCGCCAGTTCATGATTACTTCAGCAGGAGTGCTAGCGGTGGGCCTGGGGCCTGCGTGCGGGCGCGCCTCGGTCGAGGAGATTGAGCAAGCCGCTGCTAGGGTTGGCCGCGTGCCGCGTCGCCGCTTGGGTGCTTCCGGTCGCGAGGTCTCGGTGCTGGTTGGTGCTGCCACATGGGGGCAAGCACCGGTCGAAGCTGCCATCCGCTGCGGTGTTAACTACTGGCATAAGGCGGATGAATGGGATCGAAACAGAGTCCCAGCGGCCATCCTCAAGGAGCGGGAGGCTCACTACTGCCAGGTCTGTGTTGATCGGGTGCGTGGCAATCACGAAACCGGCGTCATCGACGAAGAGGCGCATTACCGATACGTGAAGGCGATGCTGGAGCGCACCGGGCTTCGCTATTTCGACGATATGCAGCTCCACTTTGGCTATCACAATGTTGCTGAAGTGAGGAATAATCTTGGCTTCATTCGTGCCTTCGAGCGCCTGAAGAAGGAGGCGCTGGCACAGCATCTGTGTCTTTCTCAGCATAACTACCAGGGGAACCGAAGGGTTCCTGGGGGTGAGTCGGCCGCGGAAATTCTCACAGCCGTGATGGAGCAAGGTGCCTACGAACACGCTCAGTTTATCTATTCTTACGGAGATAGTGCTGCCATCAACCAGTTTGTAGAAGCCGCGAGCGGCCGCGGCTTCGGGACCATCGCCATGAAGACCACGCGCGGCATCGGTCGCATGTTGGACGACCAAAACTTTATGAAAGGCTTTCCCCCTGGCACAACACCCCACCAGGCTCTGGTGCGGTGGCTCACGACGGCGACCAAGCTGACGGCTGCCGTGATCCAGATTAACAATCTCGACCAGTTTGTGGACACCTTTTCGGGTGCGGGTAAGCGGCTGCGGGCGGCGGATGTGCAGGCCCTGGAGCAGATGACCGCCTACGCCAACCGCGAGGTGTGCCGCCTCTGCAACGAATGCATGCCGCACTGCGAGCGGGGCATTCCCATTGCGGAGGTCTTTCGTTACGAACGGTACGCAACCGATTACGGCGACGCGGAGCGAGCCCGAAGCCTTTACGCCCGTTTGGAAAGGGGCGCGGAGGCCTGTGCGGCCTGCGGCACCTGCCTTCCGCACTGTCCGCAGGGGCTTGCCATTCCGCAAAAACTTGCTGCCGCGCAGCGCGTGCTAGCTTGAACTCGACGAGAACGTGCACAGTGCTAGATTCGCGTGCGGCGGCTGCTTGGTGCGTCACCCGCTGGCCCTCACTCGCGCGGGTAACCCACAGGCACAATGTAGAGAGGCTGATGGTCAGCGGGCAGCCCGAGCACCTTCTGAAGCTGCGCATCGTAGAAGGCACCGATAGGCACCCCGCCTAATCCCAGCGCGACTGCCTGCAACAACAGGCTTTGCGCCGCGTGGCCCACCTCCATGTGGACATAGCGGGGCGTCCGCGCTTCTCCGTATTTGCGTTGCGTGCGCTCGTAAACGGCCGCGAAGACAAAGACTGCGGGCGCCTCGGCAATCGGCTCCTGCCCCAGAGCGGCGCGACAGATGGCCTGCCGCAGGTCCTGGCTCGAACGGCGTGCGAGCTGGTGGAGACGCGGGCCGTAATGGAAGAATCCCTCCGGCGTGGCGACATAGAGCTCGAGGGGGTAGAGCGCCCCGGCTGAGGGTGCCGTCCGGTAACCGGCGGGGTGGGTTGTACCTTGCGCCGCCCAGAGGAGCTGGGAGAGCTGCTGCTCGCTCAACGGCTGTCGGCGGAGCTCACGCACCGAGCGCCGGCGAGTCAGCGCTTCTTCCAGTGACATTCGTCCCTTTTGTGCTGGCGGGGGAAGTTGTCGAGTCTCGGCCGTGGTTGTCCCGGGTTGATTCATCTCAGGCTCCCTTGTGCTGCACATCCTACTGCCGCCGGCTATAACGAGCAACAAGGTAACGAGGCTGATCTTCGCCATC
>JBBIKH010000293.1:2688-3424 GCA_037445575.1 bacterium
GGGTTGTCTCCGAGTAATCCGGAATTGAAAGAGCCAGACACGCTCGTCAGTAGTCCCAGGAGAGCAGATGACGGTTGCCGACGTGTACATTGCGGAGGCCTGCGGCGCGTGCGGCACGCTCGGCCGACTCAGCATGTCGGCCCGAGGTGCGAGGCAGGTCTGCCATGTAGAAATGCGGTCCGAAGCCAAGCAGTGAATACGGAATGTTCGGGTTGAGCCCGGCGATGAAGCGCGCAATGTGCGCGACCTCTTCCGCATCGACGTAGCCAGGCACCAGCAAGGTGCTGGCAACGACCAGTGGTGGCTCCGGACGTTCATCAAATCGAGCGGCGGCACGGGCAAAGTTTTCCAGCGTGCGTTGATTGGAAGCGCCGGTGAGCGCAATATGAAGACTCTCATCGAACGCCTTGAGGTCGAACTTGATACAGCCGCCGCTTTCCAGCGAGAGCTGGACGGCCTGGCAAGGAGCCTGGGGTCGGAGGTGCCGGCTGTCTCCCAGCAGACCGCGACGCCTTTCCTAGCCAATCGCTTCGCGGCAGCCAGCGCATGGGGCATCTGTGAGGCAGGATCGCCGCCAAAAAAGCAGACGCAGTAGGTGCGCTCGTCGGCCACATCTGCCAGCTCCTGCGCGCTCAGGCTACGGGAGCTGAGCGGTGACATTTGCCGGTAATGCCAATTCTGGCAGAAGAGACAATCGTAACTGCAGGCGCCATAAAAAACAGCCAAATTGGAATAG
>JBBIKH010000294.1:0-3406 GCA_037445575.1 bacterium
CCGTCAGTGAGGCAGTAGTACCCGAGGGGAGAAAGCCTCGCCGCTTTCTCCCCTCTTCACCATTGGACCAAGGGTGATTTGGTGACAGGGCGAGCATTGCTAAGATGGACCCGAGTAGGTCTTGCTCTCGTCGTCGCCGCGTGGTGCGCAACAAAGGCCGCGGCCGCGGGGGTCACGATTGAGGTGACGTTCCGCCACTATCCGACCTCAGAGCGAGTGGTGCGCGCGTTCGTTCCGGGTACCTTCAACAATTGGGGGCCAAATAGCAATGGTCGCATCTATCCCAATGCCCCTTCACAGATGGCCTACGTCGATTCGCTGGGGTTCTACGTCAAGCGGGTGCCGCTTGCTGTCGGCACAACGCAACAGTACAAATTTCATGAGCACTACGACGCTTCTGGAGCCCAATACCAGTGGTTCACTGATCCGCTCAATCCACGCATAAACTACGCGGACAACAACAACTCTGTCCTACCCGTGGAACCGGCCATGATTTTTCAGCTCTGGCCCCGACCGGGTGCCGTGTTGAGTGGCCAGCTGCCGGTGGTTGTGGCGGCAGTCTGCGTTGCGGAGGGGGACTCGCTGTTGGCTGGAGCTTCAACAGTGAGCGTAGATGGGCAGGTTTGGCGCACCTTCGCCGGCAACATGGTGGAGGGGCTGTCGCTCCTCCGCTGTCCCTTGCCGCCGCTGCGCAGGGGTGTTCACACAGTGCGCGTGGACTTGCGGACGCGGGCAGGGCGTCACGTGGCCGATTCCACTTCCTTTACCTACGTGACTGGCGCCATCTACTTCGAGACGCCGTCGTGCGACAGCTGCTGGGCGGGTGCACGCACGATACGCTGGCGCACCGCTCCCGGGCTTGTGGCCAGGTCGGTCACGCTCCAGCAGCTCGGCAGCCATCCGCTCGTGTTTCAACCTTCTTCCTCTGGCGAATACAAATGGACGGTAAACTTGCGCTATGGGGAGAATCGTTTTGTAGCATCGGTCACCGACAGCGGAGGTGCGACCAGCACCTCTGATACGTTACGCCTTTGTTACCCTCCGCCTCAAGTGCCGCAGCCGGAGATCATTTTTGCCCGCGTTGGCCGGAAAATTCGCGTCGCCGGAAGAGGGAATGATCCTCAGGGACAAGATGTCGGCTACTTGTGGTCTTGCCAAGATACCAATCCCGCGGCGCTGGAGGGGGTAGAAGGAAGGAGCGATTCGACCTTCGAGATAGATATTCCCGTCCTCCCTGGCGACTATGCAGTGAAGCTCACCGTGACCGACCCCGATCATCACACCAACTCCACGGTGGCTTTTTTCACTGTGCTGAACGACTCCGAGGTGGTGCTTCCCCAACTGACCACTGTCCCCCAGTGGGTGGCGCAAGCACGGGTCTACTGCATGTTCGTGAGGTCGTTTACTCCCCAAGGCACTCTTCGGGCTGCCACCGATAGCCTCGAGCACATCCGTCGCATGGGCTTTAACGTGATCTGGGTGCTACCGGTAATGGATGTGGAGGGGACGATCGATCAAGGAACTAACATTGGTTACAACATCGTGGACTTTTATCGCGTGGAACCGTGGTATGGAACTGAGGCTGACTTTCGCGAATTCGTGCGCAGGGCGCACGAGTTGGGGCTGCGGGTGATTCTGGATGTGACCCCAAACCACACCAGCCGCTCACACCCCCTGGCCTTGGACGTGCGCGCCAAGAGGCGCTTTAGCCGGTACTATGATTTTTACCAGCATTCTATCATTCCTCATGACGACAATGGGCTCGGGCAAAGCATCTCTGCGGACGGCATTGTCTACTATTCCGGGTTCTCTGATGCCCTGCTCAACTGGAATTGGGCGGACGAAGAGGCGCGCCTCTACATGCTGGCGGTCTACACCCACTGGTTGCGCACCTACGACATCGACGGGTTTCGGCTGGACGTGTATTGGGGGCCGCACCGCCGCTATGGCCGGGCGGCGTTCGACGAGCCGCTGCGTCGTGCCCTGCGCGCTGCCAAGGCCGATATCATGATCCTGGGCGAGACCAACGGTACCGGCACCGGCTCTGAGGTCCAATATGCTGACCAAGGCGGGGGCATGGATGTGGGCTATGATTGGATGCTCTCCGGAGCAATAGACCGTTTCCCCGCGGTGGCCACCTTGGACGCGCGCCTCTACAATGCCGGCTACCGGCCTGGACCAAACTCCTTTTTTCTCCGCTTCCTGGAAAACCAGGACGAGGACCGTGTGGCCTACCGCTACAACAGCATAGAGAAGACCATCCCGGTGTCTACAGCCCTCTTCCTGGCCACCGGCATTCCTTTGCTCTATCAAGGCCAGGAAGTCGGCATGGGGTATGGCATGTCCGGGAGCCGCGACTACCGGGTCCGCTCCACCGTCAACTGGCACAACCCGTGGGCGAAGGTGCTGGCGCGCCACTACCAGAGGCTGGCGCATATCCGGGCGCAGTTCCCTGCCTTTGCCAGGCAATTTGAGGACAGCAATGGGGACTTGCGCATTGACAGCCGCGATCGATCCGTGCAGGTGCGCCTCAACACCACGGCCGCAGAGGTCTATGCCTTCGCTCGACCGTGGCCCGATCAGAACGGCGTTGTGGTTATGAATTTCTCCGGAGCGCAGGTGGCCTGCGCGGTAGTGACACAGCCGAGTTCCTGGGCAGAGTTCAGCGAGCCCTTTGATCCGGCGCGTTGGTACTTCTTGAACGACCTCTATGCCGACCGCTCATCGCCCGTGCGCGGAGACGCGCTGGACACGCTGCAGGTACATCTGCCGCCGTATGGGATTGGGGTGTTCACCATCAGCACAGTTGAGCAACGCGTGCAGTTGCCGCCGCTCACGGTGGCGGTGCTCGGAGGAGACGAGGAGCGCGCGGCTGCTGGTTGGCACCTCTTCCAGAATTACCCCAATCCCACCAATGGGGCGACCGTAATCCGCTACCATTTGGTTCGGCCCAGCAGAGTGAGGCTTGAGATTTTTGACGTCCAAGGCAGAATGGTCAAGATATTGGCAGATGCGGATGAGCAAGCCGGGGCGCACGCGGTGTTGTGGGATGGTTGCGGCGAGGACGGTACGGCGACGGCGAGTGGTCTCTACTTCGTGCGTCTTGTGGCGGGAGACCAGGTGCAGGCGCGAAAAATGCTCTTGGTACGCTAATGCGACACGGTGCTGAAAATATGGCCGGTCTCGGCATACGGTATGCCCGATTGTCAGGTGCCGCAATTGCAGCTCTGCTCGCGGTGGCGGCCCTCTGGGCGCAAGGAAGGGGCAGGGTGGAGCGGGTGACGCTCTTCAGCCCGGCCCTGGGGATCAATAAGAACGTGAACGTCTACCTGCCCCCTGGGTACGGAGCCGAGGGGGAATACTACCCGGTGGTTTATCTATTCCGCGGGCACGAGCGGGAATGGCT
>JBBIKH010000295.1:0-3393 GCA_037445575.1 bacterium
ACAGAGCAGAGAAGGCAGCGATAGCGACAGGAGAACGGGTGTGAGACACGGCGTGGAGCTTGCCAGGCGGGTGGGGAGGGTGCGTCCGTCTGGTATCCGCAAGATCTTTGAGATCGCCTGTAACCAACAGGGCTTGCTCAACCTCTCCATAGGCGAGCCTGACTTTGATGTGCCGCCGCCGGTGAAGACAGAGGCGATGCGATGGATGGAGCGAGGGTACAACAAGTACACACCCACGCGTGGCATCCCCGAATTGCGCGACAAGGTGCGCAGCTACCTGCGCGCCCGCGGCACCGAGCCGGAGGAAGTGCTTATCACCACAGGTGCCACTGGCGGACTCTTGTTGGCCATGATGGCGTTGGTGGACGAAGGGGATGAGGTGCTGATCCCCGATCCCTATTTCGTCGCCTATTGCAACGTGGTGCGGCTGTTAGGGGGGATACCCAAACTGATCGATACCTACCCCGACTTTCGCCTGCGGGAACAGGCGGTGGTCAGCCAGCTCTCCGAGCGCACAAAGGTGGTGCTCATCAATACGCCGAACAATCCCACCGGGGTCGTCTACAGCCGAGAGGAGCTGGCAATGGTGGCCCGCCTGGCCCGCGCCCACGGTTTGGTGGTTATTTCCGATGAGGTCTACGACCGCTTCGTCTACGGGGGCACGCGGTTCACGAGCATGGCCGAACTCTTGCCGGAGGCAGTGGTGGTCAACGGCTTTTCCAAGACTGGGGGTATGACCGGCTGGCGGATCGGCTACGCAACCGGGCCAGCCGAGATCATCGAAGCCATGTCCATGCTCCAGCAGTACTCCTACGTCTGCGCCAACGCACCTGCGCAAAAGGCTGCCTTGGTGGCGCTGGACCTGGACCTGTCCGAGCACGTGCGCCGCTGCGAGCACAAGCGGGATTTCGCCTACACCGAGCTGAGCAAACACTTTGCCGTGCAGCGCCCTGAGGGCGCCTTCTACATCTTTCCCGAGGCGCCGAACGGGGATGGTGATGCCTTCGTCCGCAGGGCCATTGACCACGGCGTGTTGGTAGTGCCCGGTGGCGAGTTCTCATCACGACGCACCCACTTTCGCATCTCCTTTGCCGTAGACGAAGAGTTGCTGCGCCGGGCGTTGCAGATCATTGGTACCCTGCTCTGAACCTGGCCGCCGCGGGGCCAGCGATCCGCCCCTCAAGGCCGGCTGCTAGGCTCCCTTGCGCGGCCACAAACGGAGGCCAAACTCATGCGACTCAGCTGCTGCCTTGTCGGCGCGGGGTTGGTGCTCCTCCCGACCATTTGCCTGCCGCAGCCTGCTGCTCCACGACGGCCCCTGAACTACTGGCTGGCTGCAGGACTCGGCATGAGCAGTCTCGGCTCTTTGGCGGGCAGTGCTGCCATCAGCGTCCAGCCTGGTTCCCTCCTGGTCTCTGCGCGAGGGACGGCCAATAGCTCACAGATCCTAGGTGGAAAGGAGTACTACGACCTCGGGCTCTTGGCGGGTTATGTGTGGCACAGCCGCACCATTCGCCTCGGCCTCGCGGCAGGGTGCGCGCTTGTCGGCGGCGCCGAGTTCCAAGGGAGCCTGTTCGGTCTATTCGAAGAGCAAGGGGAATGGGTCAAAAAGGGCCCGGTGCCTGGGATTGCCCTAGAGGGGCAACTGCAAGTTGTATTGAGCAGCTTCCTGGGGCTGGGGCTGTATGCCTACGCCAACCTGAATGACCTCGAGCCATTCTCTGGCGTGACCGCCACGTTAGTCCTGGGTCGCCTGCGCTGAACTCCATCTGTCCGATCTGCCTCTTGCGTTTCCTGCACCGACAGGGAGCGAAGGCCCCCCTTTGCCCCCAGGCTTGCCGGCGGACCACCGCAGAAACCGTTTGAATTTTTTCGCAAATGACGATATATTTTACAACGATTTTTGCTCGACAATGGACTGGTACGTTACTGCGGGAGGTCTTGTTGAAGCAGCTCATTCACAACGGGGTAGTGGTTCCAGAGCAGCCAGACTACGAGGGATTGAAGATCACGGTGCGCGGCCAGGAGGTGGCGCTGTCGCAGAAGCAGGCGGAGATGGCCATCGCGTGGGCGCGCAAGCAGGGTACACCCTATGTTGAAGATCCGGTGTTCGTGCGCAACTTCCTCAAGGACTTTAGCGCCGCATTGGGAATTGAGCCCCCGCTGCGTGCGGATGAAGTTGATTTCAGCCAAGCGGTCCAGCTGGTGGAAGCCGAGCGACAGGCAAAGTTGGCCATGTCCAAGGAGGAGCGCAAGGCTCAGGCGGCAGCCCGCAAGGCAAAGCGCGAGGAATTGAAGGAGCGTTTTGGTTACGCAATCGTGGACGGCGAACGGGTGGAATTGGGCACCTATTTGGTGGAGCCCAGCTGCATCTTTATGGGTCGGGGCAAACATCCGCTGCGCGGCCGTTGGAAGGAGGGGCCGCAGCAGGGCGACATCACCCTGAATCTGAGCCCAGATGCCCCCAGACCGGAGGGTAACTGGCAGGAAATCGTCTGGGACCCGGACTCGCTGTGGGTGGCCAGGTGGAAAGACAAGCTTTCCGGCAAGATGAAGTACATCTGGTTGCACGACACGGCCCCGGTCAAGCAGGCGCGGGAGGCGAGCAAATTCGACAAAGCGCACGAGCTCGGCGCCGAACTGGAGCAAGTGCGACGCCGCATCGCCCAGGACCTCACCAGCCCGGACGCGCGAACCCGCGAAGTGGCAACCGCCTGCTATCTCATCGATGCGCTTTGCATGCGCGTAGGCGACGAGAAGGATCCCGACGAGGCCGACACGGTAGGCGCTACTACCCTGCGGCCGGAACATGTCAAACTCCACCCTGATGGTGTGGCGGAATTCCGCTTCTTGGGCAAAGATTCGGTGCTCTGGCACAAGAAATTGGCCCTCCCCCCGGAGGTGGCTGCCAACCTCGAGGAGCTGATCCGCAACGCGCGGCCGTCCAACAATCGCAATCGGAAAAAACATCCCACGCGTGACAAGCCGCAGCTGTTCCCGGGCATCAGCAGCAGGCACGTCAATGAATACCTGTCCAGCATCCTGCCGGGGCTCACCGCCAAAGTCTTCCGCACCCACCACGCCACGCGCGCGGTGCAACAGAGCCTGGAAAACTCAGGTGTAGGCCCCGAAGATCCGGAATACCGAAAGTGGCAGGCTGCGGCCTTGGCCAACCTTGAGGCGGCGATGCTCTGCAACCACACCAAAAAGGCCCCAGCCAACTGGGCGGAACGCCGCGAAAAGCTCAAGGAGCGGCAGCGGCGGGCCGAAGAGAGGGTAGAAAAGTATCGCGCCCAGGTACAAGCCCTGCATAGTTCGCTCACAGCCCTCAAGAAGGAAGCCTCGGCCAAGGTCAAGTAGTCGCAACCGGACAAGCGCGCCAAGGTAAAAGAG
>JBBIKH010000296.1:0-3389 GCA_037445575.1 bacterium
GGCGATGTCCGGCAGGTGACCGCACGGGAGGGGGTATACCTGGTGGTGGACCGTACTGAGGTCCTTATGCCCCCACAGGAGCAGATCCCAACGGAGCACTACCGGCGGGGCGACACCATCAAGGCACTGGTGAAAAGTGTCGTGCAGACGGGCAAGGGCCCAGAGGTGATCGTCTCCCGGGCGGATGACCGTTTCCTTATCAGGCTTTTCGAGTTGGAGGTGCCGGAGATTAGTGACGGCATCATCGAAATCAAGGCGATTGCGCGCGAACCTGGCGAGCGCACCAAGATTGCCGTCTACTCCCACGACAAGCGCATCGACGCCGTCGGCGCGTGCGTTGGCATGAAGGGGATCCGTATCCAGTCCATCGTCAAAGAGCTGAACAACGAGAAGATTGATATCATCAACTGGAGTAGCGAACCGGAGATCTTTGTGAGCCGTGCCTTGAGTCCGGCCAAGCCGTCGCGGATTATTCTCGATGAAGACAACAAGACAGTGATTGCGATGCTGCCTGATGACCAAATCTCCCTGGCCATCGGACGCGGCGGGCAGAACAGAAAGTTGGCCTCCAAGCTTACAGGGTACGACATCCAGCCGGTGAAGGAGTCGGAGTACAAAGACCTGATCAAACTTGAGCAGCTCAAGGACCGGCCTTTGACGACGGTCACCGAGCTCCGGCCCTCGCTTGTCCGGAAACTGATGAGCGCAGGTTTGCAGAATGTGCGGGACGTGCTCGAATCGGATATCCCAGGGCTGATGAATATCCGCGGCATCGGGCCAAAGACTGCCGAAGAGATCGTCGCCGCTGTGACTAAGGAACTGAACGAGTAGGCGACGAGCGGCTGTGGAACATCTTCTCTACGCAAGGAGCGGGCGAGCGTTGAGTAGCAAGAGGCGTGTATATCTGGTTGCTAAGGAGTTCAATATCTCCAACGAGGCGCTGATCGAGTTCCTTCAGCACCTCAAGTTCGACGTGCGCAACCAGATGAGCGTGGTCAGCGACGAGGCGTACGCGGAGGTCGTGAAGAGGTACGGCCAGAGCGCCCACGCCTCGGATGCGGACCGCGAATTTCGCAAGATGCTCCGAGACAAGAGGTTGCAGGAGGAGCAGAAGTGGGCCGCTGCGCGCCTCGAGCTGCAGGAACGGATCAAAGCGGTGAGCGAACTTGCCCAGCGCAAACCTCGCTTGCGGAAGCTCGTTGAAAAGCCCGTGCCCCCTGCACCCCTAGCTGAGGCCGCACCGGTGGAGGCAAAGGAAGAACGTCCGGCACCGGTGGCGCAGGAGGCGGTTGCAGAAACGAGAGAGACAGCTCCGCCCAAGCCCGCTCATCGCCGCGTGCGCATCGTGGAACTGCCGCCGACCCCTGAGACACCCAAGCGGCCGGCAGAGATGCCCGAGGAGCGCGAAGCAAAGGTAGCCGAGGCAGAAGTTGCCCCAGCCCCGATTGAAGAAGAGCCCGTTGCCACCCCGACTGCCACCGTGGAAGAGGTGAAGCCCAAGAAAAAGAAGAAACGGAAACGTCAAAAGCGCGTTGTGGAACCGGACGCCGAAGTGGCTATCGTTCCTCCGATGGAGGAGGCAAAGAAAGAAAAGCTCCGCAAACGCCACAAACGCCACAAGCCGCAGTTCACGGAAGAGGAGATCGAAAAGAGCATCCGCGACACGTTTGCCCGCATGGTGGACGTGGGACGCAAGCGGCCACGTCGCCGCGTGCAGGAGGAGGAAGAGCTGGAGGTCCTGCCGGAGCGGAAAGTAATCCGCGTGGCCGAGTATGCTTCAGCGGCTGAATTGGCGGACCTGTTGGGTGTGGCGCCGGCAGAGGTAATAGGCAAGTGCCTGCGGCTGGGCATCATGGCGTCCATGAATCAACGCCTGGATATGGATACCATCACCCTGGTAGCCTCAGAGTTCGGCTATGACGTGGAGCAGATAGAGGACTTTGCCGCCGATCTCTTAGAGGCATCGGACGAAGAACAGGATGAGAAGGACCTGGTACCCCGCCCGCCGGTGGTTACCATCATGGGACACGTGGACCACGGCAAGACCTCTCTGCTGGACCGCATCCGACAGAGCAACATTGTCGCAGGCGAGGTAGGTGGCATCACTCAGCACATCGGCGCATACGAGGTATTGGTAGATGGCAAGGCTATTACCTTCCTTGACACCCCCGGGCACGAGGCCTTTACGGCTATGCGCGCACGTGGGGCGCAGGTTACCGACATCGTTGTCCTCGTCGTAGCTGCTGACGACGCTGTTATGCCCCAGACGATTGAAGCCATCAATCACGCCAAGGCGGCCGGTGTGCCCATTGTTGTAGCGATCAACAAGATCGACAAGCCAGGGGCCAACCCCGATCTCATCAAGCAGCAACTGGCAGATCATGGCGTTCTTGTGGAGAGTTGGGGTGGCAAGTACCAATGTGCAGAGATCTCTGCCAAAACGGGCCTGGGCGTCGACCGCCTGCTGGAGATGATCCTAATCGAGGCAGAGTTGCTCGAGTTGCGCGCCAACCCGAAACGACTGGCCCGCGGCGTGATAATCGAATCGCGGCTCGACAAAGGCAAGGGCCCCGTGGCTGCGGTACTGGTGCAGGATGGCACTTTGCGTGTGGGCGACCCATTTGTGGCTGGCCAAGTGGCGGGGCGCGTGCGCACTATGTTCGATGAGCGAGGCCGAAAGATCACCGAAGCCGGCCCGTCGTGCCCTGCGCAGGTGCTCGGATTTGCCGAGGTTCCGCAGGCCGGTGACAAGTTCGTCGTCGTGAGCTCCGAACGCGAGTCCAGGGAGATCAGCCAGCGCCGTCAGCAATTGCACCGCGAGCAGGAAGCCAGGCGCCTGCGCCACAAGACCCTTGATCAAATCTCCAAGGAGATCCGCGACGGCAAGGTCCGTCAGCTAAGAGTAATCGTCAAAGCGGACGTGGATGGCTCGGTGGAAGCTCTCACCGATGCACTCATGAAACTGAGCACCCAAGAAGTGGCCGTGGACATCGTACACCGAGGCGTGGGAGCAATCTCGGAATCGGACGTCCTTCTCGCCTCGGCCTCCGATGCCATCATCATAGGCTTCAACATTCGCCCCACCACCGAAGCACGAGAGCTCGCGGCAAAGGAGGATATTGACATTCGGCTCTACAACATCATCTACGATGCTGTGGAGAACATCAAGGCCGCGCTGGAAGGTATGCTGGAACCGGTCATCACTGAGAAGCTCAGCGGTACGGCAGAAGTGCGGCAGATCTTCCGAGTGCCCAAAGTCGGCGTGGTCGCGGGGTGCTATGTGCAGAGCGGCAAGATCTCGCGCACTGATCGAGCAAAGGTCTATCGTGCTGACAAACTGATCTACGAAGGCAAGCTCCTGTCGCTAAAGCGATTCAAAGACAACGTGC
>JBBIKH010000297.1:0-3380 GCA_037445575.1 bacterium
GCCCCGCGCGGCGGCCCCCCCCCCCCCGCCGCCCGCGCCCCCGCCCTCCCCCCCCCCCCCCCCCACCCCTCTCATATCTAGCCCGGTGCCTACGCCATACGAGATGAGCACATCTGTGGCACAGGATTCGGAGTGGGTGGAGAGCAAGGCGTACGCGGTGGGCTTTGCCCCCTCTGGCTTGATCGGCGACGTGCGCATCAAACCGGAAGGGGGTGGCAGCGGGGTGCACCTGGTGGATACGCAGAAGTTGCGCATGGTCGGATACTTTCGGTACGAGGCTCTGCAGTTCAACCTAGGTAAGGGAGGTAATCCTCCCGGCAACGAGCGGGACTTTTTCCGCATGGTTTCGGACTCGACGCGGGAGCTCGTGGGCCCGGTGCGCGTGATCCGCCGGGAGTGGGTGCAGCTGTGGATTTTGGGCATGTTGCCGCTGCCAGTAGGTTTCCCGCTCACCACCTACTTCTACCCGTACAGCGTCAGCTTGGGCGGGGCGATGGACAGCACCGACCTGCCGGCTGATATGGAAGTCAAGGTCGACCTGGTCCGCCAATCCTTAGACCTGACTCCGCAGGCCCAGGGGATGCGCTTCTACAATGCCTACAACAGTGAGGGCGTAGTGGTTGACGGCGTCCCCGACAACCCCGCAACCGCTGTCGGTGCTCCAGGGATGGAATGGGCCATGGTGACCGGGCAGCAGGGGACCTTGGCGATCCTCACCAGGGTGCCGCGTGTTGGTGATGAGCAGCGCTTGTACTACTGGGACAATGCGGCCGGCGGCTCTGCGGACGGAACTCATCAATTCCTTCTCGGCGGCGATACCGGCGACGGGGTCTCCTACGGCGACTTTGGCTACCTTTTTGCTGGGCAGGGGTTCCCTCTGACGCTTAGCTTCGAACTTACTTGCTATTGTTTGCCTGCTGAGCAACCCCCTACCGTAGGTGCGGCGCTCAAAGAGTGGGCCGAGCATGGCGTGCTGGTCAACGTGCAGGAGCAGAACTACCCCAGTAGGGTCGCCGGCAATGATGAAGTTGGCGCGCCGGTGGCGATGGGCTTACAGCAGAACTACCCCAACCCGTTCAACCCCCGGACTACCCTGTGGGTGGAGTTGCCGGCGCGAAGTTCGGCGGAGCTCCAGATTGTGGACGGCAAAGGACGCATGGTGCGCCGCTTTGACCTCACGGGGATGGGCCCAGGCGTGCATGCGGTGGCGTGGGACGGCCGCGACGAGGTGGGAGCAGAGCTCCCCTCGGGCGTGTACCTGGCGATCCTGCGCACTGAAACGGCCAGTGCGGCGCGCAAAATGCTGCTCTTGAGGTAGCTTTTTGCGAGCGAAAGCGGGGACACTACTTGCCGATGAGGCAGTTATGAATCGTTCGCGGGTGTGGAGCTATACCTTCGTGTTCCTGGGCTGTCTCCTCCTGGGGCAGCTGCACGGCCAGCAGCTCTATGAGGCTCGGAGCCAGGAGCCAGTGGTTATCAAACACCGCCAGATGCCGATCTACGAGGACCTGCCTCTGGAACAGCTGCACCTCTACGCCTACGATGCCTGGAACGGAAATTGGCGTCCAATGCCGTTCCAGATCGATGAGGTCTACAATACCGAGGACCCCTGCAAGCCGGGTGTGGCAGCGGCGCGACGCGACTTTTACGTCCAGGTGGGGGGCGCTAACGTCATCGCTGCCGACGCGAACCCAGCCTTTGACTCCGACGACGAGCTCGTCTTTCTGGTGGGCGACATGGGCGATCGCGCCCCGGACGATGTGTGGTTGGAGGACCAAGACGCCCGCCTGCACCGCCGCTTCGAGATCGCGGTGGCAGACCCCATCGATCCCTCCTGGCGTTGCTATGCCTACCTGTATCAGTCATCAACGCTGAACGTCCCGGTGCCGAGCCCGTATGGGTTTGCCTTCAACCCCGAGCAGCAGGAAGTGGAGACCTGCATGTATCGCCTCCGCCTGGGCTCTACCGACGGCCTGGTGGAGGATGTGGCCATCAAGCCGCCCTACGGCAGCGGTGTGGATTTCTTTGACACCCAGAAACTGCGGTTTGCCGGATACCTTGACTTTTTCGGTCAAATTACCTTGACCGTAGGCCTTGGCGGAGCCCCAGCGGCCAACGAGCGCGACAACCTGCACCTCTACCAAGCGAACGAGGTGGGGCGCCACTACTTTGGCTACACCGCCAGGCCGGTGGTGCGGTTGGTGCGCACCGTGCGGCAGACGATCAAGTTCGGGGTGGTGGCTTTGCACGAGGTTGCCTTTTATGTCAAGGGCTTCTTCTACCCCTTTTCTGCGACTGTAGAGGGCGGCGCCAACCTTGACCCGCAGAAGCTGAAAGAGGCATTCCACACCGAGGATGACATCTACATTGAGCTGGAACTGCTCCGGCAGTCATGGGACTTGAATCAAAATGCAGTGGGGATGCGCTTCTATAACCGGTACAATGACGGCGTGCTCATTGACGGCGTGCCTGATGTGGTAGACAGGAGGATCAAGGTACCCATCCGCGAGTGGGCCCTGGTCACGGGGCCGCAAGGCAGCATGTTCACCCATGGCACGTTTCGCGACACCACCTGGCAGGGGATTTCACTTTACTACCATGACAGCCAGCAGGGTGGGGTGGGAGACGGCAGTGCCGGGGGGGACACCGGCGACGGCGCTTCGTATGGGGACTATGGGGTGGTCTTCCGGGGAAGCGGTCAGGACAGCGTGGACCTGGAGCTGGGTTTTGTGGCCTACTTCTTGCCGGCGAACACGTCCCGTGCCGAGGCGGAGAAGCTTGCCTACATGGTTGAGCACCCGGTGACAGTGTCGGCGCGGGCGGTCTCCCATCCCAGCAGAGTCGAGGACGATGCGCCGGGATCGCCCGACCGGTTCCAGTTGCTTCCGATCTTCCCCAATCCATCGGCGCACGGCGTGCGTCTCCGCTTCGAGGTCCCAAGGCATGCGCATGTGACGCTGGCGGTGGTGGACGTGCGCGGACGCCTGGTGCGCACCGTCGCTGCACGTGAGTTCGGACAAGGCCGTCATGAGATATGGTGGGACGGTCGTGACGGAGACGGAAACCTGGTGCCGCCTGGAGTGTACACGTGTTCGCTGCGCGCCGGAGGACGGATCAGCAGCCGCAAACTTTTGCTTGTTCGCTGAGAAGGCGAGGAAAGTACCACATGCAGCTCTGGCCCAAGGCCCGGGGACGACTGTTGCTGGCCGCACCTATGATCTGCGCGGCCATCCTGCTCGGCGCCCTGTCGTGCCAAGTCGACCACGGCATTGCCCCGCTTCCCGGCATGGTGCGGGCCAGGGTCCTCTTCTACGGTGGGCCGCCGCCGAAGAACACCCAAGGGGTGTACCTTATCGTCGCTCCCAAGTTTCCCCCGCGCG
>JBBIKH010000298.1:0-3367 GCA_037445575.1 bacterium
GGCACCGTGACCGTGGAGTTCGCTACACGGGGGAGGGTCTCGGTCCGGCAGCACCGCTGGGGGACGCGCCTGGCGGTTGACTTGTTTCCGTGTGCTGTGGAGCGTGCCGGTCGGGTGGCGGTGAAGGATGAGCTGGTGGTGGAGTACCACTGGGGCCAACATGATCCCTCCACGGTGCGGGTGGTGGTGACGGCCCAGGCGGGACAGCGCCTTAAGGTGCGTCGCTTTCCCGATCGTGTTCTACTTGTGGTCCAGGGGCAGCCCCGTGAGCGGCCGCGCGAGCGCCCGAAGGAACGCCCCCTTATGGTGCTGATCGATCCCGGCCACGGTGGGGAGGACGCCGGCACCGCCGGGAGGCTGGGCACGATGGAAAAGGAGGTGACTTTGGACATCGCCTTGCGCCTGGCTGCCCGGCTGATGGCTGACCGACGCTTTGATGTGCGTATGACCAGGATTGACGACAGCGGGCTCTCATTGGCCGCAAGGCGGGACATGGCGCGCGGCCTGCAACCCGACCTGTTCATCTCGGTGCACTTGAACGCCTCGCGCGACCGAGACAAGAGCAAGACTGAGGTCTACTACTACGCTGACCGGAATCGCCAATTGGCCAGACATGTAGGCCTGGCCCTGATGAATGGACTTGGTACCGACGAGCTGATCTACGGGCCCCGCTCCTTCTATGTGCTCCGCTCCAACGGAGCCGCCTACTCGATATTGGTTGAGCCGCTTTACTTGTCCAATCAAGAGAACGAGCGGCTGTTGTCGCGCTCAGCGGGCCGCGAGCGCGTTGCCCGTATCCTGTACGAGGCCATTGCCAGCTACTTCTGGCACAATCAACGTGAGGACTAGATCCGGCAGCCAGTCATAGCGCTTTTCGGAGGTGAATTCCGGCATGCCTGCGAATTTAACCCCCGAATATTTGGATGCGGAACGCGAGTACAAGCAAGCGCGAACGCCTCAGGAACGCCTGGATGCGCTGCGCAAAATGCTGGCCACCGTCCCCAAGCACAAGGGGACCGAGAAACTCCAGGCCGATATCAAGCGCCGCATCTCCAAGCTCAATGAGGAGATCCAGAAATCCGGCAGGCGCAAGGGGTTTGCCATCTCGGTGCCCAAAGAGGGGGCAGGGCAGGTGGCACTGGTGGGGGCGCCCAACGTGGGCAAGTCCCAGCTGGTGGCGGCGCTCACCCACGCCACGCCCGAGGTTGCCCCTTACCCTTTCACCACCCGTGCGCCATATCCAGCTATGATGCCCTTTGAGAATGTGCAGGTGCAACTTGTCGATCTGCCGCCGCTGTGCTCCGAACACACCGAACCCTGGGTCGCCGGCATAGTGCGCACTGCAGATGCCGCCCTCATTGTGATTGACTTGACATGCCCCGACCCCCTGCAGCAGGTGGAGGAAACCCTCCGCCTTTTGGAGCAGTGCAAGATCAAGCCCGTGGCGCGCGAAGCGCGCTTTGACCCGTGGGCAAGTGTGGTGGAAAAGCAGTGCCTGCTGGTGGCCAACAAATTTGATGGGCCGCAGGCCCCCGAGACCTTTTCGATTCTCCAGGAGCTCTACGGGGCTGAGTACCCGATGCACGCAGTCTCGGCGGCACGAGGCGATGGCCTCGCAGAGCTGCGCCGCGCCATCTTTGGCATGCTCAACGTGATGCGGGTCTACTCAAAGCCACCGGGCAAAGAACCCGACTTGTCGCGCCCTTTCGTGCTCAAGCAGCAAACGACCCTGTTGCAATTTGCCAACTTGGTTCATCACGATTTTGGGGAGAGACTGCGTTTTGCCAGAGTGTGGGGCAGAGGCAAGTTCGACGGGCAGCGCGTGACCAAAGAGTACTTGCTCCAGGACGGCGACGTTGTCGAGCTGCATATCTGACTGTGGGGCCACGGGGATGAATGAGCTGCGCGACGCGGAGAGCAGCATTCGGAGACTGTTGGCCGTGGAACAGGTAGTATCTGGACCCTCCGGCGCGCCGGGACACTTTTCAGAAGCGGTGGTCCAGCACGCAGCTATGAGGAGTCTGCTCGCGGAGTTGGCCGCGGCGGGTGTCTATCAGGGATGTCGGGCCGCACCGCGGATTGTGCCTTCTGCCGAGGCTTCCGGAGGCACAGTCTTTCTCCAGATCAGCGTCGGGTGCCGACACAATGGTTGTCTTTTCTGCCCCTTTTTCAAAGACATCGCGTTTCAGGAAAAGCCGCTGCCCACCATTGAGGAGGAGATACGGCTGCTCGCCGCGGAGTGCCTCCGCAGGGCCCTTCCGGTCCGCCGGGTGATGCTTTTGGATGCCGATGCCTTGGACACGCCCCAGCAGAAGCTGGAGCAGATCCTGGGGCTGGTGCGCGCTCACTTTCCCCGGTACCGAGCGACGAATCCCGAGCTGACGGCATACGATGATTTCTCAGGGCACTTTTACTTCAAAGGGCCTGGCTTGG
This sequence comes from bacterium, assembly GCA_037445575.1. GTDB lineage: Bacteria > Zhuqueibacterota > Zhuqueibacteria > JANLFK01 > Oleimicrobiaceae > Oleimicrobium. Next base: position 2,434 of record JBBIKH010000298.1, read on the forward strand.
AGTGGCGGCCGGTGGAGGTGAGCAGCTTTTGCCACACAGAGAGCGTGCTGAGCAAAGGGCTGGAGGGGCTGCGCCGCCTGCAGTGCCTGGGGCTTGGTCTGCTGTGGTGGGGACTGGAAAGCGGCTGCACCCCTCTGCTCCGGCGCATGGGCAAGGCCAATGGCTGGCCGCGTGGTGAGGAACGCGCCCGTCTGCTGGAGGCAGGTGAAATCCTTCACCGGGCGGGCATCTACTTTGTGGCCATCGTGCTTGTGGGCCTCGGGGGCGAGCGTTTCTATGAGGCGCATGTGGAAGAGACCACGTCGCTCCTGCGCGAGCTGAACCCTCCGGGGGTGGCGTTTTCGGACCTGGTGGTCGTGCCCGGCACGCCCTACGCCCAGCTCGTGGAGAGGGGGATCCTGGATGTGCTGTCGCCGGAACGAATGGCGGCGCAGCGCCGGGCATTCGAGCAGATTGCTATCACGGCCCCCCAGTACGACTATGAGGTCAGCGGTAGCACCGACTCCGCTTGAACTGCCCTGCTACCGATGTGGTGGCTTGTGAGATCGCCGAGTCTTTGTCCGCCGGCTCGCTGAGCGTGGAGCTGTGGTCCTGCCCACGTGGCTTGCGCGGCTGGTCCCTGGCCGGGTGGAGGTGAGTCCGGGCAGCACCCTGCCTTAGGAGACGCTTGGGAAAAACAGATCTGAAAGGGAAACCGTGGGAGCTTGTTGCCACGCGGGGCTCCATTCGGCAGCCGAAAGGGGATGGCTTGAGCAAAGTTGGCCGCATGGGTGAAGGTGGAGGGATACACCGCCTCCTTTCCCCCGTTGTGCGCCGCTCGGCCAGTATCACCTCGAGCTGGCGCCGGAGGTGCCAGCTGAACAGTTCAACAGGGTACACTATGCGCCTTAGTTTTTGCACAGAACTTGGCTCGGCGTTAGCGGCTTGGGTGCTG
>JBBIKH010000299.1:0-3299 GCA_037445575.1 bacterium
AACCGGGGCAAGCTCGTCTCCGGCGAAGACACGTTGGTGCCTTGCACACCCGCTGGTATCCAGGAGTTGCTCCTGCGTTCTGGCTACGATCCGGACGGGCGCCATGTGGTGATCGTCGGCCGCAGTCAGATCGTGGGCCTTCCGCTTGCCATTCTGCTGGCGCAGAAGCGCCCTGGTGCCAATGCCACGGTTACCATCTGCCATAGCAGAAGCAAGAAGCTGGCAGAGATCACAAGGACGGCGGATATTCTCGTGGCGGCCATCGGCAAGGCGGCGGTCATTCGTGCGGAAATGGTGAAGCCAGGTGCAGTGGTCATCGACGTGGGTGTCAATAGGGTGGAGGATCCCTCAAGCCCCAAAGGGTATCGTTTGGTTGGCGATGTGGACTTTGCAGCGGTCGCGGAAGTTGCTTCGGCCATCACCCCGGTTCCAGGGGGCGTGGGGCCGATGACCATTGCGATGCTGATGAAGAACACAATTAAGGCGGCAAGGGCCTCTCTGGTCGGCCGCTAGCTGTTGTTTGCGCCAGTAGCTCAATTGGACAGAGCGTTGGCCTCCGGAGCCAAAGGTTCCGGGTTCAAGTCCCGGCTGGCGTACTATCACCAGAATCATCGTTGGTTGGTCCAATCGCGGCAGAGCGCCCCTGGTATGGTCACCTGACACAGGCAGGTAAATGACCTCCATCCCAAGCCAGAAGATCGTTCAAGTCACTATCACCGCCCAAAACGCTGGCATGATCTACGATGAGGGCACCGACCTCGATTCGGCCGAGTGGCGCCTCGCATTCCAAGAAGCACTGATTCGCCAATACCCGTTTACCGTCGGCGATCTGAAGATTACCATTGACGGTGAGCACGCCGTGCTCAGGTGGACGCCGCCTGCCTTCGACGCTGTCGCCGAGAGCTATCACCGCAAGGCCTTGGAACTCGCCCGGCAACGTGACTTTGCCCAGGCAGCGGCGCAGTGGCAACTGGCCTGCCAGGCCAACCCCGAAGACCCGCACTACTGGTTCAACCTCTCCATTGCCCAGTTTGAGCAGGGCAACTTCAGCGACGCCATCGCCTCTCTGGAGTGCGTCCTGAACATCTGCCCCGTGTATCACCGTGCATACTTCCTGCTGGGCCGAGCTTTCATCAAGCTGCGCAAGTTCACCGATGCGCGCAGGTGTTTTGCCGAAGGCCTAAAGCTTGACCCGGAAAACGTCGTAGGCTTGATCAACCTGGCTGCCACGCAGAGCGTGCTTCGCGAGCATGACAATGCCATCGCCACCTACCAGCGGGTGTTGGCCCTGAAGCCAAACGAGCCTCGGGCCTATTTTGGCCTGGCCAAAATCTACTCGGCCTTGGGCAACACAGAACGGGCAAACGAGTGTTTTCACAAGGTGCTCGAGCTGGACAAAACGGGCGTATTGGCGCCGCTGGCCCGTCACTCTATCGTTGTCGTCACGCCACCACCTCGGCAGGCGGGGCCGGTCACCATGGGTGCAGAGGAGCTCTTCTCCTCAGCCTACCGCGCATTGGCTGAGGGTGACTATGGAAACGCCCGTCGCCTGCTGGAGAGCTACTTAGAGAAGAAGCGCAAAGATGCGCGTGCCTGGTCCCTCCTTGCCACTGCTTGCATGCGTTTGGGAGACCTTGACAAAGCAGATGAAGCCTGCTCGCAGGCTATCAGGCTCGAGCCAAACGAGGGCGCGCACTTCAAGAAACAAGGGATGGTGCGCGATCTGCTGGGCGACCCGGAAGGGGCTTACCAAGCGCTCGCCCAGGCGGGCAAATTGGGCCGCTCCGACAGCACTACCTTGGCTCTGATGGGCAAGAGTCTCGTATTGCTGGGGAAATCCAGGGAGGCAGCAGAGGTGCTGGAGCAGGCGCTGCGGCTGAGTCGCACCAATCTCTTGGCCCACTACTACATAGCCGCCGCCTACCGAGACATGGGTTCCCCAGCTAAGGCTCAGGAACACCTGCAATACATTCTGACGACCCGCATAGTCACCCCCTTGAAGGAGCGCGCCGAGCGCCTTCTTGCTGATCTGGGAAGAACGCCCGCCTGACACCATGAAGGGCGTATCTGGCCGCGCCCTGTAGCCGCCTGCGGTCGTTCAGAAGTTGACACCTGCCCACTCAAGTATCCCTAAGCCCAATGGCCGAGGCAATGCTGCTCGTCTGCACCCGAAGGGGTGGAACGAGCCTTGTGCACCCATCGCGTGTGCCTCTCCGCCGGTTTCTTGCAGCGCGCCACGTCGGCTATGTGCGAAGGCGCGACGGTGTTGGAGTTGTCAACCATTGTCGCGGGAGCTGCTGCCTCGGAACGTCCCAGAGACCCGCGGCGTTCACGAGGGCTGGGTGGCCGAAGCTGGACCCAGGGCAGTTTCAGAGGACAGGGCCGCTGCACCATGCAGGCGAACACCACGCCACGTCGAATGGCTAGTGACCGGGCCGGGCACAGGAGCACACGTACGGTTTTCGAAAGTGAACGGCGGCAGGCCTGCCATGAAGGAAAGACTTTGGGGCGAAATGCGTTGTTGGCCGAACTCACCCGCCCGTCCGCCTGGGCACCCTGTTACGGCCAGGGTCCCTGCAATCTGGCGGTTTCCTCACCCTCAAACGTCGGCTAGTTGCATTGGGTTATTCCATGAGCGAGCGCGGCTTCTCCCGCTCCAGATCCTGTATCACGAGGATCTCGCTGTCGAACGCCACTTTGTCGATCCCCGATACCCGCATCAGTAGCTCAAAGTACTGTGGGACTCTGCCGCACTTTTTGCGGAGAAGCTCTTTCAGTGCGCCAAGCCTTGTCGGATCGGTCAGATGCTTCACCGCCTCCGGTGCTCCTAAGGAGCCAAACGAGGCTACCACGAGGATCGCATTTTTCTTGGGGCCGGGAAGCTTGAGAATGAGCGCCAGGTCTTCATTGGGTCCTTCCGAGGCCAGCGGGCTTTCGAAGACACGCGCCGAGTCAGTGTCGGGCGGCCGGTAAGTAATTCGATGCGGCATGATAACATAGTCAAAATGAGACGTTGTCACCACCGTATGGCGCAAGATTCCCAGGGTCTTGATGCTCCCCACAAAAATGATGTTGTATTCCTCCAGATTCGCCGGCTTGAGGTCGGAGGAGCTTTTCAACAAAGGCTTCTGCCGGAAGGAGAGAAGCACTTGTAGCACGGGCGGCAGGCTCCAGATACTGTGATATGGATAGTACTTCTCGCGATAGTCCACCACCTCGACTCCGGTGTGCTGGGCCTTGAACAGCTTCAAGTCGTCCTCGGAGTTTATGTTGATGTCCCTCACGTACACATTCCTGCC
>JBBIKH010000300.1:0-3289 GCA_037445575.1 bacterium
CCACACCCGGTCGGTGACCTCCACGGTGTTGGCACCGGACTGTTTCTGCACGATGACCATGACGCTGCGTTTGCCGTCCATGCGGCTTATGCGAGTGACCTCAGCGTAGCCGTCCTCGATGGTTGCTACGTCTCGTAGGAAGATAGGCACACCGCGCACATTGCCCAGCGCCACGTCGCCGATCTCCTGCACGGTGCGGAACTCGCCAGGCAGGCGCACAATGTACTCCTTGGCGCCCACCTTCAGGGAGCCGGCAGGCAGGTTGAGGTTGGAGGCCTGCAGCACGCGCGTCACCATGTCGATGGAAAGCCCTCTGGCTTGCAGCGCTGCTCTGTCCACTTTCACGTTGATCTGCCGCTCCAGCCCTCCGAACGCCGTAGCCGAGCCAACACCTGGAACCCGCCTGATGGGGTCGCAGAGCTTGTCATCCACCAGCTGGAGCAGGTCCGGAAAACTCTCCTCGGCGCTGATGCCCAAAAAGAGGATGGGCATCAAGGAGGCGTCAAATTTGAAGATCAGCGGGTCGGTCGCATCCTCTGGCAAGAAAGGCGCGTAAAAGCCCAGCTTGTCGCGTACATCCATGGCCGCCGCGTCGATATTGGTACCCCATTTGAAGTACACGACCGTGGCCGATACGTTTTCCTGGCTGGTGGAAGTTACCTTTTCCACGTTCGGCACGGTGCTGACGGCGTCCTCGATCACCCTGGTCACGCGTGTCTCCACGTCCTCGGGGCCCGCGCCTGGGTAGGTGGTGGTAATGGAGACCGCCGGGAGAGTGATGTCCGGCATCAAATCGATGCCCAGCTGAGAAAGGCTCACCAGCCCCAGGATAAGAATGACGGTAAAGACGGCGACAGTCGTAACCGGCCTGCGTACACCCAGTTCAGGAAGGTTCATGCTACTCCCCTCCTTCCACGGTCACCCGCGAGCCCTGCTGGAGCATTTGCTGGCCCACTACTACCAGCTGCTCACCCTCTTTAAGTCCTGTAAGGATCTCTGCCAGTCCGTTCTGCATGATTCCCACCCGCACGCCTTTGCGCACGGCGATGCCATCCTGCACTACGTAGACGTAGCGATCCGCTTCTGTGCCAAGCAGTGCGTCGCTGGGCACCACGATAGTCTCCTCCCGTGCAGCAACGACCACGGCCACGCGGGCAAACATCCCGGCCTTGAGCTCACCGCTCGGGTTGGGCACCACCACCTGGACCTCAAAGGTACGGGTGGCAGGACTGGCTGCTGCATTTACCGCCGACACCTCACCGCTGAAGACCTGCCCGGGGTAAACATCGACCCGTACCTCTGCCGGCATCCCTTCGCGCAGTTTGGTCACTTCTCGCTCGGAGGCATTGATGCGAATCTTGACGCGGGACAAGTCTACCAGGGTGACCACCCCCTGAGCGCCCGGCATTTGCGGGTTGATCATGTCCCCTTCGTTGAGGTACTTGCCCGTGACCACGCCGGCGAAGGGGGCTTTCATGACGGCGTGACGGAGCTGCCATTCGGCCAAGGCCAGTGTCGCCTGCGCCTGCTGCAGCTGCGCTTGCGCAGCCTGGTAGGCGAGCTGCACCTTCTCGTACTGCTGGTCGCTCACCGAGCCCTTCTGTTTCAGCTCCTGCATCCGATTCCAGTTGCGCTCGGCGTCGTCAAAGTTGGCCTGTGCCACCGCCAACCCGGCCTGCGCCTGTCGCAACTGCAAGGAGAAGGTCTCCGTGTCCAATTCCGCCAGCGTCTGTCCAGCGGCAACCCGGTCGCCGATGTCCACATAGATCTTGGCGATTTTGCCTCCCACGCTGGGAACTACCCGCACCTCGCGATAGGGCTCCACACTCCCGGTGTAGGTCAACACCTCCCTGATGGCGCCCTTACCGACTACCGTCACCTTGACCGGCACCACCACGTTCTCTGTGGCGCGCGTATCACCTTTTGACGAACACCCAACGAGCACCGCAATGGCCAGCGCTGCCGCCACTGCTGTGAGCACGAGCCGTGTCATAATCTCCTCCACATGAAAAAGCTACTGCTGCTCCCGATCCACACTGGTACGCCCCAAGGCCCGATCCAGCCGCGCGAGCGCTACCTGATAGTCGGCCAACGCGGAAACATGGTCCGTCCTTGCTTTGACCAACAGCGAATTGGCGTCAAGCACTTCGGTGTTGGTCACCATCCCTTCGTGGAATTTGTCCAAGGTCACCTTGTAGTTTTCCTCCGCCTGGGCAACGTTTTCTTCGGCCAAGGCGAGGCTCTGCTTCGCCTCGTTGAGCGCCAGGATCGCCTGGGTGACCTCCAGGGCGATGCCATCTTGTAATGCCTTCATACTGGCCTGTACCTGGCGAAGCTGCCGCTCTGCTTGCTCCTTCTTGTAGCGAGTGGCACCCCAGTCAAAAAGATTCATCTGGGCGGCCACCGTAGCAGTCCAGGTGGCGTAAAAGTCGGGATTGTATTCGCGATCCGGGCGCTTGTAGCCATAGTCGAGCACCACCGCCACGGTAGGCAACCACCCGGCCGATGCCATCTGCACCGCCTTCTCACCGAGCTTGCGGTTATGTTCCATCATTTCCACCTCTGGGCGTTGCCGCAGGGCAACCTCGCGCGCCTGCTCAGGGTCCACCTCAATCGGAGGAACAAGCTCGAGCTGCTCGGTAAGGTCGAGCTCGGTGTCCACCGGCAGGCCCAACAGTGTGCACAATGCTCCCATGGCCAGGCGGCGACCATGTTGCGCCTGTACCTCCATCAAACGCACGTTGGACAGCTGCACCTTGGCCTTCAAAAGGTCGTTCTTGGTGAGCATGCCCACGTCGTACATGTTCTGCAAGTCCTGCACGTAGGCTTCCATCCGCTGCACGCCCTGGTGGGCCACCTCCACCATCTTCGCTGCCTTCACTGCCCCCCAATAGGCCTGCTTTACCTCAAAGATGAGCTCCTCCTGGTCCTTCTTAAGGCTTGCCTCAGCAACCTTCAGACCCTCTTCTGCCATTTGGTAGCCGTTGTAAAGGCGACCGCCGGTGAAGAGCGGCTGTTGCAGGGACACGCCGATACCGACGATTTCGTCCCGCCCCACGGGGATGCGCTTAGGGAATGTCTGCGGTGGCATCCCGGGTATCTGGGGAAAGCTCTTGGAAATACCTTCAAAAATGCGCCCGGGCATGAACGGAGCCACGTCCAGGCGGCTGTAGTTAGCGGAGCCGCGGAGCTGTGGGAAGAAGCCAGTTCTGGCCTCCCCCACCTTAGCAGCGGCTTCCCCCACCCGCTCCCTCGCCACCGCCAGGCGTTGGTTCTGGCTCAGGGCAAG
>JBBIKH010000301.1:0-3265 GCA_037445575.1 bacterium
TGCGGCATTGGCCATGTGCTGAGCTCGGTGGCGATTGGGGCTGTGGGGCTCGCGGCGGGGATCGCGGTCTCAAAGGTGGAGGGGGTGGAGGCCGCCCGTGGGGAGGTAGCATCCTGGCTGCTCATCGGCTTCGGCATGGCCTATGCGGTGTGGGGTCTGCGACGAGCCTTGCCGCGCCGTCCGCACCTACACGAGGACGGCAGCGTGCACGCCCATGAGCACGCTGGCAGTCATACCCACCTCCACCCAGGGGAGGGGCAGGTAACACCGTGGGTGCTGTTCATTATCTTCGTGCTCGGCCCCTGCGAGCCACTAATCCCTCTGCTGATGTACCCGGCGGCCACCCACCACTGGGGGGCAGTGCTAGGCGTGACCGCAGTCTTCGGCATGGCGACGATCTTGACGATGCTGGCCATCGTCGGGTTGCTATCCCGTGGGCTACTGATGATCAAGACCACCGGCTTGGAACGGTACGCGCATGCGTTGGCCGGGGCGATCATCGCCATCTCCGGACTGGCCATAAAGCTTTTCGGTGTGTAGCTGTGCTGTAACAATTTCCCGCTTGCTACGTCCTTAAGGCGAGACCCGATGAGACGCGCGCAGTTCACAGAGGTGGTCCTGGCCCACAAGGATCGCATCTACACTCAGGCGTACTACCTTCTCGGGAACCGTCCGGACGCCGAGGATGTGACGCAGGAGGTGTTGCTGCGCGCCTGGCAGAATTTTGAGCAGATTCGCAGGCCCACTCTTGGGGCGTGGCTCATGCGGGTCACGCACAACGTCTGCATCGACACACTGCGGCGGCAGAAGATCAGACGAGCAGTGGCGGAAAACCGAAAGCTCGAGGAGGAGGCTGAAAGGCTCCCTGCCGGTGGGGCCGAGAACGACCCGCAGCGTGGGGCGGAACAGCGAGAGCTCCTTGAGCATCTGCAAGAGGCGATACGGCGTCTGCCTGCTCGTCTGCGGAGCATCATCGTCATGCGCGAGCTGATGGACATGAGGTACGAGGAAATCAGCATGGCCTTGGACATCCCGCTCAACTCGGTAAAAGTCTACATTCACCGCGGGCGAAGGCTGTTGCGCGCCGCCCTCGGGGAGATGACGGAGGAGCTGGAAGGATGAGCGGCAGAACTCGCGGGAGTCACCCAGGGCCGTTGCTCGACGCTTACCTTGACGGTGAGCTCGGTAGGCGGCAGCGGCGCGACGTGGAACGCCATCTGCACACCTGTCCGCGCTGCCGCGCTGAGCTGGAGGCCCGTGCGGCCCTACGCGCGCGCATGCGGGCAATGCCCCTCCTTTCCTGCCCTGAGGGGGTGGTAGCGCGTGTGCAAGCCATGACAGCGCGGCAGCCAACAAAGCGGCGTTTGGCCTTTCGGCCCCGCCTCGCCTGGCGTCTGGCTTTGGCAGGTGCCACCGTGGCCGTAGCCGTGTTGCTCCTTGTGCGCTACGAGCCATGGCAGCGACCTATGCCGGAGGAGGCTGCGTACTCTCCGGAGCAGGTAATGCAGGCGCGCCGCGATGCGGAACGGGCGCTGGCCTACGTCAGCTACGCCCTTCAGCTCACGCAACAGACCCTGGAGCAGGAAGTGCTGCCGGCGCAGGTAGTGAAGCCGCTGAGGCGCGGCGTGTCGACCGCCCTCGGTGTCTTGACCGAAAGCGGAGGCCAACGATGAGATATGGAACTGTCTGGGCCCTACTGTGCGCATTGCTGGCTTTGGCTGTATGCCCTTTGCGCGCCCAGGAGGACGAAGAGGTAAGAAGGCATCCTGGCTACGTGGACTTTTCCAGTTTGCCCATCCCGACTGAGGGGGAGGAAATTGTGGAGGTGTACCTCCGCGCGCCACTCCTCCGGCTGGTGGGGAAAGCAGCCGGCGACGATCCGGCCTTAGGAGGAATGCTGTCCAAGCTCCTGTTGATAAGGGTCAACACTTTCCCTATCGATACCACGATGGCACTGGCGCTGCAACCCAAGATTGCCAAGATCGAATCTGAGCTGGCCAAGAAGGCGTGGGAGAAGGTGGTGCGCGTTAAGGACCGCAAAGGCGAGACGGCCCACGTCTATCTGAAGCTGCAAGACAGCAAGATCCTCGGGTTGTTGGTCATGGCCGTGGAGCCTGGGGGCGATGCCGCCTTTGTCAACATCGTCGGGGAAATCGACATGGAGGCGATCGGCAAGCTTGGGAAAAAGCTTGATATCCCGGCGTTGGAAGGGGTCAGTGCCCCGAAGAAGGGCAAATAGCCAGGGGGCCATATGAGCACTGGCCACAGATTGGCCGTGAGCCTCTTCGTGGCCGCCACGGTGGCGGGATGCGGCAATATCGACGCAAATTTCTGCCATGTCAGGGACGCGGTGCTGCGCGCGGCCGGGGAGAAAGAGGCAAAGACGGTGTTTCAGTTCAGCATTGGACCCGGTCTTCTCCTGCTGAGCGGTGCAATGGCACGGTGCGCCTCCGAAGAAGCCTCGGTGTTGCTGGATGTCCGCAGTGTGCAGGTCGGTATCTACGAACTGCAAGGCCCTGGGCCGCAGACGGGATTGATTCCGGCCTCGGTGGAGCGCATGCTGGCAAGGCGGGGCTATGAGCCCATCGTGAAAGTGAGAAGCCGAGGGGAAGGGACGCTGGTGCTGGCGCAGGTGCGTAAGGATCGCCTCAAGAGCCTGTTTGTCATCTCCGCCGACGGCCGGGAGCTGGTTTTGGTAGAAATTCGGGGTCGACTCGAGAGGGTTCTGGAACAGGCGGTGCGCCATCGGGGCCTGCCAGCGAAGCCTGCCGCCATCACGGCGATGGCAGAAGAACGGCCCTGAACTTTCGTGGCGCTTTCCGCAGCTTACCAGCACAACGTTGCGGTGGGCGCACACTGGCGACTTTCCGCCAGCGGAGAGGAGAATGGAGCGCCCGCCGCCTTCACCAGCTGTGGCGACATGCCATAGGCCGCCTTCAACTGCACCTTGGGACTGCCCTCCCCGAGCGTTCATTTTCTCCCCCACCTTGCCGCGCGCCAGCGGCGAGCTCACCGCGAAAGCCCGGCGGTCCTTTTGTCCGTTGTCCCGAAAGGCGAAGCCCCCATTGCGCCGAAGCCCATGAGGAAACTACCTGCTCGTCCTCCAAGGGCCGGCACCAAGTCCTCACGAGTGGGTTGTACCCACCGCAAAGGTACCTTCTGCACCAATTCCTCCCGGCAAGGCGTTCCCTGAAGCAGCATAGCAAATTGGCTCAGCCTGCCGACAAAATGGTTGACATTGTGCACGGATAGGCGTATATTCACT
>JBBIKH010000302.1:0-3236 GCA_037445575.1 bacterium
TCTCCCCATTTGGCGAAACCAGAATCTGCGCGTGGGGGGCCACCTCCGTCACTGCCGGTATGCTGCCCGAATGGTCCATTTCCACGTGGTTGCACACCAGGTAGTCGATTCGCGCCGGGTCGATGACCTGGCTCACGCGCGCCAGAAGCTCCTCTAAGAACGGGCGCTTGACTGTGTCCACCAGCGCTACTTTCTCATCAACCACCAGATAGGCGTTGTAGGTCGAACCGTGCGGCGTCTGATAGCCGTGGAAGTTGCTCAGGTCCCAGTCAATGCTCCCAACCCAATAGATACCCGGTTGCAACTGTGTCGCCTTCATAAGCCACTCACCTTCACCTTGGTTCTCTCTGCACAGAACGCTTCTGGAGCAGTGCCGTCTCCACCGGTACGAACTTGCCGCGCGGCGCACCGCACACCTTGCAGCACCAACTCTCCGGCAGGCGCGCGAACGGTGTCCCTGCCGGGGCTGCTGGCGACCCGTCCCCTTTGAGCGGATCATACACCCAGCCGCAGACGACACACCGATACGGTGCCCTGGCTGCTTCTCCTTGCTCCTCGGTGGCAACACAGGCAGCACAGCAGCCGGTGAAAATCGCCTGGATAGTCTCCACCCGATGGCCGTCGAGCCGCCCCTCTTTGGCCAATGGACATTGCACGGAAACATCGTAGATTCGCCCACACACCCGGCAGTAGAAATGGTGATGCCAGTCACCACGGGGGTCGAAGCGCTTCTCCTTGCCTAAGTTGAGTTCTGAGATCAGGCCTGCCTGTTTGAGGGTGTCCAGGGTGTTGTAGACGGTGGCGAGGGAGAGAGTAGGATAGTGCGGGCGGAGCGCGCGGTGGATCTCCTCTGCAGTGGGATGGTCCTTGTTGCCCTGCAGATACCGAAGTACCGCAAGGCGCTGGATGGTGAGTACCACCCCTTTCTGCCTCAGGAATTCAATCTTATCCTTCACGACCGCACCGCTTTTAGAAGCCGTTTTTGTTTGGAACAAATATAAACTAATATCAGCTAAAATGCAAGCAAAATCTTTGCGCCACCTTGCGTCTCGATCGCCCCCAGCTTTCCGGTGGCCACCGTCCTCCTGAGCTCACCCCACTGCTAGACTCGGCAGTGCGCTGCCAATGGTCCCCTCTGTCCAGGTGAGCACCTTCAAAAGGCGTACACGGGTTCAGAACCCTGCACGGTCCGGCGTCCCGAAAACAAAAAGGCGCCCCGCATTGGGGCGCCCATAGCGCAGAGTGTTACCTCATCAGCGCGAGCCGTTTGCTGGCCGTGTAGTCCCCCGCCTGCAGGCGGTAGAGGTAAAGGCCCGCCGGTGCTAGTTGTCCCGCATGGTCGGTGCCGTCCCAGGCCACCGTGTGTCTGCCAGCAGCGAGTGGTTCTTGCACAAGCGTGCGCACCTCCCGGCCTAAGAGGTCATAAATCACAAGCGAGGCCGTTTCCGGTTTCGGCAGGTAGAAGGTGATAGCGGTACTGCCCCGGGCTTCCGCACCTGGCGCAAAGGGGTTGGGGTAGTTTTGCAGCAAAGCGAACGAGATTGGCAGCCGCTCGTCACTGGCAGCACCGGAAGACGAGCCGATGACGAACGCCCCTTCCTCCGCTGTCACTTCTACCGGCTCGTTCTGTCCGTTGATGACCATCAGGCCCCTCACCTGCAACGCCACGGTTGTGCCCAGTGGCGCATTAGGGGCGACGCGATAGCTCACTTGCAGCACGGCGCCGCTGTCCGCTTCGAGGGTGTAGCTGAAGGCAACGGCAATGAGGTGGAGCACGCCGCCGATGTCGTTGAATTGGGCGTAAAAGCCATAGGCCCGCCCCGTGACCCACACCGTGTCGGGCGAAAGGTAGTCGGGCAGGTCCGCCAGCTCCAGCTGAATACCCCGCACCGGAGCCTCGTTCCGGAGGGCGATGGTGACCACATTGCCCCTGGTGCCTGGCAAGCCTGCCCCAGAGCCAATAATAACGCGATTGCCAGCACCTCCAGCCCTGCCCATGCTCACGAGGCCGACGACCGCGAGAAGGAGAAAAGCGCCACCCAAGAACCGCACTCTCATCTGAACCACCGTCTTACAAGAGGTCTCGCCACCTGTGCACATGCTAGCAGAGGATCACGGAAAGAGGTCGAACACCGCCAGCATGTCGAACAGGTCGATATCCCCGTCGTGATCCACATCGCCGCTCAACAGTTGCGCATCGGTAGGAGCCACTTTTCCCAGGACAAGGTCAGCCATAATGGCCAAATCCGACCTGGTTACCGCCCCGTTGCCGTTGAGGTCACCGACCTTGACATAGCTGAAACTTCCGTTGACGAGGTCCGGCACCACCTGCTGGTTATTGGCATCGCTTATGGTGACGTGGGAAAGCGTCAAAGTGGAGGATGTGCCCAGCGGCGTATTCGGCTTGATATTGTACTTGAGCTGCAATATCGGCCCATTGCCCACGGGGATTACGGCTCCGGATGTGGAGACCAGCAGGGCTTGCACGTAACCGTCCTTCTCTGTCGCGCTGACGGTAAAGCCCGTTGCCCTGCCCACAGGCGTAGCTAGCGGCGTCCCGGCAGTCAGGCTATCCGGGCTGTCGGTAAGGCGAAACAGAATGCCACGCACGTTCACTTGGTTATTGAGCCAGAGGTTGACCGTCCCGGTCTTGCCGGGCTCACCGCTGGAGCTTTGCACCGATAGCGAAACCAGCGAGGAGATGGTGAACACGCCATCGCTCTGGTCGCTGGGGAGGCCATCCAGCGCATCCTCCACCTTGATCTTTGCTGTGGTGGTGGTCTGGGCAGGAACGGTCCAGGTGTAAGAGCCGTTGTTCGGTGCCGTCGTGATCTCCGTCCAGTTAGCTCCACCGTTCAAGGAGTACCACAGCCGCACGTTGCTAATCACGCTGGTGGCGCTCCAGGTGATCTGTCGCTGTGTGTTCACTATCCAGGTCTCACCGCCGTTGGGGCTCACGAGCGTGATCTGCTCTGCCTCCGGCTCTATTGTAAAGTCAGCGTCACTCATGTCGCTGGGTATAGCTGCGGTGGCTGATGAAACGCGGACCCGGCAGGTATTTGACGGAGTGTTCGGTATGCGCCAGCTGTAAGAGCCCGTGTTGCTGGTGGAGGAGACCACAGTGCTCCACGACGTGCCGGAATCGGTGGAGTACTCGATCTTCACATTTCCCGTATAGTCGGAGTACGTCCATGTGATATTGTAGGTATAATTGACGGTCCAGCGTTCCCCGCCGT
>JBBIKH010000303.1:0-3226 GCA_037445575.1 bacterium
ACTGAGGAATGGCGAGGCCCAGATCGCGGACCTCCGCAGCGCCCTCTCGGCCCTGCCCCTGGATGTGCAGGGACAGGCGGCGAATATGCGTTACCTTCTGGTCGCTGCATTGATCCAAGAGGGTCTGGAACGCCTGAGCAGGCGCGCCCTCGGCGTGCAGGCGCACCCGTTGTGGTCCCGCTGTTGGCTGACCACATGTGCATTCCGCAATGGGATGCTTGCAAACGGGACAGGTCTGATCAAGCGACAGCGGCGGAGGCCCTTCGCGCCCCTTGATTTTGAGGGCAAGGCGCTCAGCCTCTGCGGGTAGGTACAAGAATGTGTCCTCGCTGATGCGTAAGGCGGGCTGAGGTGAGTTGCTGTCGTAGCCTACCTCCTCGGCGGCATCGTAGTAGACCCACACACCCTCCGATATTCCGTTGCGGATGGTCTTCTTGAGTTGATTCACATCCAGCACCATGCGCAATGCCATCTTTTTCGCAAACGCGCGGCGCAGGTCCTCGGTGGACAGCGAGGCTTGACCCGTATCCCACGCCTTGGCTTTCACAAAGGCGGCGTGTAGGGTTGGATCGTCTGCCGTCAGAACTTTCTGCAACTGCTTCAACACGCGGAGGACGACGTTGGTCTGGTCTTGATTCACGTCGCCCTGATCTTGGGGCGGGAGGGTTTCACGAGCCAGGTTGCTGAAACGTTGGGGCGCGTCTGCGCTGGGGTAGTACAGGTAGCGGTAAGCTTTCGTGATGGCCACACGCACGTCCAGTTCGGCGGCTTCGGCCATCTTCTTCAGGCGGTTGCGCTGCTCCTCGTGGAAATCCTGCAGGCGAGAACTGTCCTCCACAATCCTTCTAATCGCAAGGTAGCGCTGCGCCACCGCGACCATCTTCTCTACTTGTTCGGTGTCGGCAACCAGGAACACGAGGTTATTCTTGTAGGTGCGGTACCCCTCTAGCGATCCTGCATGGTTGAATAGGCGCTGGACGAGATCGGGAGGCGTAACGTCTGTGGCGTTGGCGCTGACTGCATCGTAGTGCATGATGACCTGTTTGGGCTTGTCGGCGTCATCGTCTACATCGCCGGCCTCGCTGGGGAAGAGCACGGGTCTGAGGTGTCCGGTCTTCCACACCATGCGGATTCGGAGATCCAGTTCCTGCTTCGCCTTGGTCTTGCCCACCATGCCCATCTCGTCTGCCACAATCTTGTTGAGCGAAGGTTCGGTCTTGAAGCGATAGCGATGGCCGTCCCAATCCAGGAACCAGCAGTCTTCCACGAGTCGCTCTGTTGCCTTGGATACCATCGCCGGATCGTCATCGGGCACGAGCACCGCCAGGGACAGGTCTCCCGGCTCAACGCCTGTAGCAACGCCTTGGGTGAGGCTGTGCAAGAAGATGGTGGTCGCAGCACGCTGAGCATACCCCGGCTTACCTGCCTGAACCCAGGGCGCATCAATGACCTGGGCATGGGACTGAGAACCCGCACGCGGGCTGATGATGTCGGCTTCAATGACTTGCCTGAAGGCGGGACGCTCCAAACGGCTGGTCAAGTCGTTGGTGATTTCCTCCACACCGAGGTCCAGATGGAATGGATGGATTAGGTACGCGTCTGGCGGGCGCGTCTCCCACAGGCGGCGGATGACCATGGCGAGCAGGCGCAGCGCTCCGCGCGTCTTCTGGAAGTTTGGAATGGTGGATGTCTTGCGGTTCAAGGTGGTTAGCAACTCGGGATGAAACGGGTAGTCGGTGAGCATTTCTTGGGCGTATTCGGCGCGCTCTGCCCGGGCAGGAAGATTAGCCCCCCGGCCAAGGATGCGGCGGTAGTAGTCTACGTATTCCGCCACAGTGGATTGCCCGTGGTCTCGCCGGATAACCTTGAATAGCCTGTGGTTGACAATGGCTGCGATTTCCGTCTCGCCGGTGGGCGTGATGACTCTTTCCTGGCGTGCAGACAACTTCTTGGCCTCGGACAGTGCCTGCAGCAAGTCCTCTGTCTCCTTGCCGAATGCGTCGCCCGGGTCGGCGAGCGTGAGGACTACGACCACATGCCTCTTGCTCGCGGCGAACTCCAGGAGGGACTTGATGAAGGCCACAGTCTGCTCGGCGAGGTCGGACTTGCCTGTGACAGCGGGCACTGCTTTGGCAGCGCGCAGATGCCGGGCGATTTCGTCCAGCAGGATGAGGGTGGGCTGCTCGCCGATTAGGGTCTCTAGGAATCCGGCGCCGGCGGCGGAGCGGTCTCTGTCGCTGCCTGCGACAAGGGCGTAACCGTCCTCTCCGCCCAACTGATAGGCCAGTTCACCCCATAGCGTGTAGGCGACGACGTTGCCGTGCGCGATGCCGTCGCTGGGCTGGAGATGCCACCCGACGACGCCAACCACGCGCACGGTGCCGGGCTTGGGGATGAGGTCTGGTTCAACAAACCTGGGGCCTGGATCGTAGCCTTTCGCCGCGTTAGAGCGATTAGGTTGTGGGTTTTGCCACCGCCAAAGGCCGTCTCCAGCCGAATGATCGCGTTGTTTCCGGGCTTTGCCCCGCTCAGCCTTCCAAGGGCCTCGCCCAATAGCAGTTTGAGGCCTTCCGTTGGGTAGGTGTTGTCAAAGAAGACTGCAGGATCGCGATAGACAACATCGGCGGTGCCGTCTATCACGTCTTTGAGTTGTGCGGCGAAGATTTCCTCTCGCAGTTCACCCTTCAGGACCTCAGCACGCGGCTCGCAGGTGTCAAAGATTGTTCGCATGGCACCCTCCTCCATCAACGGCCATATTCTCGTCGTCATGACTTCGCTGAAGTACAGGCTGGCCGCATTGTACCACTCCGCTTCAGCATGGGGCAAATGGGCAGTTGAGGTGGTTTCACCCGCCCGTGCACAGCGTGACAAGTCAAAGGATTGTACTACAGATTGACCGCTGCACGATGATGTCGGCATGGCGTCCTAGGTGGTAGTGTGTACATTCGCTGGAAAGTCGGGATTGGGAGAAGGAGCAAACCCTGTGCGTGATCGGGCTACTAGACCACCCATCAGGAAGGCGGTTGTTTCATGCAAGGAGACGTTCGGGTAGTGCCGGTATCTGGGATCCATCAACCACCTGGAGCGATGGAATCGGGGTCTTCAGCAGCGGGTTCGCAGGACTACTGCCCATCCTTCAGCGGCGAGGTGCGAGCGATGATCGCGGAGGATGTGTATCTGTTCAACATGGCTGCCCTGCGCACCTAATTTCCACCGAAAAAGATAC
>JBBIKH010000304.1:0-3209 GCA_037445575.1 bacterium
GTAATCCTACGGATTACGAGGGATACCTGGTAAGGTTTTGCCTGACCTCTCCAAAGCCATCGGGTTTTCCCCTTGCATTCATAGGAGAATTTTCGTATATTTTGCTGCCTCGAAAATTGGGTGCGATACGGTGGGCGTAGCTCAGCTGGCCAGAGCACCAGGTTGTGGCCCTGGTGGTCGCGGGTTCGAATCCCGTCGCTCACCCCCAACGAACTGCCAGGGGGCGCAGGTCGGGATCTCGGTAAGCACTGACCTGCTGCCAATTGTCGGTTCGTCCCCTTCGTCTAGTGGTTAGGACTCAGGATTTTCGATCCTGCAACAGGGGTTCGACTCCCCTAGGGGACGCTTGTGAAGACGGGCGAGAAAGTCCCGTGCGTGCCACGGCCTCTCGCCCTTTTTGCTTGCCACTTGGCTCCACCTGTCCGGGAGGCGCCTGGCGTGGCTAGGCGTTGATGGCAGAGGGGTGAAACGGAGGAAGGTCGGTGGCGACCCCATGCACACTTGATGCACTCTGCGCGCAGTTTACCCGCCTTTTTGGCGAGCAGCCGGAGGTACTGGTGCGCGCTGCCGGGCGTGTGAACCTTATCGGCGAGCACACCGACTACAATGACGGTTTTGTGCTGCCAGCTGCCATTGACCGCCACATCTGCATGGTAGCACGTCGGCGCACCGGCGGCGTGGTACGCGCCTACGCAACCGAATTCGATGACCTTGCAGTATTCCCGCTGACCCAAGAACGGCCGGAAGCACGGCATCTCTGGACCCTCTACATCAGCGGGGTGTTGCAGCTCCTCCAGCGCGAAAAGGTTGCAATCGACGGCTTTGACGTCGTGGTTGGTGCCACCCTGCCGCGAGCAGCGGGCTTGAGCTCCTCCGCAGCCCTGGAGGTGGGTACGGCTACCCTGGTCCAGGCGCTTTTCCCTTTCGCCATGGAGGAGGTGCGGCTGATCAAACTGATTCAGCAGGCTGAGCACCAGTTCGCCGGAACCAAGTGCGGCATCATGGATATGTTCATCTGCCGCCTGGGCCGCAGGGAACATGCCTTGTTTTTGGACTGCCGCTCCCTGGCTTATCAGCTTGTGCCATTGGTGCTGCACGACGCAGTGCTTGTCATCTGCGACAGCAAGAAGAAACGCGGGTTGGCCACCTCGGCCTACAACGAGCGCCGGGCCCAGTGCGAAGAAGGGGTGCGCCTGTTGCGCCAGTGGTTGCCTGGGATACGGGCGCTGCGCGACGTCACCGCGGAACAGTTCGCCCCCCTTGCAGACCGTCTGCCGCCATTGGTGCGCCGCCGTTGTCAGCACGTCGTGGCCGAGAACGCACGTGTGGTGGAGGCAGTTGCCGCCCTCAAGAACGGGGAGTTGGAGCGCTTTGGCAAGCTGATGTACGCCTCCCACGTCAGCCTGCGGGATTTGTATGAAGTGAGTTGCCCGGAGTTGGACACGCTGGTGGAAAGTGCCCTGGCCGTCCCCGGTACCTTGGGAGCACGCCTCACCGGAGCAGGGTTCGGCGGCTGCACAGTTAACCTGGTGCGGCGGGACGCGATCGAAGCGTTCCAGGACGGGGTCCGTGGGGAATTTGGGCGGCGCTTTGGCTATGAGCCGGGCATCCTCATTTGCTGGGCCAGCGATGGGGTGCAGGTGGAGTGGCTGGATGGTAGCGCTTGCGCCCGTGGGAGGGGGGATGGCTAACGGGCGTACCGCGAGGGTTGTGGTGGTCGGCAGTTCCAACACGGATCTGGTGGTGCGCTGCCGGCGAGCTCCTGCTGCGGGCGAAACCATCCTGGGCGGCGATTTCTTCACGGCAGCTGGTGGAAAGGGTGCAAACCAGGCGGTTGCTGCTGCCCGTCTTGGGGCGGATGTCTGGTTTGTGGCCAAGGTGGGAGGCGACCAGTTCGGTCAGCAGGCGATTGCAGGTTTGGAAGCCGAGGGCATCCATTGCGACTTTGTTCGGGTCGACCCTTCCTGCGCCTCGGGTGTCGCGCTCATCGTAGTGGAGGAGGGGGGCGAAAACCGCATTGTCGTGGCTCTGGGCGCCAACGAGCGTTTGACTCCTGCGGATGTTGAGGCGGCGGCCGGGGTGATCGCGGGCGCAAGGGCCCTTCTGGTCCAGCTGGAGACCCCGTTGCAGACCGTGCAGTGTGCTATGCGTCTGGCGGTGGAGTGTGGCGTACTGGTTATCCTGAATCCTGCGCCGGGCCGCCAATTGCCGCCGGACCTGTTGCGGTTGGCGCATGTTGTCACCCCGAATGAGCATGAGGCTGAGTTGCTGACCGGCGTCCGCCTTGAGAGCGAACGGGCATTGCACCAAGCCGCTGCGCGCTTGCACGAAGCCGGGGTAGCCAACGTGATCATCACCCTTGGGGCAAGGGGGGCATTTGTCTCTGAGGGGAAGGTGGGACAACTGGTGGCGGCGTGGGAGACAAAGGCGGTGGACACCACCGCGGCAGGTGACGCGTTCAACGGCGCCCTGGCGGTGGGACTGGGGCGAGGGCTTGACCTTGTAGGGGCGGTGCGCTATGCCAACGCTGCCGCTGCCTTGGCAGTGCAAAGGCTCGGCGCGCAGCCGTCACTGCCTACTGCCGAGGAGGTAGAGCACTTTCTGGCACGCGCACGGATGAGGAGCACTTGATAGAGGAGCCTGATGAGCCTTGTTCTCAACGCAGTGATGATCTTTGCCCTGCGGATCATCGATGTGAGCCTGGGGACGATCAGGATGATCTTCATCATTCAGGGCCGGCGCATCGTTGCGGCATTGATCGGGTTTGTGGAGGTAACCATCTTCTTGGTGGCCATCTCCAAGGCTATCGCCGGGATGCACAATGTGGTCAGCGTCATCGCCTACTCAGGCGGCTTTGCCTGCGGCACCTTGGTCGGCATCACCATCGAACACAAGCTGGCGCTCGGCTGGTCGCACATTCGCATCATCTCGCAGCGGTTCTCACAACAGATTGCTGCTGCCCTGCGCCAAGCAGGGTTTGGGGTGACGGTGGTACCCGGTGAGGGGATGAAAGGGCCGGTGCAGCTGGTCTACACCACGGTGCGTCGCAAACAAACCAGGCAGGTGATCAAGACCGTTGAGAGCATCGACCGAGAAGCATTCATCACCCTCCATGACTCGCGACATATCTTCCGGGGCCACGTGGCGGCCAACAAGAAGAAGTGAGCCCTGGGGGGCGGGAGAACAGCGGACAGAGGATGCAGCCGCAA
>JBBIKH010000305.1:0-3193 GCA_037445575.1 bacterium
ATGCGGTGCACTTTGCCCGTGTAGAACAAAATGCGCTCGGTCGTCGTCGTCTTGCCGGCATCAATGTGCGCCATGATGCCGATGTTGCGAATTTTTTCGATCGGGTATCGCGTTGACATTAAAAAAGTCCGCCAAATCTGGAGGGACCTGTTCTGATCCCTCACCTAGAGCTCGGAGGACGACGGCACGCCAAAAACTTCGGTCGTTCCTTTTAGCTACTGCGTCCTGCTCGAGATAGTCACATGGTCATGTTCATGCGCTCCCCACACGGGGAGTACGCAACCTCTCTGCCTACACCAGGCCATACCTGGTGGACAGCTACCATCGGAAATGAGCGAAAGCCTTGTTCGCTTCGGCCATCTTGTGGGTGTCCTCGCGCTTCTTAATCGAGGCACCCTCATTCTTGGAGGCGGCGATGAGTTCTGCCGCCAGCTTCTCGGCCATGGTCTTTTCTGAACGTGCACGGGCGTTGCTGATGATCCAACGAATCGCCAGACTCTGCCGACGCTCGGGCCGCACTTCAACTGGCACCTGGTAGGTGGCGCCACCGACGCGACGCGATTTGACTTCCAGCAACGGCTTCACGTTTTCCACTGCTTTTTCAAAGACCTCAAGACCATTCTGGCCGGTCTTTTTCTCGATGATCTCGATGGCGTGGTAAAAGATCGTCTCCGCCAGACTCTTCTTGCCGCGCCTCATGATGCTATTGATGAACTTGGTGACCAGCACCGATTGGAACTTTGGGTCTGGCAGCACCTCACGCTTGACTGGCCGTTTTCTCCTCGGCATCCTGCACTCTCAAAGTATGAACAGTTCTGTTCTGCTTGCCTGCTACTTCTTGGGCCGCTTGGTACCGTACTTGGAGCGGCCCTGGGTGCGGTCGTTGACGCCCGCCGTATCAAAGACGCCACGCACGATGTGGTAGCGCACTCCCGGCAGGTCCTTCACCCTGCCTCCTCTGACCAGCACAATGGAGTGTTCCTGCAAATTGTGGCCCTCGCCCGGAATATAGGCCGTCACCTCGTCGCCATTGGTCAGGCGCACACGGGCCACCTTGCGCAAGGCCGAGTTCGGCTTCTTGGGCGCCGTGGTGTACACCCTGGTGCACACCCCCCGCCGCTGCGGGGAGCCTGAGAGCGCTGGCGCTTTGCTCTTGGCCAATACCCTCGCCCTGCCAAAGCGCACAAGTTGATTAATGGTCGGCAAGCTTCCTCCTCTTCTGCGAACGCGAAATATACACAAAGACGTCTCGAAATCCAACTACTTTTTCGCTCCTCGGCACTGGGAGCAGCCGCTTCTACTCCGAGGCGGCAACCGCATCAGCCACCTGCTCATCCTCATCCGGGCTGGGCGCAAACACACGGATGTCCCGGTATCTGGCCAGGCCGGTTCCCGCCGGGATGAGATTGCCCATCACCACGTTCTCCTTCAGGCCCAGGAGGCGGTCAATCTTGCCCTCCACCGAAGCATCGGCCAACACCCGGGTTGTCTCCTGGAAGGAGGCCGCGGAGATGAAGCTGTCCGTGGACAGGGAGGCCTTGGTGATGCCGAGCAACAGGGGCTCAAAGGTAGCGGGCTTAGCCGGACGCGCCTCTGGCACCTGCTTGCCATCTTTCTCCAGCGTCGCACACACCTCCCTGAAGTCGCTGGCGTCCACCCGCTGTCCCACGCGCCAAGGAGAGTCCCCCGCAGCGGTGATCACCACCTGCTCCTTGATGCGGTCATTCTCTTCCATGAAAGCCAGGCGGTCGACCTGATCCCCTTCCAGATAGTCGGTATCACCAGGATCCTCAATGCGCACCTTCTGCAACATCTGGCGCACGATGATTTCGATGTGCTTGTCGTTAATGCGCACACCTTGCAGGCGGTACACCTCTTGGATTTCGTTCAGCAGGTACTCCTGCACTTTGTTGGAGCCCATGATGGCCAGGATGTCGTGCGGGGCCACTGCCCCTTCGGAGAGCTTTTCGCCCGCATGCACGCGGTCACCATCGTGCACCAACACGTGCTTGCCGTAAGGAATGGTGTAGACGCGCTGATCGTGGCCATCTTCGGAGGTGACGGTGATCTTGCGTACACCTCGGCGGATTTCCCCGAAGCTGACGATGCCGTCGATTTCGCTCACCACTGCGGGGTCTTTTGGCCGCCGGGCCTCGAAGAGCTCCGCCACCCGCGGCAGACCGCCGGTGATGTCGCGCGTCTTGGCGATCTCGCGCGGGATCTTGGCCAACACCTGACCGGCTTTGATGTGCTGACCGTCTCGCACCTGAAGAAACGCCCGTATGGGCATATGGTGGCGAGCAAGGATCTTGCCCTTGTCGTCGACGATCAGTACCTGCGGGTTGAGGTTACGGTTACGCGCCTCAATGATGACGCTCTGCTTCATGCCGGTGGTCTCGTCCAGTTCTTCGCGATAGGTGACGTTCTCCTTGATGTCTTCGAACCGGACCGTACCGCTATGGGTGGAGATGATGCTGGCCGTGTACGGGTCCCATTTGAACACAACATCGCCCTTGGCCACCGCTTCGCCGTCCTGTTTCAGGATAGCAGCTGCGTAGGGAACCGTGTACTTCTCCACCACCCGGTTATTCTCGTCGACGATATTGATCCGTCCGTTGCGCGAGACGCAGATGTTGGATCCATCATCTTGCGGCACAAACTTGACGTTCTCGTATTGCACCGTGCCTGCGCGCCTGACCACCACGCTGCTCTGCGCAGCGATGCGTGAGGCGGTACCGCCGATGTGGAAGGTGCGCAGGGTCAACTGCGTGCCGGGTTCGCCAATAGACTGCGCCGCCATCACCCCGACCGCCTCCCCGATTTGCACCATCCGCCCAGTTGCCAGGTTGCGCCCGTAGCACATGGCACAGACGCCGCGACGCGCCTCGCAGGTGAGCACCGAGCGGATGCTCACCTCCTCGATACCGGCATCGACAATGGCCTCCGCGAGCTCCTCGTCAATGAGCTTGCCTGCTTCCACCATCACTTCGCCGGTCTCAGGATGGAAGATATCCTCGGCGGCTACTCGGCCGACAATGCGGTCGATGAGCGGCTCTATCACCTCCTCGCCTTCCTTGAGGGCGGCAGTGCGCACACCCAGGATAGTGCCGCAATCCTTCATGGTCACTACCACGTCATTGGCCACGTCAACGAGCCTGCGGGTCAGATAACCGGCGTCGGCCGTCTTGAGGGC
>JBBIKH010000306.1:0-3149 GCA_037445575.1 bacterium
CTACTGGCCCTTTACCACATGCTCACTGGCAACGTGGCTGCGGCCTTTCAGCTGCTGGAGCGGGCCATCCCCGAAAACCCGTATGACAAGATGCTGCACTTCCAGCTCGGCGCCTGGAGCTACGGCACGGGGCGTTATGAACGGGCCATCGTGGAGCTGGAGAAAGCGATCGAAATCGATCCGCAGTTCAAGCTTGCCTACAATAACTTGGCCTACGCCTACGCCCACCTCGGGCGCTACCAAGAGGCCACCGCTGCGCTGAAGCGCTACCGCGAACTTGCGCCGGATGAGCCTAATCCTCTCGACAGCATGGGCGAAATCTACCTCATGATGGGCAAGAACAAGGAAGCCCTGCGGCTGTTCCGCAAAGCGCTGGAGGTTAATCCGAGGTTTTATCTCAGTGCTCGCCACGCCGCCGTGGCCCTCTTTGAGATGGGCAAGTATGAGGAGGCACTGACCGAGCTTGCCAGGTACAAATCCATGGCCGCCACGGATGAGGCGCGGGCAGATGCCCACGCGTTCAGCGCGACAGTCGCGGCGCTCCTGGGCCGGCGCGAGCAGGCCCTGAGCCACCTCGATTCGGCGCAGGCCCTTGACCGCCTGTCCATCGCTGCACCTTTTCTCGCGCGGACTATGCGTCTCGACAGCGCCGCCCTTGGGGCGTACCAGCGGGAATGGTTTGCGGCGGTGCAGAAGCACTTTGCCGCAGTGATGTCCAACCCGAATCTGTTTCTTTCCAGTCTCGTCATGGCCCTCCGCTTCGAGGTGTATGCCCGTGAGCTTTCCGAGTTGGTGGCGAAGCATGCACGCGTTGCAGGCGTCGAAGGTCTCCCCATCACCCTGGCGGGGATCCAACCGGCCTTGATCTATCTGGGACAGATACAACACCTAATCAGAGGGAGCGAGCAGATCGACCCCGCGGTGCTGGCCTACGCACCGGATCTCGGTGCTCTCTACTGGCTGGCCTATGAAAAGGCGCTTATGAAGTCACCTGCTTCGGATGAGGAGCTTTTGGAATGGACGCTTGGGTACGCGGATTTTGCCGCCCAGAGCGGCAACAGGGGCTACGAGGTGGCGGCGCGCCTATGTGCAGCCCTGGTTCATCGCCGGCGCGGAGAGCCAGACAAGGCCGCGGCCATCCTGCAGGCGCTCGCTTTCCCTAGCGAGGCGCAGTGGCTTGTGCTCGGCCCCTTCCAGAGCGCCGATGGCTTCAATCGCCGCTTCATCAATGAGCGAGCTACCACTTTTCCGGCCGAGGTGCGTCACAACGGAAAGACCCTGCGTTGGCGTCAGGCGGAGGACGACCTGCCGGATGGCTTTGTGGACTTGTGGGCAATGTCAGGCAACCCCTGGCTGGGCGTCGCGTATGCGCGCACCGAGGTGGTGGTGCCTTCCGCGCGGCAGGCCACCTTCTGCTTCGGCTATCGTGCTGGTCTGAAGGTGTGGCTCAACGGCAAGCAGGTGTGGATGCACAACGGCTCGGAACGATCAAGCATCGACGGTTGGGTCGTGCCGGTGCAACTGCAGGCGGGGCGAAATGTCATTCTGGTGAAGGCCACGCAGCGCATTGGGGAATGGGGCTTTTACTTCCGCATCACCGATGAGGCCGGGGAAGCTTTTGCGGACGCGCAGTACGTGACACGCTAAGCCTACGCCCGGCCCCGGTGAGCGAAGGCGAGGCCGTGTTTACGCCTGGGCGTGCAAGGCCTTGAGCTTGTTGAACGCCTCCTGCTCGATGAGTCGTGCCTGCGGGGGCTCGTCTTCGCGGGCAAGTACGTGCTCCAAGGCAGGGATTGCCTTGGGGTCACCGATTTCCCCGAGGGCCCGCGACGCCCGCAGCCGCACTACCCAGTCGTCGCTCTGCAATGCCTCGATGAGGGCGGGCACCGCCTTGTCGCCAAAGTTGCGCAGGGCGTCTTCGGCGCTCTGCCGCACCGTCCAATTGGCATGGTGGAGCGCGTTCACCAAAGGCCGGATGGCACGCTCCTCACGGATGTTGCCCAGCAGGCGCGCTGCCTGAGTGCATACCTGCCAGTCCGGATCTGTTAATGCGCTCAATGCTGCATCTACAGCGGCCGGACAGGAAATGCCACTCCACCTGATCACGCGCAGGGCTTCGGTGCGGATGTATGGATCTGGGTCGGTGAGCGCGGTCTGCCCAAGCAGGGCGATGATGTCCTCTGTCGCGAACTTGCCAAGCGCGCGGACCGCTTCCAGCCGGACGTTCGTGGAATCGTCTTTGAGAGCCTTTTCCACCACTGGCACCAGGGTGCGGTCTCCCACTTCGCCCAAAAGGATCAGCGCGCCGCAGCGCCCCCATGCTGCGCAGCCTATCTTCACCAACGCTTCCTGAGCGGCTTCGGCCACCTCCTGGTTGTCGCCCACTACCAGCTTTTTCAGCAGAGGCACCGCGCGGTGGTCTTCCAGGCTCCCCAGGGCATTGATGGCGCGCACCTGCACGGAGGGGTTGCCAGCATCGGCGGCCTTGGTCATGAGGTCAGTGATGTCGCTTTCGTTGACTGCGAGCACCTCCTGCAGGTACGGCACCACCGCTGCGCCATAGGGTTTGAGGGCGGCGATGGCAGCTCCCCTGACAGCGAAGTAGCTGCTGGCCAAGTGCTTGACCAAATAAGGGAGGGCAACCGGATCACCGATCTTGCCCAGGGTCAGGATAATGGTGCGCAGCGGTGTCTTGTTTCGCTCATACTCAAGCGCACGGATCAGCGCGTGGGTGGCGACCGAGCCGAAGCGTACCAGCGCCTGGCTCGCAGCCTGATGCACCTGCTGGTCAGTGTCGCCCAAGGCGCCTACCAGCGGCTCGATGGCCCGTGGGTGACCAATGTCGGCTAGCGCGCGCACCGCTGCGCAGCGCACCGTGGCGTCCTCGTCGCTCAGGACGCTCACCAGTGGCTCCACGGCAAGGGGATTCCGCATCTGGCCCAGCACCCGCGCGGCGTTGCTGCGCACCAGTGGACTCGGACTGCTGAGGCTTTCGATGACCATCTCGATGCTGCGTTCCCCCATCTGCACCAGGCCGGAAACCGCCAAGGCGACCACCGGCTCCTCCCTTAGCGCCAACATACGCAGGAGGATGCGGCCCAGGTTCTCGTCGCCGGAGGCGACAATGTCGGCAACCTTCTGCTGCACGC
>JBBIKH010000307.1:0-3036 GCA_037445575.1 bacterium
GTAATTCTACGGATTACCAGGGATA
Source organism: bacterium (assembly GCA_037445575.1). GTDB lineage: Bacteria > Zhuqueibacterota > Zhuqueibacteria > JANLFK01 > Oleimicrobiaceae > Oleimicrobium. Next base: position 26 of record JBBIKH010000307.1, read on the forward strand.
CCTGGTAAGGTTTTGCCTGACCTCTCCAGCTCCAGCACACTTTTCACTTGACTATTTTCTTTCGGTTGCGTATGTTCAACTGGCCTCCAGAGAGATGGCGGGGTGGCACAGACACGCGAGGATGCTTTGGGACAAATGGACCCCCAGCTTTGCTTCCGCAAGCGGCGATGGTACGGCGAGGCAATGTCGCCCTCCTGCCGTGCTGCGCGAAGTAACCGACATTGGGGATGTGCGACGTGCCTTGGGTCTCGGCACTGCCCCGCCATGACAGGGGACTAAGGAGCGCGTGGTCGTGTTTCCTTCCGCAGAAGAGTTGCCTTGGGCCGCAGGTTTCTCCCCAAGCCTGGAAGTGCTGCTTGCCGTGGCAGGGGCTCTGCTCGTCTCTGGTCTTGCGGCCTGGATCTGGGTGTCCCGCGCACGGCACGCGGCGCAATTGTCGAGAGTGTTGGCTGCGTTTCCCTGCGCGGCTCTGCTTTTGGATTCGCGAGGAAGGATCCTGCACAGCAACAGGCTGGCCCGTCGATACATGGTGGCGGGCATCACCGATCCCCGCGGTCTCCCTTATACAGAGGTCTTCCCCCCGTCCATAACACATCACTTCGACCTGGTCCTAAAAGATGTTGGCCCTGAAGGTGGTCCGCGCGAGCAGGCGAACGGTCACCTGGTGGATTTTCCCGGTGGGCAACTGGTCAAAGTGGGTGGCATGTCCATCGCCGGCGGCTCGGGACAAGCGCAGGTTAACCTGGTGACAATGGAGGATTCTTCCGTCAGTGTGGAGCTGCGACGCGCTCTGGATTGGGCTGCATTGGCCCAACACATGGCGCACGAGATCAAAAACCCGCTGCACACTGTCCTGCTGACCCTGCAGAGACTGCAGATGGCCTACCGCGAATTGCAACCTCGGGCAGCCAAGAGTCTGGACCACCATGTGGACTCGGCGGTGGAGGAGATTGAGAAGTTGCGGCAGATGGCGGATGGTTTCTTGCGCTTTGCCAGCCTGAAACCCCCGCGTCTTTCGGTGATGGGGGCGCGGGAGCTGGTGAATGCCGTGGAGCGGCAGGTGCGGCAATGGCTCCCGAGCACTGTGGCCTTGGTTGTGGAGTGTGAAGAGGGGCTCCCCCAGGTACGGGTTGATCTGGAAGCGATACAGCGCCTGTTTTTCAATCTCTTTGACAACGCGGTGCGGGCCATGGAAGGCAAGGGCCGTCTCTTTCTGCGTGCGAGCGTAGCCCACTGGCTCAACCTTGCGGAGCCAGTGCGGCAGCAGTATGTCGCCATCGAGGTGAGCGACACCGGGTGCGGCATTCCTGACGAACTCCTTGGCCGGGTGTTTGACCCCTACGTCACTGGCAGAAGCGGGGGGAGCGGCCTTGGGCTCAGCACCTGCCGCCATATTGTTAAGGAGCACGGAGGGCGCATCACCCTGCAAAGCAAGGTGGGGGTAGGGACAACGGTGCGGGTAGAGCTCCCCGGGTACCAAGCTTGAAACAGGGGGTTGAAGCCATGCGGCAAAAGGGCGCTGCACATATCCTTGTGGTCGACGACGAGGAAAAAGCCATCGCCATCCTGGAGGACATACTCAGGCACGAGGGGTACCAGGTTTCCACCGCCACGAGCGCCCAGGAGGCACTGCGTATCGCCGAGCAGGTAGACCCCGATCTCGTGCTTCTGGATCTGGTCTTGCCGGGCGTCAATGGCACGGAGCTCCTCCAACAGATGGTGGCGCTGGATAGCACCAGGCCGGTGGTCATGATCTCTGCGCACGGTGACATTCCCAAGGCGGTGGAGGCAGTGCGCCACGGTGCCAGCGACTTCCTGGAAAAACCAATCCAACTGCCGGTGCTCCTGCGCCACATTGAGGAGAACCTGCAAAAGGCGCGCGCGGTACGGGACACTGAGCTCAGTGCCGCAAAGTTCTACGAGCGGTATGGCATGGTCGGCACGAGCAGGTCGATGCGCGAGATCTACAACATCATCGAACAAGTTGCCCCCACCGATGCAACGGTGCTCATCGTCGGAGAGACCGGGACGGGCAAGGAGCTGGTGGCCTCCGCCATTCACCGGCTGAGCAAGCGGAAAGGGCACTTCGTGCCGGTCAACTGCTCTGCCGTTCCCGACACCCTTCTGGAAAGCCAGCTGTTTGGCCATAAAAAGGGGGCCTTCACTGGCGCTACCCAGGATTACGATGGCCTGTTTGTGTACGCTGACGGCGGCACTCTGTTCTTGGACGAGTTGTCCGGTATGAGCCTTTCGGCCCAGGCAAAGGTGCTGCGCGCCTTGGAGAGCGGCGAGGTGCAACCGTTGGGCAGCGAGTCATTCCGACGGGTCGACGTTCGGCTCATCGGGGCGAGCAACCGCAACCTCGAAGAGGAAGTTGCAGCAGGGCGCTTCAGGGAGGACCTCTACTTTCGCCTCAACGTCATCCACATTCAGTTGCCGCCGCTGCGAGAGCGGCGCGAGGACATACCCCTGCTGGTAAGGCATTTCCTCAAGGATGTCTGTGCGGAGCAACACAAGCCACTGCCACGTTTCACTCCGTCGGCAATGCAGGCCCTAGTGAGCAGGTGTTGGAGTGGCAACATCAGAGAGCTCCGCAACTTTGTCGAGCGCCTGGTGATCCTAGCTGAGAGCGAGTTGATCGACATCCCCCAGATCTGCCAGGCCTTGGGTGACCCAGAGGAGAGGCCTGAGCTCGCGTACATTGGGCTGCCCTTGCGCGAGGCGAGGAAGAAGTTTGAGCGCGATCTCATTACGGCTATCCTCGTGGCTAATGACTGGAGCATCATCGAGAGTGCCAAGCAGCTGGGCATCGAGCGCACCAACCTGTACCGGAAGATGAGGGAACTGGGCATAAGGCAGGAGGATAGGCCGGCACCCGATGCCTGAGCGGCGGCCGCTGCTGCTGGCTTTTGCAACAACCGTAAGGAAAAGTACCCGTGGCTCAGCATTGAGGCGAGGCAAGATGGAGCAAGCGCTTCTTCTGCTCGAGGTAGTAGCGGTAGTTCGAGAGC
>JBBIKH010000308.1:0-3001 GCA_037445575.1 bacterium
ACCACATTCGGATCACCTTCCCTTCCTCACCACATCTCAACCCAACTCAGCACGGGCACCCAAGCCCACCTTCCACATCCGCCCCAAGCCATCGTTAACAGTTCTCTCCTTGCAGCTCCTTTACCTCTGGTGGAGCTGGAGGTGGTGGGCGCGTGCTGCTTGCGCAGAACGCGACCCACCAAGCCTCCCTCTTTGGGCAACTCGTCGTCTGTGTTCCTATCGCGCAAAGACCATCTTCCTGGTCATGCGCACCCCTTCGGCCTCCATGACGCAGAGGTACGTACCGGTGGGCATGACCAGGCCATACTCATCGGTGCCATCCCACACCACCTCGTGGCGCCCCGCGGTCATTGTGCCATCCACCAAGGTCCGCACCAGGCGCCCCATCAGGTTGTAGACCTTGACCTGCACGTGGCCATCGGCAGGCACCTTGAAGCCGATGCTGGTCGTGGGGTTGAAAGGATTCGGGAAATTTTGCTCCAAATCAAATCTCTCGGGCAGCCGCGGCACTGTGGCAGCCACCGGCCCATGCTCTCCAACGTTCCCCTTCAGGTCAACATCGACCACCTTGTAGTAGTAGGTCTGCCCAGGCACCACATTCCGGTCAACGTACTGGTAGGACTGCATTGTCTGAGTGGTGCCGGCGCCCGGAATAAGAGAAGCAGTAATGCATTCGTAGGGCCCATCTTTGGTCACGGCGCGGCTGATGTAGAAGCCGACATTCTCCGTTTCGCTCTGCGTCACCCACTGGAGCTTTACCCTATCCTCGAAGGCGATGGCTTTCAGGGTATTCATCTCCACGGCAACCTGCCCGTCGAGCAAGAAGTAGTCTTCCACTTCGCCCAGTTCGGCCAGACCGACATAGGAGTTGTAGTCCTGCTCATACACCCGAAAGCGCGCCCACGTGTCACCGGCCGGAGCCCCCTCTGGCACCCAGAACTCGACAATGTAGACGTTGGGGATCGGCACCGCCACGTCGACTACATGCTCGTACTCGTCGTCCCAGTCACCGTCGAGGTTCCAATCAATCCACCCGTCCACGTAGGCGACCTGGCGTGGGGCGCCGCGCACCGTGATCTGCACTGCACCCCAGGTGCCGGACATGTAGGGCATCTGATAGCGACCTCCCGAAATGGCACTAGAACCTAGGAAGACCACACCATCGTCCCACTCATCCATGTTGGTCTGTTTGCAGTCGTTTTCCGCGTTGAGCCACCCTCCCAGATACAAATCTCCTATGCGGTGGCGCGGCCCGTTGTTCGCAAGGTACGTAGGATAGCGCGGGTCGATGGCATCTCCGTAGTCCAGGGCCCCTTCATCGCGGTGGTAGCCAAAGTCGGCGTCGCTGTAGGCCTGACCAAAGGACAGTTCGATAGGGCCTGCGGGATCGTTTCCGTAGGTCAAGACCATGCCTGGCGGCAGCGTAGTCTCATCGACGTCCACAAAGTAGACCGCAGGCTGCAGTTCTGTGAAGAGGTAGAGTCCATTGGTCCCGGTTGACGTGCTGCCTACGAGTGCATCAACGCTTGGGTCCAGAGTACCGCTGCCGTCATCATCCCGATACAGCTTCAGTCCGACGCCGACCATGCCGGGTTCACCTGCATCGGCCACACCGTCGCCATCCACATCCTCGAACACCAGATCGCCAATGGAACCTGGTATGCCGTCCAACCGAAAATAGGCTGCCGGTTCTCTGCGCGCGTACCACCCCGGCAAGGGGGCGTAGTATTGGGGGGTCATGTGCGTGGAGATCCAGTTACGGTACCCCTGCGGCTCGGGGCCAGGGTCGGAGACCACCCCAGACCAGACGATGTACACTGTGTCGCCAGCGGCACAGGCGATGTTATCCACCACAATCGAGTCAGTGACCACACTGTTGACCGTGGCGCCGGAGGGAATAGAGAGCACCTGCACGTCCTCAAGGTGCGAGGCGTAGTTAAAGATCTCGAACCTGACCGGCGGATTCTCTCCACTCGGCACGTCTGCCGTGCCAGAATTAACGATATGCAGCCTGAAGGTCAGGGTCTCCCCTCGGGCGACGGTGCCGAAGACGAGCACGTCGGGGCCGTAATGGCCACCAAGGCTCGCCTCACACTCCAAGAGGTTATGGCTAAAGTCCGGTGCCTGAACCTGTGCCCAAGATGGCCATGTCCAGCACCACACCACTAGCAGGGCAACCAACAGCGCCCGCTGCACGATCCCCCCTCTCTTCTCCATCCTCACTTCCATGACCTGCTCTCCTCGTTCGCTCAAGTGGTTGCTCAACACATCGTGAGGGTCACCTTCAGCCGCTCACGATGCACCTTATGCGGCGCCGCCACGAGATGTCGTCCCTCTCATAGTCAGGTATGTCTGGACGTCTGCCGCGACGCCGCATAGGGTCCACCTCGTCCCATTACCCTTTGCTTTCCACACTTCACCTCCTTGCCGCTCGTTTACACGTTCTTGAAGCGCATCACGAAAAGGAGCGTGCGCGCTATCAGGCTCAGATCAAACCAGAATGAGCGCCGCCACAAGTAGCCCAAATCCAGGTGAATGTTGTCATGGATACGCTCTTCGCGTGGGCCTTTCAACTGCCACACACCAGTAATGCCGGGCTTGACCGAGAGCCGCTGCTCTTCCAGTGAGTTGTATTCCTGGACGATGTGAGGAAGCTCTGGCCGCGGCCCCACAAGGCTCATATCCCCTTTCAAGACATTCCACAGCTGCGGCAATTCGTCTATTCACAGGCGGCGAATTACCCTCCCCACCGGTGTCACCCTGGGGTCGCCGTTACCCTTGGGCCGCCAGTCATAGTCGTCAACATTCACGTACATGGTGCGGAACTTGTAGATGGTGAACGGCCTGCCTTTAAGGTCCCCATTGCGGCGGTCAAAGAGGTGGCCATTGCGCCGGAGCGCACGTCTGCGGTTCTGGCCGATGCGCACCTGCCTGAAGATCACCGGCCCTGGTGAGTCCAATTTGATGGCCAGGGCAACCAAGGCAAATAGGGGCATGCACA
>JBBIKH010000309.1:0-2987 GCA_037445575.1 bacterium
CGGCGCAGGTGAAGCGCAGGCCGTTCGCCAACCAGGAGGATGTGACAATCATGAGGAAGCTACAAGGCAATGCTCTCGGAGGTAAGGTCAAGGTCCGCACCAGCCTACCCCCTGGCACAAAAGTACGAGTCCGGGTGATCCAAGACGAGGCGGCAGAGATGGCCGCCGATATCGGTGCCAAGTCCGCCGTTCAAGATGCGCTGAGAAAGTCAGGACTTAGCATCAGCGATCCGAAGGCCTTGGACGCCCTCGAGGCCTTCGCGAAGGCGGTCGCCCGCGGCTCGTTGGAAGACAAGGTACCTGCACAGCCCGCTGTAGTTGCCGAGGACAATACTGTATGTGTGCCCGTGAGTTGGCCCGACGGCACACGTCTGACTCTGGACATAGTCAAGGAGTGAGCTGAAAAGATATGGCTAACAACAGCATGCAGCGGACGGTGCTGCGCGCCGCCGCTGATGCTGAGCGTTAGGCCGCTGCCTCCGTACGTCTGGTGGCGGTTGGGGTGGCTCCTGGTGCCAGTCAGAGGGTGGAGCCAACGGGGCAGGAGGGGCAGCGCACCGCGGGCATACACAGGCTTACAAAATGCCCTTGCCCCCCTCAAGCTCTATGCCAATTGCCCGCTGCAAGCGAGCAGAATCGTTTGCCCGCAAAGGCGAGACTCCAACGGCCGTCGGTGCAGCGTTCCCAGGGGGATCTCGTTCCACTGGCTGCCGGAATCCGCGAGCGGCACAGGTACGTTCCAGACCGATTCGATACCCGTCCTGGCACGCCAACTCCCGAACGACACCTGCTCCTACGAAAAGCACCAATAGCATCCCGCGCCGCAAGGTCGCCAGCCTGCGGGGTGGCATCGCGTACTAGACGTTCTGTCACGCCATGAGACAAAGGGGAGCGAGGGTGACGGTGCACTTTGGGCAGGAACAGCCACGAAATGCCTCGCGGGCAGAAGTCCTGGGACCGATGGCCCGTACCCCGCCTGGGCGGGCTCATGAGAGATACCTGGTAAGGTTTTGCCTGACCTCTCCAGTGCCTCAGCAAAATCGGCTTGCGTTTGCACTACGAATTTTGTATAATTCAGCCCGTCGGCGCTCACGGAGCGCCGCACATCGCGTTGGACAAGAGGCAGGCGCCCCTATAGCTCAGTTAGGACAGAGCAGTGGTTTCCTAAACCATGTGTCGCAGGTTCAAGTCCTGCTAGGGGCACAGGTGACAGATGTGAGCCACAAGAATCTGGAGTTAGCATGCTCAAGCCCAAGAAACGCCTGACCCGTCGTGAGATCAAAGAGGACAAGTTCGTCACCACTTATGCCAAGGTGACCAAGTATCTCGAAGAGCATAACAAGTTGGTCATCGGCGCGTGTGCAGCGGTGGTGGTTATCATCCTGGCCACCTATCTGATGCGCGCAGGACGCAGTGCGGCCGAGGGCAAAGCCGCCGTGGAGCTGGCACGAGGAGCGGCCGCGTACGAACGGCTCGACCTTACTGCCGCCACAGACATCCTTCGCACCGCAGTGGAGGACTATGGTGGCACGAAGAACGGGGCCCTCGCCCTCCTTCATCTAGGCAATGTCCTGTACGACAAAGGGGAGTTTTCGGAGGCAAGAAAGTGTTTTGCCAAGGCTGCGCGCAAGCTGCGAGGGATCGAGTTCTTGGCGGCAGCAGCAAGCGCCGCAGTGGGACAGTGCTTCGAGCAGGAGCAGGACTATCTTCAGGCCGCTCGCCGGTATGGGGAGGTGGCGAAAGGCCATGCCAAAGACCCGTATGCCCCAAAGTATTTCCTGGACGCAGCCAGGTGCTATGCCCTGGCCGGCCGCAAGGAGCAAGCAGAGCAGCTCCTGAAGCTACTGCTGGACAAGTACCCTGATTCGCAGGAGCGGACGCAGGCGCAACTCCTCCTCGGAGCAGTCCGGGGGTAAAGCCACCCTTTGTTACAAAAGTACTTGCATCTTAGGTCGGATTTTCATATATTAACGCTGCAAGTGGGTCGAAGCCTGACCCACTTTTTTGTTGACTGTGGGTAGACGATGGCAAGTACGCAAGATATTCGCGCTCTGGTTGAGCAAGCCTTGCAAGGCGAAGAAGTTGAGCTGGTAGAGGTCGAGCTCAAAGGCAGGCCTGGTCGGCAGGTCCTAAGGGTCTTCGTGGACGTAGAAGGCGGCATCACGCTTGACCGTTGTGCTGCGCTGAGCCAGAAGATCTCTGATCTCCTCGATCGCAAAGATCCGATTCCAGGCAGCTACACGCTGGAGGTCTCCTCGCCTGGGATTGATCGACCACTGCGGTCGGAGCGGGACTTTCGACGGAATCTCAACAGGACGCTGAAGATTGAGTACCGAGAAGGGGACAAGTCGCGTACCGTCGTGGGGGTGCTCAAGGAGGTGGGCGCTGAGCACATTGTGCTAGATTGCGCAGGAGCATTGCGCACTCTGGAAAGGCAGGCCATCAGCCTGGCTCGAGTGCAACCCCGATGGTAGGGGCTTTCGGAACTTGGGTATGGATCAGGTGTAGAGGGTGCATCTGTCATGAAGAGTGAGATCGTTGAAGCCTTTGCCGAAATGGCAAAAGAGCGGAACATCGACAAGGAGGTACTGGCCGAGATTATCGAGTCGGTGTTCATGAACATGATCAAGAAGCGTTTCGGTACCACCGACAATTTCGACATTTTCGTGAACTTTGAGAAGGGGGAAATAGAGATCTATCAGAACAAGAAGATCGTAGAAGAGGTCACCGACGAGACGCGTGAGATCGACTTGGAGTCGGCGCGCAAGGTTGAACCCGACCTGGAGATAGGGGATGATTTTGTCGAAATCGTCGATCCTCGCAGCTTCGGCCGGCGGCTGATCCTCTCTGCACGCCAGAATCTCAGCCAGAGGCTCAAGGAGCTGGAAAAGGAGTCGACGTACCAAGAGTTCTCGCAGCGCATTGGCGAGATTGTGAGTGGCGATGTCCGGCAGGTGACCGCACGGCAGGGGGTATACCTGGTGGTG
>JBBIKH010000310.1:0-2948 GCA_037445575.1 bacterium
GATTGCCCTTGAAGCGCTGCATTCCGCTGCTACGGCCCGGGGGGATTTCCGTTTCTTCGGCGCGCTGTACCAACTGTTGCGCCCTGGCAAGGCGCTCAGCGATCGGTTCGCCGCTTTGCCTGTTCTGTCATCTGACCAACGGCGGAGCTTCCGGCGTTTGTTGGTCACATATTGTAACAGGGAGGCAGGAGACAATGTACTGGTGCATGGGGACCTCCACGTCGGCAACCTGATCTTCGACGGCGCCGAACGCGTGTTGTGGTTCGTGGATCTCGAAATGCTGCATCTCGGCAGCGCGGCGACCGACTTTGCGCAACTGTGGATCGGATATTACCTGGCCGATCCCGCACTTGGACGGCGTTTCTATCAATCGTACCTCCAGCGTTTCTCGCATATACTGGATGGGTGCTTTGACCAGCGCGTGCGGGCAGAGGTGGCGCTGCGATCCTATTTCCTGGTGAAGAGCGGCCGACAGACGGGCAATGCTTTGATGGAGGAGAAGGCGCGTCTGTTGCTGACGGATCTATTGACCGCGGATAGTTTCGCGGACTTGAACAGGAACGGCTGACAGGCATTGCTGCATGAGACCGGAAACGGCGTATACCAGCCAGGCGTTGCTGCAGAGCTACGATGATCGGCATTTCGGCGGGCCGACCGGGCGCTACATCTTCGACCGCGATTGCGCAGCACTCGATGCTCTGCTAGGGAATAGAGTTGGGCTGTTGCTTGACGTTCCATGCGGTACAGGCGTCTATGCACAGCGCTTTCAGGCGAACGGGCATAGGGTGATCGCGGCCGATGCCTCGCTGCCCATGTTGGGGATCGCAGGCCGGCGGCAGGAGAATCTGCCCAGAGTCCTGTGCGACATCAACCATTTGCCGTTCGGCGACGGCGTCTTCGATGCCGTGATGACGATTCGATTGTTTCAGCATTTCCCCGCGGAAGACGTAGCTCGTGCTCTGAAGGAGTTGGGGCGGATCATCAAACCTGACGGGCTGGTGATCTTCGATACTTTCCGCTGGACGCCGAGGAACATACCGCCGTTTTGTTGGTTTCTGGATCGAAGCCCGATGTACGTGTGGTCTCCTGGCGATGTTCACCATTTCTTGCAGAGCGCGGCCTTGCGGAAAGTTGGTACGGTCTCGCTCTATCTGTTCTCACCCATTTGGCAGCGCAAACTACCCCTGTTGATCGTCAGGGTCCTGCGCGCCATCGAGAAGATCTTGCCGTCGCGCTGGCTCTTGAGGACCTTCTGGGCCTGTACAAGGGATGAGACACGCATCTGTGCTAACCACGTTGGGTCAAGTACATGAGCAATCGTCAAAGCCATCTGCTTCCAGCTATGCTGACCGGTGCAATGGTCGTGCTATATGGGCTCTTCCCCACAACCAATTCCTATTATACCCGCGATCCGATTGACATCGCTATCCGCCTGAGGCAGGGCTATTGGGAAGGGCTGATCGATCCGCATCACCTGTTGTACGGCCCTCTTGTCATTGTGGCCAATTGGTTGGCTTCCGCTTTGGGGCTGCACGACTCGCTGGGTGTCAACCAGGCCCTCAGCATTCTGGCTGGTGCGGCTGGCATTGGGTTCCTGTTTGCTTTCTTGCATAACCTGACCGGCGAGCACCGGGCAGCGGCGATAGGGACGCTCTTTGTCGCTTTCTGCTACGGCTACTGGCGCTACTCGGTGGAGGCAATGCCCTACTCGCCGATGCTCCTGTGCCTCTCGGCCGCAGCCTGGGCGATGGAACGAACGCTGCGCCGGGGGAGCTGGCGCGATGTGGCGTTGTTTGGGGCGTTCAGTGCGCTGGCTGTGCTGTTCCACCAGTCGCTGCTGTTGCTGCTGCCCGCCTGTCTGGCAGTCCTCGTACTCTCCCCGGCCTGGAAAACCAGCAGGACGCAAACATGGGTGGTCTTTCTGGGAGTGTGGGCTTTCCTACTCATTCCGATGTATGGTTTTGTTATGCTGGCGATATATCAAGTGAATCCAGTCCATGGCCTGTTGGGCACGCTCACGTCCAACCTGGAAAGCGTTGGCCCGGCATTGGGGTTGGGCCAATTCTCGCTCATACGCAGTCTCAAAATGCTCTTTGGCCTGGGCAATCTGTTGGTGGGAGAGGTGTCGGCCCTGCGTTTCATCGCCGCCCGGCCGGAATGGGCGGTCTGGTTGGTACGTTTGATGCCTGCCGCTGCCTTGCCTCCCATTTCTTATGGCGCCAGCGCGCCCTGGCAATTCGGTGCCACGGTGGCCATGCTCATCCCGTTGAGTGTCTTGCTGGCTCTGGGAGCTTTTTACGCGGCGAGCCATGCCCGCCGGCTATGGGTCGGGAATCGTCGTATTCTGATTGTGTTCTTGCTGTGGATGCTTCCTATTGCCGCCTTTGCCATCTGGTACTTCCCGGAGAACGTCCATTTCTGGACGCCGCTGCTCATCCCGCTTGGAGCGTTCATGGCCTTGGTCTTGCGAGATGCTCAGGCCAACGTCCCCCAACACCACCCGCTGTTGCTGGGTGCATTGGCCGTTGCACTGCTCTTCGGTGTTAACTTTGTCGGCTCCATCCTGCCCGCGCACAACCCAGACTCCAACTGGAACCGCGATGCAGCCTGTTTCATTGCCCGGCACACCGAACCCCAGGACCTGATCATCAGCCTGGAGGCCGGAGAATACAAGCACCTGCCGCCTAACGTGACCTACTATGCCGGGAACCCCATCGTGTTTGGCGTGCGGAGCGTCTTCTTCATGCCCGACACAGAGGGCGACCTGCTGCTGTACCGCCATATCGAAGACGTTTTAGCCCAAGGACATTCCGTATATCTGTTCGGGGATGTCTTTGCATCGCACATTGGACATGTTGGAATTGCCCGGCTGTCAGCTCAGACTGCGGACCAGGTGCGGGAGCGGATTACAGATCTGTTCCAGCCATGTTCTCTTCAGCTCATCGCCC
>JBBIKH010000311.1:0-2935 GCA_037445575.1 bacterium
CGGCGATATGTTCAGGCCCCACAGCGGTCCGCCTGGTCGGCTCCGCCATGTGGTAGATTTTGAGCGACAAGATCGACAGGCGATCAAGAATGCTGCCGGGCGTCTCGGAGTTCTGTGGTGCATCCTGGTCTGGACGGGCGCCCACCCTTTCCAATACCGCCAACAGGTGCGCGTCGAGCCGCTCGATGGTGTCGTTCCGCCGCTGATTCCACCGGTCGATGGCCCTCTTATGGCCGACGATCACGGCATCAGGTACGTCTTGGCGGCGTGCTTCATCCTCTTCGTGCCACAGCGAAAAGTTGCACGTGTGCAAAGTTTGCAGGAGAGGAAGAAAACCTTGGGACATTGCCGGCAGTTCCGCCAAGCTGCCGTGCCACAGCACAGTCCACTCGTCCAACTGCCTGACCAGCTCCTCCACCTTTTCGACCCCGAGGAGCGCAGAGATCTGAGGCAACCGGGTCCTCATGACGCGCCTATGGCTCTGTGATCTCATCTGATCGCTCACCTTCAAACCGGAGTACTCACCTCGGTTCCCCAAGCGGCCTACAGCAGGCGTATGCCAATCGACCGTTCCTTGGTCTGCCCCGAGTGCCGGTCGTTCACCTTGACGGTGAGGGTGTAGTCGCCGGCGCTCGCGCTGCTGATGTCGATGGCCACGTGCTCTGCCGCAAACTCGGAACTGCCGCTTCTCTCTGCCCGGATGCTCAGGGAAGGCTTTTCTCCGCTCCCAAACAAGCCGAACGCGGTTCTTACGCCCTTTTTGCCCCGCTTGAGAGCGTCAAGACGGTACTCCAGGACGTACCGGGTCAGCCCGTTCTGATCGACGCTCAGCCCGTAGACCTCGAAGTAGATGTACACCGGTTGCTGCCGCAGGAATGTGTGCGTGGGATTGGGTATGACCTCCAACCCATTTCTGACAAAGTTCGACGGCCGCGTGGCCTGGTCTATGCGATTGGCCACCAGCAGGTCGCTCACATGCAGCCCAGGAGCTACATAGTCATGAACCGTGCGCTGCAGCTTGAATCCGCCAAGCATGTCCAGCTCCTGCACCCGTACGTGGAAACCAACGTTATAGACCCCAGGTGCCAGCAGAAAGCGCTCTGCCCCCAGGTAGGCGGCAGCGCTGCGATGGGGATCGACTTCCTCCGTGTCTCTCTGTTCGCCCACCGGGTGCAGCGCTCGATCGAAGATTGCCACCCCATGCTCCATGTGCACCACGCGGGTCTCCCTTGGGGCCCGCTGGGCTAACTGCCGCAGTGGTACCGCGAAGAAGAGTTCCAAGGTGGTGAGCCCCTTGTCCGCGCGGAAGGTGGAAAGCATAAAGGGCACCTCCAGGTGCTGCAGGTGTTTGTCCCAAGTATGGCGGTCGGTGGACAGAGCCAAGGCGACCGTCTGTTGGCTCTGCTGCGCCATCTGTTCCACCAAGCTGAGGCGTTCCAACTGGTCGGCGCGCAACAGCCGCGCGTATTCTCCTCCCCAAGTGAGCCGATCCTCGAGCATGCGCGGATCGTCGATGTACGGCGCCAACCGCCAGGCGGTGGGCGAGTTCTCAAGCATGAAGTGAAATGTCATGCGCGGGTTAGACGGCGTGGCGTAGTAGAGCCACGACTCGTTGCCCTCCACATCCTGCGCCAGGGTGGTAGCCCGCTCGTCAGGCTCGCCGTGCCGTACGAAAATGAGCCCCTTGTCGTTGAGCTCGTCATTGAGCATGCTGATCTTGGAGAACTGCAGCCGGTTGAGTCTGTCCGGGTTATTGAAACGGGTGCGAAACCCATCGTAGGCATAGTATTTCTCGGCATAAAGAAGCCGGCGGTAGTGCTCGGCCAGCCGGCAGTTGGTTTCCGCGGCTGGCGTTGGGTCACGCTCCGTCCAGACAACGCGGAAGAAGGCTGCCAGCGAATCCGCCGCGCTCAGGGAACGGTAGAATTCCAACTCGCGGTCGTTGAGCACGTACTTGACATCCTCGAACACCAGGTCTGCTTCCACACCGGAGGCGATCTCCTCCACTGCCCGCCAGAAGAATCGTTCGCCCTCCGCAACATTCCCGCGTTCGTAGGCAATGCGCGCAAGCGACAGGTAAATGGGTTGTCGTGGTATTCCCAAAGGCTGGGCAAGGAGAGTTTGCAGCAACGAATCTGCAGCAGCGAGGCGTCCCGTCCGCCGCAAAGCCTCGCCTTGGGCGTAGCGCGCATGTTCCCACGGCTGCTGGGCCAACCACGCCAAGGCGCTGTCCAGCCTCGTATGGCAAATGAAATAGCGGTAAAGGCGAAAGATCTTCACTCTCGGCTCAGTCAGGTCCGGACGAAGCCGAAGCTGCGCATGAGCCGCCTGGATGGCTTCCGTGTATCGTTCGCGATAGCGGCAGAGCAGCGCGTACTGATAGAGCACGTCCTGGAAAGAAGAGTCCTGGGCGAGGACCTGCTTGAAGTGCCTCTCGGACTTGTTCCAGTCCAGCTTGCGCAGCAACAGGGCCTTGAACTTGCCGCTCTCACGATAACAGATGCCCCGGTAGTAGTGCGCTTCGAGGTCGTAGGGGTTCCGCTCCAGCACCTCGGCGAAGCGGTCATTGGCTTCGCCCCAATCCTCCTTGGCGACTGCGACCTTGCCCAGCCCAGCACGTGCCCGAACAGACGACCTGTCGGCCTTGAGGGCTTTCTGATAGAGCTGCTTGGCCGCCTGCAGCTCACCGCGGGCGAAGAGTGAGTCGGCCCGCGCCACCATCTGCGCTGACTGGGACCACAATGGCGGCAAGGCCATCGAGCTCAGCAGCACCCCGGCCACCAGCGCAGAGAGAAGCGAATTGCGAGGTTTAGAACGCATAGTGTACCCTGCAGAACTGTTCAGCTGGCACCTCCGGCGCCAGCCGCGGCCAAGATTGGCCGAGCGGCGCGCAAGGCGGGAAAGGAAGCCGTCAACTCCCTGCATCCACCCGCCT
>JBBIKH010000312.1:0-2912 GCA_037445575.1 bacterium
CCCACGATTGCCACCACCATGTTGCTGGGGATGTAGAAGGTGCGGAAGTAGGCCTCCACATCCCGCCTGGTGTTGCGCTTCAAGTCGGACATGTGGCCGATAACCTCGTGATGATAGGGGTGCGCCTTGAAGGCCGTTGCGAGCAAGTCCTCAATCAGGCGCCCGATGGGGCGCGTCTCTACGCTCAACCGGCGCTCCTCCATGACCACGTCGCGCTCCTTATAGAACTCGCGAAACACCGGATTGAGGAAGCGGTCGGACGTGAGGGCCATCCAGAACTCCAGCCGGTTGGAGGGCAGGGAGTTGATATATTGGGTAGCGTCGTTGCTGGTGTAGGCGTTCACGCTGCGGTCGCCCTCCTTGCGCAGGAGGTCGACGAACTCATCGGTGACCACGTAGCGCTTGGCCTCGGCCTCCAGGGCGGCAAACTGGCCTTGCAAGGCCGCTATCCGCGCAGAATCCGGGCGCAACGCGCTCCTCTCTCGCTGCAACTCCTCGTACACCGAGTCCAGCTTCGCCAACACCACCGCCTCTTGCGCATAGTCTGTGGTACCGACTGTGGTGCTCCCCTTGAAGGCCATATGCTCCAGTAGGTGGGAGATGCCGGTGATGCCGTAGGACTCGTTGGCGCTGCCCACATCGGCATAAACGTGGAAGGAGACAACCGGCGCATCGCGCCGTTCCATAACGATGACCTTCATGCCGTTGCTGAGCACCTTGTCTTTCACTTTGCTCTTCATGGCCTCCAGGCCCTGGGAGCGCAGCGCCCCGGCCATCAGCAGAGTAGCCAGCAGACTGATCAACAGTGCGTGCCGTTGACGCGCGATTCGCATTGCCCTTCCTCCTCTGCTTGTCGTCACTTGCCCTTCTCCAGCAGAATCATTGTGTTCCGTCGATGCACAAAGTCGTCGTACACCGCCTTGTAGGCGGCGTACTTTTCTATCGGGATGGTCTGACGTTTGAGGACGACCTTCCGCCGTTCCACGACCACTGATGGATTCTTGGGATCAAGGCGATAGTCCATCAGCCAGGAGCCGAACTCATTATCCACCGCCACTGCTGACGGCAGGTAGGCTACGCGAAAGCCAGCCGGCAGCCGGAAGCGCCGTTCGCACTCGAACCTGCAGTCCATGGCAATGTGAAATGGGTATTTGCGCTCGGCAAGGGCGGGACGGTAGGGGGTCGCCTCCCAGAAGTCGAACGCCAATGGCGGCAGGTGGCAGATGAGCATCTCCCCTTCTGCGATGGCATAGTCCGGAGCGCGAAATGCCCACGAGACTTGGCCGCTGGCAGCAAGGTCTTTGAGATCAGACAACGTGCGGCTTGTGATGAGAGTCCCCTCTCCCAATGCATTCGCCGCTTGGTCGAAGAACTGCGCCAGCTCTTTTGGCGTCAGGTCCTTGAGTCGAGCCCGGAGGCGGCGGTCAAAGGCGCCATCTGCTGAGAAGCGCTCATCCCCCGTCAAGCTGCCGTCCAAAGCAAAGGCATAGTCGCCGCGCAGTGCGCACCAATTGGTTTGGGCGGTGAATGGCGGTACGGGAACCAGCTCGCCGCCGTCCTCCGTTACCACCAGCGCCTTGGTACCGTCTCCGCCGGGGAAGTAGCCATAGCGACAGGCGTCGGCAAAGGGATCAAGCCAGAGCACCTGGCCGCCGCGCAGCCGCGCGCGCACATAGATGGCGTCGAACTGCTTGGGCGAGGGAAGATCCTCCAGGAGCGGAGCACCGTTCCTCTTGATCAGCGCGACGTCGGCCTGTGTACCCGCAGCGCGCAGCAGAGAAGCCAACATGGTCGCTTTGTCCCGCCAGTCCCCGTACCTATTCTCCAGCACCTGCGCAGCGGGGTGAGGCGCATAACCGGTTACCCCCAGCGGCAAATTGACGTTGCGCACCTTGGTGGTTACCCAGAGGTAGATGGCTCTCACCCGTTCATCTTCAGCGGATAGGCCCTTGGTGAGCTCCGCGGCTTTCGCTGCGATGGGTGCACTTGGCTCTATCTTCTCGCGGTACTGCTGCTGAAGCCAGCGCCCCAATGCCTCCCACGAAGGGCACGAGGTATAAACCAGACGGGGTTCCATCTCCGGCGGCACATACGGCTCGGGTATGATCTGCGCCACTTTTTCCACGCGCCAGAGATACACCGTCTTGTCGCCCCGGGACGACACGGTAGGTTGCAACGACGGGCCTGTGGTCGCGTAGCGCAGCTCCCACCCGTTGGGCACGACCACGGCGTACTCCTTCACCATAATTGGCTCATCAGTCTGCAGGGCGCTCACGCCCCAGAAGTAGCTGCTGCCGGTTTCATCCGGCTTGTGGTAGGTGCGCCGCTTCAGTTCCAGGCACACGTTCGGCGCAACCCCGGGGTAGGAGATAACCTTCTGGTGAAAATCGGCGTACACGGCGGCATCGGCCAGCTCCGGAGGTGTGATGTCGTTGATGGCCTCCCTCTCCACCGGCATAGGGGCCCCAATGCGCTTGCGCGACTGGGCCACGACCACCTCCATGCTGTCCGTCCTGAGGTTGTACGTGCGCTTGAGGTCGGCAAACTTGGTCTTGCCCCGATCGCGCAGGATCTTTACCAGAAAATGCTCGCTGGTGACGGCGCTGCCGTCTCCGTTGATCTCGTGCACCACTTGCTCCAACAGAATAACGGCTCCAGCCTCGGGATACTCGGAAAAGCGCGGCGATTCGCGCACCATCTTGCGGATATCATCGTCGCTGTATTGGGTCTGCGGGCCGGCCGTAGCAGCTCCAGCCAGAACAAAGACCAACAGGGGCAAACAGTTACGGACACGTCTGTTCATGCTCATGTTCCTTTCTACGGTTGCCGGACGATCAATTTGCCTTTTCCAGGATGATCTCACCGCGTGCGGAACGCTGGGCGGTCTTCATGACCTGCTTCAGTTGCAGATA
>JBBIKH010000313.1:0-2854 GCA_037445575.1 bacterium
TTCATGTATCTCCGCGTTGTGTATTTGGAGCGGGGTGCGCCGATATTGTTTCCGGACGCGCCATTTGTGCCGTTTTACGTCTCTCATTGGGGGTTTATTGGGAACAGGGGTCCGACGCGGACGGCGGGGTGGAAGTTTGTGCCGGGTGAGTATGTGGGGGATGCGGGGGTAGCTGGGGCGCAGGCTTTGGCGGCGAACCAGTGGGCGGCGATTCGCGGTGGGTTTGAGGAGGAGGTGAGGGCGACGACGGAGCAGGCGGTTCGGGTGACGGGGAAGATTGAGTTTGTGGGGGGAGATCCGAAGTGGTGGAGTGCGTTGCGGTGGGGTTTGTTCCGTCATGACAGTGCGGGGGTGTTGGTGAATGTGGACACGGACTCGGCGTATTGGACGGGGTACGAGAGTCGTGCGGATGGGTATTTGTACATTCCGCACAATGGGACTGTGGATCGTCCGAACTGGGCGAATGGAGGTGGTGGTGACATTGGGGTGGTGCGGCACAGTCCGTGGTTGAGCACGTATGGGAACAATTTGTCGTTGGGATTTGTGGATCAGAAGCCGCGGCGTGCGGAGATGACGGCGGGGGTGTACAATTGGGCGGTGTCGGTCCGGGTGTTGCCGGATGGGACGAAGGAGATGCGGTTTTATTTTGTGAAGGAGGACAACAGTTACTGGTTTGCGGCGACACGGATAGACACGACGGCGATTGCGCCGGTGTTCAACGGGGTATGCTTTGCGATCAACGGGGGACAGGGAGGCAGTGAGTCGGCGGTGCGGGGGATGTATCTGCGCGAGGTGTATGTGGATCGTGGGGATCCGATAGAGATACCGGAGGCGCCCTTTAGCCCGTTCTACGTGGCGCAGTGGGGGTTCATTGGTGGCCGAACCGGTGGCTGGAAGCTGACGCCCGGTGACGTGGATGGCAATGTGACCATTTCTGGCACCGGTGTTCCCACTGACTGGGCAGCTATTCGTGGCGGGTTCGAGGAGCCGGTAAAGCTCACCTCCGGGAAGGCGGTGATCGTCACCGGCAGCATGGAGTTCGAGGGCGGTGGCTTCGAAGGGTGGAGCTCATTGCGCCTCGGCGTGTTGTACAGCGACAGCGCCGGCGTGGTCCTCAATGCAGAGACCGACTCGGCGCGCTGGAGTGGCACTGAAGGCCACCACTCTGGCTATCTGTTCCTGCCGCACAGCGGCAACAACCAGTTGACCAACTGGCAGGGAATTGGCCAGCTTGGGACCGTGGGCGCGGTGGTTGACTACACGTGGCTAAGCACCAACGGCCCGAACCACTATGTGCTAACGGCGCGCACGCAGCTGCCTGCTGGTGCCGTGGGCGGGCCAGGCCTGTATCATTTTGCCTTCTCGTTTGCACCGCTGAGGGAGGGCAAGACCGAGGTCAGGTACTACATCCACAAGGAAGACGGCAGCTACAACTTTGCGGGTATCCTGACCGACGAGCATGTACCGCTGGTCACCGACAAGTTCAATTGCGTGAACTTTGCGGTGAGCAACCAGGCGACGGCCAAGGCCCTGAAACTCTACGACGTCCACGTGGACATGGGCGAGCCTATTCAGATCCCAGACTCGCTGTTGGTTGCGGTGGCCATGTTGCCGGATCAGATGGTGCCCACCGAGTACGCGTTGCGGCAGAACTATCCGAACCCATTCAATCCGTCGACTACTATTCAGCTTGCCCTGCCGCGCGACGGTGAGGTGAGCCTGGTGGTGTACGACGCTATAGGCCGGCCGGTAGCTACTCTGGTCAACGGCCGCATGACCGCCGGGTACTATGCGGTGACCTTTGAGGCGTCGGACCTCCCCTCGGGCGTGTACTTCTGCAGGCTGAAGGCCGGCGACTATGTGGAGACGCGGAAGCTGACCTTGATGAAGTAGACCTCCTCGTTTCTGTCGTTCGCCTCTTTGCAGCCCCAACAAGCAGCCTGTCTGCAGCTTGCAGACAGGCTGCTGTCGTAACGGGCAGAACCTACAAAACTCAGGAAGAGTACGATGAGCTCATCGCCGTCGCCGTTGACTCGGCGCCTCAGACATCTCCTCTGGGCGTGTGCGCTTGGTGCCCTGGTCCGTCCCCTCTTCGCGCAAGTGGACACCGTGCAGACCAATGTGCCCCGCTTGTGCCAGGTCTACGCCAGGGACTTTTACATCGGCTGCCTTCTTTCTTATCGACATATCGGGCTTCCCGATGACCCGTACGTGCCAGGACAGTCGCCTGTAGTCGCGCCTAACGGCGGATACCTCATACGGTTTCATATGAACAGCATGAGTCCAGGTAACAACATGAAACCGCAGTACACTCTGGACCTGGCCGCCAGCGCTGCTGCCTATGCGGCTGCCTCGGGGGCCCAGAGGGACTCGGTGGACGTACACCCAGTGGTGCGCTTTAATGGGGACCTTATGGCGCAGTTGAATTGGGCCAAGAGACAAGGGTTCACGTTTCGTGGTCACACTCTGGTTTGGCATAGTCAGACCCCGACGGCCTTTTTCCGCTCCGGCTATGTAGAAAGTGGCCAGCGGCTGAGCAAAGAAAAGATGACGCAACGGATGGAAAACTATATCAAGGAGGTAATCCGCCTTCTGCACGAGGGCTGGCCTGGACTGCTTTCAGCAATGGACGTGGTAAACGAGGCGGTCCTGGACGATGGGCGGGACCGCACCGACAGCCAGTGGTACCTCACCTTCGGCGATAACAGCTACATCATGAAGGCGTTTGAGTTCGCGCGCAAGTACAGCGTGCTCTACGGCGAGCAGCAATTGAAGCTTTACTACAACGACTACAACACTCACCTTGCGGCCAATGCAGACGTGATCGTGAGGGTATGCGCTCCCATCTTTCAGG
>JBBIKH010000314.1:0-2839 GCA_037445575.1 bacterium
GTTGTGCACCAGCGCGATGCGCCGGTGGCAATCCGTGTGCGGATGGGAGTTGATCTCGTTGGGCACCCCATGATTTTCAAACATGGTATGCCCTATCCCCACGCTGCCGACCGCCGGTCTGCTGCCGATGCGAAGTTCCAGCTCGCTGACCTTGCCGGCGTGTTTGGCGAACCAGAGGCTGCCATCTTCCACCACGGCCAAGCCGGCCGAATCATAGCCACGGTACTCGAGCCTCTTCAGCCCATCGAGCAGAATGGGCACTGCCTGCCGTTTCCCCACGTAGCCAACTATGCCGCACATATGCCCCCCTTTCCAAGTCTTCCACTTTGCACGGTTAAGGAACCCCTGCTATTCCCATTCAATAGTGCTGGGGGGTTTGGAGCTGATGTCGTAGACCACGCGGTTCACCCCGCGGACCGTGTTGATGATGCGATTGGACACAGCCGCCAGCAGGTCGTGGGGCAGGCGCGCCCAGTCGGCGGTCATGCCATCCTGGCTGGTGACGGCACGCAAGGCTACCACCGACTCGTAGGTGCGCTCGTCACCCATCACCCCCACGGTGCGCACCGGAACGAGCACGGCAAACGCCTGCCAGACCTTGTCATACCAGCCGCTTTCGCGCAAGGCGTCATTGAAGATGCGGTCTGCCTGCTGCAACACCGCCACCCGTTCCGCCGTCACCTCGCCCGGGATGCGCACCGCCAGCCCTGGACCTGGGAAGGGGTGGCGGCCCAGGAGCGCCTCAGGCAGGCCAAGTTCGCGCCCCACTTGTCGCACCTCGTCTTTGAACAGCTCCCGCAAGGGCTCCACCATGGTCAACCCCATCTTCTCTGGCAACCCTCCCACGTTGTGGTGGGTCTTTATCTTTGCCGAAGGCCCCCGGGTAGAGGTACTCTCGATGACGTCCGGGTAGAGAGTTCCTTGCACCAAGAACTCGACGCCCTTCACCCGCCGGGCCTCCTCCTCGAAGACGCGGATGAACTCTGCACCGATGATGCGCCGCTTTTCCTCGGGATCGGTCACGCCCCGGAGCATACCAAGGAAACGAGCAGAGGCGTCCACGAAGCGGAACTCAAAAGGGAAGCCGTCGGCAAAGGTGGCACATACTTCACCGGCCTCTCCGTAGCGGAGCAGCCCCGTGTCCACAAAGACGCACGTCAACTGGCTACCGATGGCGCGCGCGGTGAGGACGGCTGCCACGGAGGAGTCCACACCGCCACTGAGCGCGCAGATAGCGCGACTCTTCCCCACCTGGGCGCGAATGCGGTCCACCGCCTGCTCAATGAAGGAGCCGGCCGACCATCCGCCCGCACAACCACACACCCGATAGAGAAAGTTCCGCAGCATGTGGATGCCGTTGGGGGTGTGGGCGACCTCCGGGTGAAACTGCAGGCCATAGATCTTGGCCTGCTGGCTCCTGACGGCCGCCACCGGCGCATCGGCCGTGTGGGCGAGCACGTCAAATCCCGAGGGAAGCCGTTCCACCCGGTCGCCGTGGCTCATCCACACCCGCTGACGAACCTCCAGCCCCGCGAAAAGTTCGTCTTCCTCGTCGATCACCAGCTCTGCCGATCCGTATTCGCGGGTGGTGGCGCGCGCCACCTTGCCGCCCAACAGGTGCGCCGTCACCTGCAACCCATAACAGATCCCCAGGATGGGTATACCCAGCGAGAAAAGTCCTGGGTCAGGATGAGGTGCACCGGTCTCAAACACAGAAGCCGGGCCGCCGGACAACACCACCCCTCGCGGACCAAGGCTTCGGACCTCCTGGGCGGACACGTCGTAGCGCACGATGCGGGAGTAAACCCCTGCTTCCCTGATGCGCCGCGCAATGAGCTGCGTGTACTGCGAGCCAAAGTCCAGAACCAGGACGAATTCCTCAGCGGCCATCTTCCTCATCTACCCCAGGCGATGTTCCAACGCTTCAACTCCTCAATGAACGCATAGTTGGTAAGGTCGTAATGGATCGGCGTGATCGAGATCTTGTTCTGGAGAATGGCGCCGTCGTCTATGGACTCGTCGCGCTCCAGATCGATCTTCGCCCCTGTGAGCCAGTAGTACGCGCGCCCTCGTGGGTCGCGCCGCATCTGGTACTGCTCGCGGTACACCGCCTGCCCCTGGCTGGTGATCGCTACACCTTTGATCTCATCGGCAGGCACTGCGGGCACGTTCACGTTCAGATATACGCCCCGCGGAAGGCCTCGCTTGAGCACAATGCGCGCCAGGTGTCGGGCAAATTTCGCTGCGGGACCATAGTCTGGGTTCTCGTAGGTAGTCAGCGAAATCGCAAACGAGGGCACGCCCAGGATGGCTCCCTCCGTGGCCGCCGATACCGTCCCGGAGTAAATAGCGTTGATCCCGGTGTTCGATCCCAGATTAATCCCGGACACCACCAGTTCAGGTTTCGGCTGGTCTTTGAGAAGGGCCCAAAAGGCAATTTTCACACAGTCGGCAGGGGTACCTGCCACCGCGTAGCCGAATGCCTTGCCGTTTTTCTCGTAGGGCCAGACGCGCAGTGGAGCAGAGATGGTGATGGCATGCCCTACGGCGCTGCGCTCGCCGTCCGGGGCCACCACGATCACCTCTCCTACTTTGCGTAGTTCGTCATACAAAGCCTGAAGACCTGGCGAAGCGATGCCGTCATCGTTGGTCAGAAGGATGCGCGGCTTTTTGCTCTGTGTCTTTTGGTCGTTCATACGCTGGGTATTCATGCCTTGGAATTGGACGGCGTGTAGCCGAAGAACTCGAGGATAAGCGTTAGTTTCTTTTTCATCTCCCGCCGGTCGAAGATGGCGTCCACGAACCCATGCTTTTGCAGGAATTCCGAGCGTTGGCACCC
>JBBIKH010000315.1:0-1675 GCA_037445575.1 bacterium
TCGGCTGGTGCTGGGATAGAACTCGTGCACCACGTTGAAATTGGTAGTGTCCAGGCTGGCATCGGGTAGGCGGTGACTTCCATCGGCTACGAAGATGCCCGGCAGGAACCAAATGGGCATGGCAGCCACATCGTAGGCCAGGGTAAACGTATCCGGGTCGTTTTTCAGGTCAATTAGGCGTGGCCGCCAGGTGGCCCCCCGGGTCAGGCCGGCGTAGAGGGCCTCGCTGGTGACGTGGGTGTGGGTGCGGTAGTCCGACCCGAAATCGGAGGCCACTACGGTGAAGCGCCCGCAGTTACGGAGGGTGATGGCTCTGGCGTAGAGCATAGCACGCCACCTCCTAGCCCAGGGCCCGTAGGTACTCGTCAAAAGCCTCCTTGAGTTTGCCGGCCAGGGCTTCGATTTCATCCCCAAACAGCGCCACGCTGCCGTTCAGGTCGTCAAAGCACACATCTCGATTGGCAAAGCGGCTTTCCAGCGTTCCCTTATCGGCCCACCAGAGCATATCCAGCACCGAGAAGCGGGGATAGCCGGTGGCCACCACCAGGAAACGGGTGTCAAATTTGCCGTGGTTGGCCGAGTACTTGCCGTAGCCGTGCACGTCGGCGCGGCGCACGGCGTGGAGATAACCGGCCACATCCAGCAGTGTTGGGCTTTCGATAATGGTGATGAAGGGAAAGCGGGTACCAGCCTTGACGTACTCGTAGAGGTGGTAGGTCTCGGCGCCCCGGGCCTTGTTCACATCCTCGTATACCTGGTTACCGATGCCCATGCCCTCTTCGCTGCCCTCCATGGCGATGCAGTCTGCCGCATCCTCGATAGAGTAGGTATCAAAGTAGCGAATGCGGGAGAAGGTCGCGCCCTTGCCAGCCTCCAGCCCGCCGAAGAGCGAGCAGTTCCAGCAGGCGATACAGAGCGCATCGGGAATGGTGCAGGGCTTATCGAAGTGGGCTTGGAAATACTCCTCCCAGCCATTCGTTGTACGTTGCTCGACCATCTCTCGAAAAAGGCCCATGTGGGCCCGGCGCTCGATCCCCTTCAGTTTGCGGCCGATGAACTCGGCACGGACCTTGCCCAGAAGTTCCAGTTTGTCCACGTAGGTCTCGATGCCATGGCCTTCATGAGAGACGGGGAGAAAGCGGGTCTTGGCCGTTTTCACGCCCACGATGGTCACCACACGGCGGGTATAGATCGGTTGAGCCACGTGCCGCTTGTTCACCTCCCTGGGGACCAGGTTCTTCACATCGGCCATTTGCTCGACGAAGGTCTCGATCTTCTTGCTCATGGTGTTTGCCTCCTCATTCGTGATGTGTCCGGCGAATGTGGCCGGAGATGCACACTTCTAGTCTTCAACCGCCTCTTCGGGCACTTGGGTGGCCTCCATCTCCCGCAACTTCCAGCGGTAGCGCTGGCGGTTGGCGATGAGAAACTCCTCGGCCTCGGCCACGATGGTCTTCAGCTTCTCGCCCTCACCGTAGACCTCGGCCAGTTTGGCGATATGCGGCTGTACCACCCGGCGGAAGTTGTCCCGGATAGCCTCTTCTTCCAGGGCATCGGGGTTGCCTCGATTGGCCTCGGCGTAGGCTCCGGTGAGCAGCCGCCTGGGATATAGGTACTCGTAGGCCCGGGCATAGAGGCTGCGCTTGAGATGGTTCAGGTTGTCCTTGCGGCCCTC
>JBBIKH010000315.1:1775-2836 GCA_037445575.1 bacterium
GTTTCACCTCCTTGGTTTCTCTATAATCGTCTAAGTTGTTCGATCAGCTTCAAGTATTCCGTTCCATCTACCACCCCCGTTCCTTTGATGAACTCGTTGGAAAGGCGCCTATAAGGGGCCTCTCGCAAGTCGTCACCGCCCCGCAGCGGCGAATCGCGGAGGATATCGGAGAATGTGGCCAGCGGGTCTTCTTCCAGGCGTTCAGCCAGGAGGATCCAGTCCGCCAGGAGCGAATGGCCCTCTCGATACTTGACCACCCGCCGGGCGAAATTGACGATGGCGGAGTAATGTCGGATGGCCTCGTCGGCGTTCTCGGCCCTGCCATGGACGTAGAAGGTGTTGGTATCGAACCCGCCAGGAGACAGAGTGGGTACCGATTGGAAGTAGTACGGCCCGTCGCAGCCGCACAGTTTGCGCAACAAGGCCAGTAGGGTGAAGGCCGCCAGACGGCTGCGGGAGAACCTTCGCTGGACGAAATCCAGGGCCTCTTCCCGGCCCGGCTGGAACTGGGGGAGGACGAAAACCAGCAGGCGGTATTGCCCCACCCCCAGGGGCAGAACCTGGGCCTGCACATCGGTGCGCATCTGGCCCAGAGTCTCCAGGCCGGGGAGCAGGGCATCATCGGCAAGCAACGCGGCAAGCGCTTCCTCCGCACTGGGTATTTCCCTTTGTCCGGTGGATTGGCGCTCTGCAGCCCGCCGGGCTACCTCTTCCCGGATGTATTCCACCGAGAAAAACCGTTTCTCCCCCTGGGCTTTCCGTCGGAAGGACTCGATCAGGTCGAAGAGGTCGTCCATCATGGCTGCGAGCCGCTGTGCCCCGTCCTCGTCGTGGCAGCCGTAGTGGAAGACGAGGTTGTACTGCTTGGGGACCGGAAAATCCTTTGCTTTGGGCTGGGGTCGGGCGATATGCATACCGAGAAGTTTGGTGATCAGGTAACTGCTGACGCCACACCGTCCGCACAGAGCCTCCTCAAAAGGCCGCAGTTTGGGCGACTGGTTGTAAAAGCGGCCTGCCCCGAACCCGCCGGTGATGTTCTTCTCCACAACAATGGCAGCATC
>JBBIKH010000316.1:0-2831 GCA_037445575.1 bacterium
TCGAGGCCCCCTCGCGCCCGTAATCCGAAAGAGGCAACAAGACCCCTTTGCCACACTTTTGACACGCCGGAAATGCGTTCTCCATGATCTTTCCCTCTCCTCACGCTTGTCATTTCCGCCCATCCCTCAGGCGCCTGCGGCAAGTCGCCTTGAGGACCTCACCACGTGCCGCCCCTGAATTGGCAGCACATCCGTACAAGCCGGGCCCGCCCCACCACCAGATGGCCGGTCAACGAGTGCATTCCCCACAGTGGAGCTCCGGCGGTTGCCCATGAAGCCAAACCATCTTCCGCCCCACTAGCTGCCGCGCGGCCATCCTCTCCCGCGTCGGCTACCGAAATCTCCCGCGCACGCGAGGTTCTCCCCGCACTCGAGCTCACCCTCCCGTGAGTAGGCGAGCCCCCACACCACTCACCAAACAGGCAACAAAGCCTACCACCGCCTCAACGGTGGCAGGCACATGCTGCTGCCTCCTCCGAACAACCCACCGCCCAAGGATTACCAGCAAGGCCACCATTCCAATGCCCCCAACGTAGGCGCCGGCGCTTGCCAGGGCCCGCTCCACGTAGCCGGGCACGCGCGCCCTATAGGTAGGAAAGGGGGCCCGCTCTTTGCCTTGTTTCCCGCTCACCACCATTTGCAGGTAGTAAATGAGCGGAGCAGTGGCAAACGCGGCAACCAAGAGCGCCGTCGCCACCACGGCGCTGTCCAGCGGAATCATCAATTGGCGCAGAGGGGGCATGGGCGTGGGAGCAGCATGGAACCCACAACAGAGCGCTACCGCCACCGCTATGCCCGCCACATGCAGCGCCTGGTCGGCAAGGAACATGCTCAGAGTCTCAAGGCCAGACCTTCGTCGCAACTCCCCCTTGGCCCAGTCCAGAAGAAGGTGCCACGCGCTGAGCACGACAAGCAACACCCATGCCCACGCCTGGTGCGCAAAGGGGAACAGCACCGCCGCCATGGCGAGCGCGCACAGGCCCACGTGAAGGCACACACCCCAGCGGCGCGCCATCTTGTAGGAGAAGACGCGATCCGTCTGCAGCACAAAGTCGCCCACAACGTGCGCCAGCAACAACAGCCAGAAAAGGTGCATGGCGGCCGACTCCTCCCCACCAGGCTCAGGCCTTGACCACCCAGACTTTAACCTTTGCCTCTACCTCCGGATGCAACCTGATAGGCACATCATAGATGCCCAAGGCTTTGATCGGCTCCTCCAGAACGATTTTCTTCTTATCAATGTCAAAGCCCTTTTCCTTCAACAGCTCGGCAATAGTCTGAGAGGTCACCGACCCGAAGATCCGGTCCTCTTCGCCCACGGCTACGGCAGCGGTACACGACACGCCTTCCAGTTTCTCGGCCAATGCTAGCGCACCCTTCTTGGCCTTATCCAATCGTTGCGCGTCCAACTTTTTCTGCTCTTCAAACACCCGCAAATTGCTGGGTGTAGCTTCCAAGGCGATGCCCCTCGGGAGAAGGTAGTTGCGCGCATACCCCGCTTTGACCTCGACCACATCGCCGGCCTTGCCCAGCTTCTCAAAGTCTTGCTTGAGGATCACCTTCATGGTCTGTCCACCAACTTGCTAGCGCGTAATCTCTGCCACAAACGGGATCAAGGCAAGATGACGAGCGCGTTTCACAGCCTTCACCAGCTGCCGCTGGTGCCGGGCGCACATACCTGACGTACGCCGCGGGATAATCTTCCCTTCGTCGGTCGTAAAGCGGAGCAACCTCTTCTCGTCCTTGTAGTCGATGTAGCTGATTCCTTCCTCGCAGAAACGACAGATTCTCTTCTTGCGCTTAAGCATGCACTACTCCCTCGTTAGTTTCACATATGGTCCGCGCCCACGGACATGCGCGGCCACAGTGATGGTTACAGCTTCAACCCCCGGTATCCGAAGTCAAAGTCGGTCTCCCCCACGTCGATCTCTTGGCGTTGGGGGCGGCGACTCTGGTCATCACCAGCAGTCCGCTCTCCTCTACGCGCCACACCGGCGGAGCAAAGCTGACTGGAAGGATAAGCTACCTCCAGCACACTCTCCTCCGGCTCAGTTATGTCGGCAGTGTCCACCCCTTCGCCCCCCTCTTCCCCCGCCTTGCGATTTAAGAACTGGATGCGTCGCGCCTTGATCTCAACGACATTGCGCGTCGTGCCATCCTCACTGCGCCAGCTCCGGCTCTGCAGCTCGCCGTCGATGAGCACGGCGCTCCCCTTTTTGAGCGTCTCGTAGCAGCTTTCCGCCAGCTTGTACCATGCAACGACGCCCACGTAACAGACATTGTCGCGCCACTGTCCAGTGTTGTCTTTGAACTTCCTGTTGCAGGCAATGTAAAAGTTCGCCACGGGCGTGCCATTGGTCGTCTTCCGGAATGTGGGATCACACGTCAGGTGACCCGCAATAATCACGGTGTTGATGTCGGGCATCTTCAGGTCAACCATACGTCATCGCTCCTTCCCGTTCGGGAAAAAACATTTCAAAGAACAAAGCCACACGCGCCGCCCTGCGTCACTGGTCCTGGCCACCCCCGCAATATGCTACTGCTGCCCACCCACCTCCGAGGGGTCAGTGGTCACCTCTTCGCGCTCTTCCCGCAAAAGAGCCTCGGCAACTTCCTCTTCGCCACTCTCTTGTGATGCCGGCACAGTCTCCTCTGGCGTGGGTGGAGCAGCCGCAGTCGTAGCTGCCAGCTTGTCTTTGCGGAGCGCCTCCGCCTTTAGAGCCTGTTTGTCCAGCACCAGGGTGAGGTAGCGGAGAATCGCCTCGTTGAGCTGGTATTCGCGTTCCAAGGCGCGCACAATAGAGCCCTTGCCCGCAAAGCGAATGTGCACG
>JBBIKH010000317.1:0-2816 GCA_037445575.1 bacterium
TGGCAGCGCGGCCTGTGCGGGACACAAGCGGGAGAGTGCAGGCAGTGATCACGCAGGTGCTGGTAGGGGTCGGGAAATCGGGAGGAGCGCAGGCTGGGGAAGATGCGATGCCAGAAGGCCAGCCCCCCGCAACAGGGTCATGCGAGCTCCACGAGGCAGCACTGCAGGCGTGCGGGCTGGCAGTCTTTGTGGTGGACAGATCGATGCGCCCCCTCGATCACTTCGGACATGCCGTTCCGGCCCACCTGCCTCCAGCTGGTCACGCTGAGGATGCTCTCCTGCACCCGCTCGGCCAAGAAGGTGCAGCTGTGGTGAGGAGTGCGGTCAACCAAGGGAAGCCTTTTGTCGGCAGACCCCGACCCGGCTCACCCCGAACAGTGGTGCTGCCCTTGCTTTCTGCTGAGGGGAACCGAGGCGCAGTAGTGGGGGTTGCGGTACGGCAGGAAAGCCAGGAAAGGGGAGAAGTTGGCGATAGGATTCTGCAAAGGTTGTCCTGCTTTGCGGAAGTGGGTGCCGCCCTGGCACATGAGGTAAACAACGCCCTCAATGCCATTTCCCATCGCGTCGACTGTCTGCGGATTGAACAGACAGATGGTATTGAACATAGCAAGCTCAAGGATGAGGTTGAGCTTCTCAAGGAGGATGTGCGCCGTATAGCGGCTGCCACACAGCAGCTGCTGCGCATTGCCACCACGACGCGGGAAGAGCCGTCGCCTGTGAACGTCAACGACATAGTGGTGCGGGCGCTCGCGACCTCGCTGGCCGGAGCCCCGAGGTGCAGGGTCGTGGTGAATCGAACGCTACAACCTGATCTACCCGTGATCTGGGGATGGGCCACTGAGCTTGAGCGCTGCTTTCGAGACATTATCGACAACGCTGTGGAGGCAATGGGAGGGGAGGGGATGCTCGACGTGCAGACGCGGTGGGTTCGGGGGGCGAACTGCGTGGAGGTATTCATCAGGGACTTCGGAGAGGGCATACGCCCGGAACATCTGCCGCGTGTTCGCGAGCCATTCTTCACCACCAGAAAGTATCGACGCGCTCTCGGTCTCGGACTGGCGATGGCTTACGACACAGCCTTGCGGCACGGTGGCGATCTCGTGCTCAAGAGTTACCTTCATCGAGGAACCACGGTGTCCGTAAGGCTACAGAAAGTCCCGCCGGGACAGCGTGGCCTGGCTGTGCAGCTCCGTGGAGAGGAAACGCGCCGCTCAGAGGTGCGTGCTGACCGGATGAGCACTGAGGGAAAGGAATGAGCTCAGAGGCCATGGAACGGGACCAGGAATTTTACAAGCTCTGCGCGGGGGTCTTGGATCATCTCCCGTGGGGCGTCTGCCTGGTAGATACGCAAGGGCGCATCGCGCTTCTGAACCGTTTCCAGGAGCGCTTGTCCGCGGTCAAGCGCACTGAAGTACTGGGCAAGTGTCTTTTCGACAGCCCGACGGTGCGCGCCAACGGCTTTGACCAAGTTGTCCGCCAGGTGCTGGCTACCGGCCAACCCTGGCGCGGCCCGGCCGTAGAGGCGCAGAGGGAAGAGCAACCTGGGGTGGGGACCCAGGCCTTTCGCGACGAGGTCATCCCCCTTCGCAGCGGTGACCAGGTTGTCGGAGCGCTGATTCTCAGCATACCGGCCGACGATGAGCTCAGGCACGCCAGGCAAAGGGAACAAGAGTACCTTCAGGTCCAGGCCATCCTGGATGCGCTCCCTGCGCCGCTCATGGTTGTGGACTCTGAATTCCGGATTCGGCGGATCAGCAAGGCCTACGCCGCTGCCTTTGGCGCAGGGTCGCCTGACGAGCTGCTGGGCCAGCCATGCCACCAGCGTCTGCGCGGGCGCCCCGAGGTCTGCCCGGACTGTCCGGTCCCCGAAGCTCGTCAGAGCGGCAGATGGGTGCGCGCCGAGTTTGCAGGGCCAGTAGCGGGGCAAGGTGAGCAGCGGATCGCTGTTTGTGCCCATCCAATGCCAGGCCCACAAGGCGAGACCATGCTCATCGTCGAGCATCAGGCAGCGACGGCTGAACGGGCGGAAGAACCCGGTCTGTCACAGAAGGAGTTGATCCGCAAGGAGATCGTCCGTCAAGTGGCAGAGATGCGCGCCCGCGCCGCCTATGCAGAAGGAGTGCTCAATAGCATCGACGAACTGGTGGCCGTCCTCTCTCCTGAGGGGGAGATACTCCTGAGCAATCGTGCCTTGGCAAAGTGTGTGCATCGCAGTGAGGAGGAGTGTGAGGGGGGCAAGCTGTTTGCGCTGCCCGCCGACATTCCTTTCGCCAGGCTTGCATCGCCATTTACCGAAGCACTGACGACAGATGCGCCCGTGACGGGGAGGTTGAGCTGGCACACCCAAGACAACGACGAACGACACCTGGACTACGAGGTGCGACCTTGCTACTTGGCGGATGGGTCAAGGGTGGTGGCACTGTGTGCCAGAGACGTCAGTGAAGAGGTGAGCATCCAAGCGCGGCGGATGTTTCAAGAAAAGATGGCCAGCCTGGCAGTCCTGGCAGGGCGCGTCGCTCACGAGATCAACAATCCGCTTGAGGCCTTGCAGAATCATGTTAGCCTCTTGGAGATAGAGATTGCCAAGGGCGCGGATTTGGCGGGTGTACGCGCAGAGCTGGAGGCCATTCAGAAGCAGATTCGCCAGATCGCCAGCGTTACCAATTTCCTGCTTGGGTTCACCAGGAGCTCGCCGGAGGACCATGGGCCTGTCGATGTCGCTATCGTCCTGCGCAATGCCGCCGCCGTGTCGGAGATAACCCGCTCCCAGGCCGACATCAGGGTGGAAACCAGCATTGCCCCCGATTTGCCAAAAG
>JBBIKH010000318.1:0-2719 GCA_037445575.1 bacterium
CTGACAGCGGGACATCTTCCTCGCGTGCCTTGCGTTCCACTTTCAGTATCCTCAATCGGATCGAACGCATTGCAACTGCAGAGGTTCAGCGTTCTTGGCGCGGCGATAATCCGGCTTTCAGTATCCTCAATCGGATCGAACGCATTGCAACCGCGCCCCCAAACGCCCCATTTTGGCCTGTTGCCCAAGCCCTCTCGGCCTGCAGCGCTTCGTCAACAGCTATCTCCACTGCGGCGAACCACTTGTTCTTACTCGCGCTCCGCGCCAGCGGTTCCTGCCCAGGTAAACCTCCCGCCGCCGCTTCCAACACGCCTTTCCAACGACTGCTCGCCCTCCTTCCTCTGCCCCTTGCGCAAATCTCATTCTGCCCCAAAACCCGCCGCATTTGCGACTCTATGGCACGTCGTTGCAAAAACGGCGGAACTCGCAATTGGTGCACCGTTGCCGTTTGCGCGCAGGCGCGGGCAACCGCTCCGTAAGCACCATCTCCCGCATCTGCCGCACCAGCTGTCGCACCTCCTCCTTCAGCTCTGGCGGCAACGGCACCTCCTGGGTCCGCCTGGTCAACAGGTTGTAGATGAACCCGCGCCGCACCGGCACCTGCCAGCGCTCCTCTAACATCATCCCGTATGCAGCCAATTGGCGCCGTACGTGGCGACCCGCCTCCCATCGGCTCTGCTTGTAGTCGACCGGAATCAGCTCGCGCTCCTGTCCCTTGCCCACCTCTACCACTAGATCGATGCGTCCGCGCAGCCCCAACTGGGCCGATTCCAGCCACACATCAAAATAGCGCCTGCCGTGCGCCAAGCGGTAAGCCGCCAGCGTGCGTCGCCGCTCCCGGTCCTTCTCCTCCTCATGCGCCTGCGCTGCCACTTGCATCTTGTAGGTAGTCGGGCGCATCAGGGGCTGACAATAGGTGAAAAAAACCACCCGCGGGCAGTAACCATACTGCTTCAGATCCGTGACCGTGAAGGCCGGCAAGCTACCCTGCTGCACCGCTGCCCTCCTGGGTAATTTCCAGTCGTAGGCGCCAATCCTTCTCGCAGATCACAAACAACTGCACCTTGCCCTCTTTCTTGCCCAAGATGCGCGCCGCCTTGAGCATTAGCTCTTCTTGATGCGTGCGCTCCAAGTCCCCAAGAAAGGCCGAGTACTGAATGCGATCCAGCCCATAGTCCAGACAACAGTCTGCCAATCGGGTGCGGGCACGATCGTCCGGCACGTCGTAGACCACCAGGCAGCGCATAGCAGGACCTCACCAGCGAGCAATGAACGGCTGATACGACGAGCGGTCCCCGCGCACGAAGGTAGCGATGTGGCGGGCCTGGCTCTGAATGATCACCCGCAGCGGCACCCGTTTGCGCCCATACCGCTCGGCCGCCTCCAGACGCTCCAGGACTTTTTCGGCTATGGCGCGCCTGGTTGTCTGCTCGAGGCTGCCACGCTCGTCCATGTCAAGGTGCGTCCCCCGCGTGGTCATGGCCACGATGGTGCGATCCACCACGACCTGGCGAAACTCCTCGATGAGGTCGAACACCAGGCTTGGTTTTCCGGGCCGATCGGCGTGGATGAAGCCGCCGTAGGGGTCGAGCCCCGCCAGCACCAGAGCTCGTTCCACCTGCCCGTAGAGGATCCCGTAGCCATAGTTGAGCGCGGCGTTCACGGGGTCCTGGGCACCCTCGGTTTTGCGCCCCGGCCAGCCATAGTGCGGGGGATCAGGAGGCCCAGGGCCTGCCAGTACACATGCGCCGCTCTCCCCTCAATGGAGAGAATCTGCTCGCGCACCTGGTCCGCCGACTCGCCTTCCAGCTTCTGCAGCTGCATGAGGTGGTTTTGTACCTGATCGGCCAAATCGCGCAGTTGCTGGAACACATGGGTGTCGGCCTCCTCACGATACTTGGCTGCGTAGCGCAAGAATCCACTCTGGTTGGCGATCTTGCCGTGCGCAAAAGCGAGGGCCAACTTGACCCCCCTTCGGTCGGAGTAGGCGAGTAGCTGCTCGCGTCGGGTCAGTATGGTTCCGGTCAGGCCGGCGGCGTAGAGTGCCGCGTAAGGGCGACCGGCGCCGTCCAGAAAGTGAATAGGGATGCCGGCAGTGCAGCAGGCGTGGATTGCGTCTGCGGACACGGAAACGCCCTTGCCCGTGATGAGCACCTGCTGCAAGTGGAGCACGGGGGCCTCCGCCAGCACTTCTTTGTCCCTGGTCACTCGCAACCGGCCCTGGTGCTTGCCCAGGAATGCGCCGTAGTGGTCCACGATCAGGTGGTGGATGATGGGCATCTCCGCCTCCTAGCTTCGTCGCGCACCATTTGCAGGTTGACGATCTCGGCTATTTCGTAGCGCGGCGGGGTGCTGTTCGGGACGGGACGGGTGCGCACCATGGCCGGAAAGTAACCGCAGCGCCCGTGCAGTTCGGCCAGCAGGACAACGGCGATGAAATTCAGCGAGGGCGGATTGACCAGCAGCGGAGCCGACTGCCACTCGGCGGGGGTGAGGCCGGCCGCATCCGCCAGGGCGACGACCTGGGGTACCAGTGGTTGCTGCGGGTCAATCTGGCTGCCGATCTCGATCACACGCTCGATTTTGCAGCCGGCAAGGGCCTCGACCTGGGCTTGGTGGTCGGCGGTGAGGGGGTGGGAGAAACTGAGAAGGATCATCACAGCACCTCCGTGTAAAGAGTGATTTGCACCGGGTGGGTAGCAATGGGGTAGCCGAAGGC
>JBBIKH010000319.1:0-2701 GCA_037445575.1 bacterium
CGGACGAGATCACCGGTTACAAGTGAGGAGGGATGACTTGTGGACCTGAAGCTGCGACCACGTGAGGAGTGTGAATTTGACCTGTTGTCCTTGGGGGAGGTGATGCTGCGCCTCGATCCCGGGGAGGGGCGCATCCACACTACGCGCTACTTTCGAGTCTGGGAAGGCGGGGGCGAATACAATGTGGCGCGAGGACTGCGCCGCTGTTTTGGTATGCGGACTGCCGTGGCCACCGCCTTTGCCGACAACGCGGTGGGGCGCCTCATCGAGGATCTGATTCTCCAGGGAGGGGTGGATACCTCCCTGATCAAATGGGTGCCCTACGACGGCATTGGACGCACCGTGCGCAATGGGCTCAATTTCACCGAAAGGGGTTTCGGGGTGCGAGGGGCAGTGGGCGTGCCTGACCGTGGCCACACCGCTGCCTCGCAGCTGAAAAAGGGCGACTTTGATTGGGAGGAGGTGTTCGGCAAAAGGGGTGTGCGTTGGTTCCATAGCGGCGGCATTTTTGCCGCACTCTCGGAGAGCACGCCCGACGTTATTCTGGAGGCGATGGCTGCCGCCCGCCGCCACGGGACGGTGATTTCCTACGATTTGAACTATCGCCCTTCGCTATGGAAAGCCATCGGCGGCAAGGAAAAGGCGCAGCAGGTGAACCGGAGCCTCGCCCCCTTCGTGGACGTGATGATCGGCAACGAGGAGGACTTTTCCGCCGCGCTGGGCTTTGAGGTGGAAGGCGTGGACCAGCAGTACAGCTCCTTGGACGTCAATAGCTTCAAGCGCATGATAGAACAGGTCGTCAAGGAGTACCCAAACTTCAAGGTGGTCGCCACCACGCTTCGCGCCGTCAAAACCGCAACTATCAACGACTGGGGCGCAATCTGTTGGGCCGAGGGCAGGTTCTACGAAGCCACGCCTCGTCCAAATCTGGAGATCTTGGACCGGGTTGGCGGAGGGGATAGCTTCGCCTCCGGCCTCATCTACGGGCTGATGACGACGGGCGATCCCCAGAAGGCAGTGGAATACGGGGCGGCGCACGGTGCGCTGGCTATGACCACTCCCGGCGACACCTCAATGGCCACCCTCAAGGAGGTGGAGAAGTTGATGGCGGGTGGGGGCGCCCGGGTGGAGCGGTAAGGCCGATAGTGCCACGCAGAGGCCAAGGGGTGAGGTGTCAGTTGCTGGCTTTCGTCGAACGGGGTGGAGCCACAAAAGCGTTCCGTTTGGGGAAAAAGACTTGACAGATACGCTGCAAGTTCGTATATTTCCAGCCGTCACATTCGACCGGCCTGTGGCCGGCCTGAGCGCCCATAGCTCAACTGGCAGAGCAACTGACTCTTAATCAGTAGGTTCAAGGTTCGATTCCTTGTGGGCGCACGGGAGCCTTGAGGGGGGTGACAGAGCAATCCGTCTTAGGCGGATAGGTTCAAGGTTCGATTCCTTGCGCGCGTGCGCAAGGGCAGAAGGGAGTGGCTCACGGTGGTGGGCCATTGCTGTTTTTGGGCAGAAGCTGGTGTGAGGGGCCAATTGGTGCAGACTGGGCACCCATGATAGGGAGGTACTTCGCCATGACCAATGAGCCAGAGAGATACCCTTCTCAGCGGAGGTCAGCTGGTGACGAGTGGGCACCCTATGAGCTTCCGGTGTGCCTCGAGGAGCTTTCTGCCGGTGAGTTCCCAAAAGCCTTGAAGCTTTCTCAGGGCACGTGCATAATAGCCTGCGGGGTGCTGGAGAAGCACGGTCTGCACCTGCCGCTGGGCGCGGACGTGCTTAACGCCCACGAAATTGCGGTGCGCGCGGCCCGCCGCCAGTACGCGGTGATCTTCCCCCACTTCTACTTCGGGCAGATTTTCGAGGCCTCACACCAGCCGGGCACCATTGCCTACAGCGAGCGGCTGATCTGGGCGGTGCTTCAGGAGACCTGTGACGAGCTGGGCCGCAACGGCTTCCGGAAGATTGTGCTCCTGAACGGGCACGGGGGCAACAACGCCTTTCTCAAGTTCTTCTGCCAGGCGCAACTGGCAAAGGAACGACCCTACGTTGTCTACCTTTTCTTGCCCGCAGAGCCTCCGGAGCGACAAAAGACGGTGACTGAAAGGCAAAAGAGTGCCTTTGACTATCATGCTGGCGAACTGGAAACCTCCATGCTGATGGCGCACCGCCCGGACCTGGTACACCTGGAGCGCGCTTCTGACGAACAGGGAGAGGATCTGCAAAGGCTGCACCATCTGGCTGACACGTTCACGGGCATCTGGTGGTATGCGCGTTTTCCGCAGCACTATGCCGGGGATGCCCGGCATGGTTCGGTGGCATTAGGAGAACTGTTGCTCGAACAGTATGTGGCGCAGTTTGCTCGCATGTTGGGGGCGGTCAAGGCCGACCGCGTCGCCCCTCAGCTCCAGGAGGAATTCTTTGCCAGGGCTAGGCGAGGGTCTTGAGGCTGGGCTCAACGAAGCGATCGCAGGCGAGCCCTTGCGCTGAGGCAAAACAGGCGCGAGCGAGCACGCCCAGGTTTGGTGCCACAGTGGCCCTTGGGTGGCTGCGAGGTCCGCGGGGGGCACCGGCAAGTGGCCGGATCGAGGGATTTGCGCAGCACTGAAATGGAAGGAAAATGTGCGGACTGGCGGTGGAGGCTCGCGCGGTGCGACCACCGGCGACCCGAGCGGTCTGTCCACGCGTGGTGGGGGTCTGTCCATGCGCG
>JBBIKH010000320.1:0-2666 GCA_037445575.1 bacterium
GCAAACGGCCCGCTGCCCACTATCTCTCCTACCACCTCGCTCTCCGCCTGGTCCGTGACCACGATACGGCTCTTGGCCAGCCCCCGCGCATGGGCGCCGTCCAAATAGATCGACTCCTTCACGACTATGTGATCTGTCTGCTTTCCATAGACCTTCGCGTAGAGCTCGCAGCTGGCCTTTTCCGCCAGGTGGGCCTCATAGTCCAGGTCCAGCTGCCCTACCGCGCCCTGGCTGAGCTTGAACTCGCTGCGGTACTTCCCGCCTTCGTCCACCTGCACGCGCACCACCGGCAACACCTGCACCCCGCCCTTTTCGCCATGATAGTGGGTTTCTGTGTAGGTCATGGAAGCCCCCTTGCCCACGTACACCTTGCCGTCCATGACATGCTTGACGTTCTCGGCATTGGGAAAAAGGCAGTGCGCCACGAAGGTAACCGTGGCCTGGTCTTCGATGTGGAACTCGGCCACGATCTCTTGCAGGCCTTCCTTAGGCAGCACCCCGAAGCAAAGGTGCACAGGGCGCTCGATCACCACACCCCTTGCTACGGTGATGGTGGCCCGGACGCCGCTGGGCGTCTCTTCACCTTCGATGAGCAGCCCGGGGATCTCATTCTTGCCCACAATGCGGTTGTGGCTCACCAGCAGGTTGCCGATACCGCTGTCCCTCAGCGCTGCAGCCTCGCCACCGCCCTTCGCATAGGCTTCGGCCAGGAGAGCGAACTCTTTGCTATAGTCAGACATTCCGGTACACTTCCTCCTCGGGCTGGTTGACATGCGGGCACTCGGGGCAGTGGTTGCGGAAGAAACGCGCCACCTCCTCCGGCAGGCCCGTCTTGAGTATGGTGCCCCCACACAAGGAAGAAGCCCGGTCCGCCATTCGTGCCACCTCCTCGTGATGAGTAATGAGCAGCACCGAGGCTCCCGAGCGGACGAAGGCGCGAATGTCGTCTACAATGTAGTCAATGGACAAGGCATCGATGCCGGAATCCGGCTCATCCAAGATCACCAGTTTGGGCTGCATGGCCAGCACCGAGGCCAGCTCGATACGCTTGCGCTCCCCGCCGCTGAGGGTGGCGTCCACCATGCGCGAGAGGTATCGCCCTGGGTTCAGACCGACCATGCGCAGACACTCAGCAGGATCGAGCCCGGTAGCGTTGGCACGGCCGCTGAGCCGCAGATAGTCTGCCACGCTGAGACCCTCAAACCGAGCCGGCTCTTGCCACGCCAGCGTGATACCTCTCTTGGCGCGCTCTGAAACGGGCAGGTGGGTTATCTCCTCTCCATTGAAGACAATTCTGCCTGATTGTGGCCGGTACCCGTTGAGCCCCATAAGGGCGTAGGCCAATGTTGATTTGCCGGTGCCATTCATCCCCAGGATGCTGTGAACTTCCCCTCGTCTGAGCTCCAGGTTCAGATCACGCAGAATCGGCCTCCCGTCGACCGCGAAATTCAGGCCTTCGACGCGCAACCAGCTTCCGCTGCGCGTGTCAATGCTCATTAGGCACCCCCTCCTTCTTCAGTGACATCTCCTCCTCCACTCCCGGCGGTGTGCGTCAGGCTCTGCCGGCCCAGTCCCTCCACGACCTGCCGGGCGCCGTCCAAAGCGTGTCCGATCGCGACTCCCCAGAGCTCACTGTTGACTGGGCCCTCAAACGCTCCGTGGGCGCCCACGACATCTTCTCGCCGGCCTTCCTAGGCCAGAGCTCCGAAGATAAGCCCGGTAATCGTTGCCATGGCCACTACGAGAACAATGAAAACCGCGGTTTTTTTCGCACCCATGACGCTATGGATGACCAGCATGCTCGGCAAGGAGAGGGCTGGGCCTGCCAGGAGCAGCGCCAAAGCTGGCCCCTGGCCCATACCGTTGCCAAGGAGACCCTGCAAGATGGGCACCTCGGTGAGGGTGGCAAAGTACATGAAAGCGCCCACTACTGCCGCGAACAGGTTCGCTGCCAGTGAGTTCCCACCCACAAGGGTGCTGACCCATCGGGACGGGATCAGGCCCTCCTGCCCAGGTCGCCCGAGCAGGGCGCCGGCAATTATCACACCGAGAAACAGCAACGGCAGGATCTGCTTCGCATAGCCCCAGGTTGCTGTAAACCACTCTCCTGCTTCTCCGCAATCCCGGCTGCTGATGACGGAAAGTCCGACTACGCCCACCGCAAAGGGAATCATCGGCTGGTGAGGAAAAACTATGCTTGCCACCAAAGTTGCTGCCGCTGTCAACGCCACCGTCCACCACGCGAGTGAGAACCAGGCGACAAGCATCACCCCCAGCCCGGCGGCAGCAAGGCCTGTGATTGGCCATTTCACGGCGTACACGTTCACCCAAAACCCTGTCGCCTGCGCGGGCTTTCCCCAGTTGGCGAAGACCAGAATAGCCACCATCGCAGCGAAGAAAAGAGCAGTTTGCCATAGGGGCCGTCTGGCCTCGGGCGTGGGCAGCAACATCTGCGCCTCTTGCTTTTCCAACTCCTCCTTGCGAAAGAGGAGGTGCATGAGCAAGCCGATGACAATGCTGAACAGGATTGCCCCCACCGCTCTGGCCACACCGAGCTTCAGGCCGAGGATGCGGGCCGTCAGCACTATGGCCAAAACGTTGATGGCCGGCCCTGAGTAGAGAAAGGTGGTCGCCGGACCAAGACCTGCTCCCATGCGGTAGATTCC
>JBBIKH010000321.1:0-2642 GCA_037445575.1 bacterium
GGTCCCACACGTGGTGGTGAAAAGTGAGCAGCGGGGACGGAGCGGCGCGTGGCGATTCTCCGAGCGGGTTGTCCCCCTCTGCAAATGCACGGAAAAAGAGGTTCTGGGCTAAGCCGGCGGTGTCGGCCGGAAGCGCGGTGGTGCTGTGGCCTTTAGCGGAAAGACCCTCGTATTGGCTACCAGGAATTTGGACAAGGTGCGGGAGATGCGCCAGGTCCTAGCCGATTGTGGGTGGGAAATCGTCTCCCTGGAGCAGTTTCCGGATGCGCCGGAGGTAGTTGAAGACGGGGCAACGGTGGAGGCCAACGCCATCAAGAAGGCGGTGGCGATTGCGCGCCATACGGACCTTGTTGCCCTGGCCGACGACACCGCCTTGGAAGTGGATGCGCTGGGCGGAGCTCCCGGCGTCTGTTCCAGTCGCTATGCAGGGCCAGGCGCGACCTACGCAGACAATGTGCGCAAGCTGCTTCGTGACCTTGCCGGCGTCCCAGCAGAGCGGCGCACTGCCAGGTTCAGGTGCGTCATTGCTGTTGCTGAAGGCGAACGTGTGGCGACGGTGGAAGGCATATGCGAGGGACTGATAACGTCGTCGCCCCGCGGCGACGGCGGCTTCGGCTATGATCCCGTTTTTCTGGTGCCGGCCATGGGGTTGACCTTCGCTGAAATGTCCAGTGAGCAAAAACACAGCGTCAGCCACCGAGGCCAGGCATTGCGAAAGGCAAAAGAGGTGCTTGCCGGATGGAGGTCCCCGCAGTAGGGGGCTTCCCAACTAATTGGCATCCCCGGCGAAGACGTCGGAACAAGAAATGACCCTACGGGGCGTGGCGCAGTTCGGCTAGCGCGCCTGCTTTGGGAGCAGGAGGTCCCGAGTTCAAATCTCGGCGCCCCGACTTACAGCCGGCTATTGTGAAAAGGCCCCGCCATGAAACGGTGGGGCCTTTCTGCTATCGCTCTTCCTATAAGCTGTCCAACAGTTCCTTGCAGCCAACGATTCCTTGCCCTTGTGGCATGTGCAGGCCGGCTGGTGCCGATCAAAACTCCACCGTCACACCGAGCTGCACCGTCAGCAAGTCCGTCGCGGACTCTTTGCTATCGTAGACGAGCTGGTCATTCACCCGGCGTATGGAGCCTTTCTTGAGATAGCGGGCCTCGCCACCCACAAGGTAGCGCACCCTCGTGTCCACCAAGAGGTTCCATGGCTTTGCCTTGCCCGAACTGCTCACCTTTTTCCCCCGGTGGACCATGACCATCACACCTGCCCCGCCGCCATAACTGAGTGCGGTGTCGCTCATGTTGTTGGTGCTGATCTGGTTATCATCGTCACCGCTGTGCCACCCGCTCTCCGCCTCCTCAATGCTGGTGTCGGTGGTGAGGTGATTGAGGCCGAAGACTGCTTCCAAATAGGGTCGCACAGGACCACCCTTGTGCTGCACCCGCGCCAACAGATGCGCCTGGATGATCGCGTTGGTGGTGGTGACGTCTACCGGAAAGTCGGCCGTGCTGGTTTTGACGACCTCCCGCCGAGTATCTGAGCCGTAGATGATAAAGCCGACGGCTGCTCCCACGCCAAATGGGCTGGTTGACGGCGAATAGGCGAAATCAAACCCTGCTG
The DNA here is from genome assembly GCA_037445575.1 of bacterium. Taxonomy (GTDB): domain Bacteria; phylum Zhuqueibacterota; class Zhuqueibacteria; order JANLFK01; family Oleimicrobiaceae; genus Oleimicrobium. The sequence continues at coordinate 1,613 of JBBIKH010000321.1, forward strand.
CTCCCCCTACCGAGGCGGCGTTCTCTTTGAACTTCCCCTGTGGTAGGCCCAGAAGCACGTTCGCGGATCCCTGGAACGTTGTCTGCGCTTGGCCTGGAATCGCCCCTACCAGAAGCAGAAGCATCGCTGCTGCCCGCGCGAAACGGGTTGTGAGCCGGAGTGGTGTGCGCATGGTGTCTCCCTTGCGTTGGTGTGCTGCCATGGTCCGCCCGGGAGGTAGCCGCTCCGCACTCGCTTTCCCTCTCGCGCACGGAGGATGCGCCGCCTAGGTGGCCGTTACTTGTCCGATTCAGCCGACTGAAAGTATCCTCTCGCTCACGCTAGCGCACGAACATGTCTTCCACCTTGACAATGCGGACCTGCTCGGGCAGGATCGGCAATTGGTAGGTGGCGATCTCCTTATCTTCCGCCAGGACTGCTTGTGGCTTGGGTGTCGCATACTTCAAGGGGCTCGGTGCATTGGCTACCAGAGCCTTCTTGAGGGCCTCTGCGTCCTTGGTGACCATGACGATCTTCATGTTGCGGTACTGAAGGTGCCGCCGTGCTGCCGCGTTCGCCTGCTCGGGCGTCAACTCCTCGATGCGCTTCGCAAAGCTATCAAGAAAGCTCTCGTCAAGGCCGTAGAACACATCGTCCAACGCATAGCCCAGGCGCTCGATGGTAGTGGGTGCAAAGTGGAGACAGTACTTTTTCAGGAATTGCGCCGTCAGTTGGAACTGTTCCTCGCTTAGGCCTTGGTCAACCAGCTTCTGGAGTTCCCGGACGGCTGCTCGGAGCGCAAAGTGGCGCGCCTCATTGCGGACCGGTCGGATCCATACCTGAAAGATCTGCTGGCGGCGAGCCACATTGCTGGGGGGGAACTGCAGCCGGCTGCCCCGCGGGAAGGCTTCGATGTAGGAGTAGTCGCCATAGTTCAGGCCTCGTGCCTCGCGGATGACTTGGTAGAGATGACTGCTGGAATTGCGGTGCTCGCCCAACCAGGAGTTAACGAGCCACAGGGCGTGAAAGTCGGCCGCACCGCGGACAATAT
>JBBIKH010000322.1:0-2625 GCA_037445575.1 bacterium
CTAAAGCTGGTCGACTTTGACGGCAGTTTCAGTTACTACGACAAGGTCGTGTCGGTGGCCCCACAGATCTCCAGCGTGCGCCACACCTGGGGCAGCATCAAGGCGATGTTCCGCTAGCCGCGCTTACAAGTTCGAAACGTTCGAGGCCCGCCTTTCCAGGCGGGCCTTTTCTGTGTTAGGAAGGTTCACTGCTGGTGGGGGGAAGCTTGCCGCGGGCCTCGTCGGCGTTCGTGTGCAGTTGCCGCATCCCTTCGATCTTGCCCGTGAGCTGCACCACGTCGCTGTTGACGCGTTCCAGGGCGGTGCGCGCGTTGTTGACGTGGGTGTTGAGCAGCCGCAGGTCCTCGCCTAGGCGTCCGGCATCCTGGCGCAATGCATCGAGCGCTTGGAGGATGCGCTTTGCCGTCTCCTCGATGCGTTGCCCTTCAAGGCCCATCAGGACCACATGAAGGAAGAGGTAGAAGCTGTTTGGTGAAACCACCACCACCCGCCGTTGTTGCGCGTGCGCCAGCAGCGCATGGTCCCCGGCGACGATCTCATAGTACACCGCCTCGGATGGCACGTACATGAGGGCAAAATCCACCGTGCCCTCCGCCGGGGCAATGTACTTCTCGCTAATAGTGTCGATGTGTCGCTTGATGGTGCGGACAAAGTTGCGCAGGCAGACGGTGCGCTCCTCTTCTGTCTGGGCTGCTCTGATCTGCCGATAGTCCTCCAGTGGAAACTTGGCGTCAATGGGGATGAGGCCCTTGTCACTGACCACCACCGCGTCCACCACCTGTCCGCTGGCGTAGCGGTGCTGCAGGCGGAAACAGGCGCGCGGCAGCACCTGCTCCAGGAGCTCGCGCAGCACCTGCTCACCGATGTTTCCCCGCAGCTTTGGGGAGCGGAAAAAGTCCTGGAACTCGCGCATCTGGCGACCTATTTCTTGCATCTGGCCCAGGTCGCGATGCACCATGCTCAGGGCGTGGGCAGCTGCGTCCAGGCGATCAGCAATGCTCCGTTGGGTGGCCTGCATCTGTTGCTGCACAAGCGCGGTGCTTCGTTCCAAACTACCGCGCATGTCCTGCAGCCATTGGGTGAGCACGCTCAGGGCCGGGGCGTCCTGTTGCCGGCGTTCGAACTCCCGCCAGCGCCGCTCCTGCCGGGCGTGCATGATGCCAAGGGTGGCGATCACCATCAGGGTCATAACAAGGAACAACAGAAGAGAGGACAGGGACATGGGGCTCACTCTTCGACGCTGTAGTTGCTTGCAGTGGCCGGACATACCTGATTGAAGGCGCAGTAGGGGCAGGTATACGCGTCTGGTTTGGGTGAAAAAAGGCGCCGTCTGATGCCGTTCGCCGCAACCTTGATGTTCTCCGCAGCCCTGGCCAACAGCCGGTCGGTCACGGCTGCTCGCCCAGTAAGGCCGCTTTCAACAAATCGTAGCTCAACGTAATCGGGGGTGCGACCATACGCCTCGCGGTAGCCAAGAGCATAGATGGACAGCTGGAGGTTCTTCCTTGCCTCCTCATTAGCCTTGTCCTGCTCCTGGACTGCGGAGGATTTGAAATCGACGATGTAAACAGCACCGTCCCTGACATCCACACGGTCCCACCGGCCAACAACTCGATTGTTGTCAAGCACAAAGCTAAAGTCCTGTTCCACCAAGGCAGGAGTGTATCCGCTCTGTTCTTCTTGTTGGAAGAAAAGCTCCAGCGCTTTCAGTCCTGCGGCGAAGCGCAGCTCCTCATGCTCACGGGAGATAAAGCCTTGGTTGCTCCACGCCCCGCGGAACACCTGATGGAGGTCCGCCAACGTCACGGGGTGGCCTGCCACTTTGCGACGGTGGTACTCCTCAATGGCCTTGTGGATTGCCTGTCCGTACACGATGGTGTGATGCGGCAGAAGTGGCACCCGCAGCACGTGAACGAACTTGTACTTGAGGGGGCACGTGACGTAGTCGTCGACCTCATGTTGGGTGACGGTAAGGATCTGGTGTTCGGGAATGGCCGCCGACAGGTCGGGGACAGCCTGTGCTGGCGGTGCATGTCGCTCAATGACCTCAAGGGCAGAAGAACGCTTGAAGCTCTCGTCGGCGCGGACTGTGTCCAACGCCTCCAGGACGAACTGGCTCACCTTGCGGGGCCGCTTGCCGCCATAGTCCCGGGCGCTGGTCAGGTAGAGCTCCTCCCGGGCGCGCGTCATGCCGACAAAGAACAGGCGCCGTTCCTCTTGTAGGTGGACATCGTCCTCTGGCACGACGTCCTTGACCAGCTCCTTGGGCAGCGGCAGAAGCTCCGAGCGCGCTCTGGTGGGGAAATGGTCCTGCACCAGTCCAACCAAGAACACCACGCGGAACTCGAGCCCCTTGGCCTTGTGCACGGTCATGACGTTGACGGCGTCCAGGTCCCAGTCGGCTTGTGCTGTAGGTGGGTCGTCGCCCGCCTGGATGAGGGCATCCAGGTGGGCCACAAACTCCTGCACTCGGTCGTCGGTGGCCATAGCGCAGAAGCTGCGGACGATGTCGAAAAAGCGGGCGATGTTCAGCAGTTGTACATCCGCCTCCACCGTCTGGCCGGTAGTCAAACGCTTCAGGAGGCCACTGTCAGTGAGGAAGCGGTATAGGACCACGCCTGCATT
>JBBIKH010000323.1:0-776 GCA_037445575.1 bacterium
CCCTGGGCAACATCCTGGCCTTCAAGCGCGGCACGGGCCGCGACCGCCTCCGTGTGATGCTCTCCGCCCATATGGACGAGATCGGCCTGATGGTCGTCGGCCACGATGGCGATGGCTTTCTGCGCGTGGATGCCGTCGGCGGCATTGACCCCCGCCTGCTGCCCGGCACCGCAGTCCAGGTCGGCCCGGAACGCATCCCCGGCGTCATCGGCGTCAAGCCGATTCACCTGGTGAATGGAGACGAGGCCGAAAAGGTGCTCCAGATCGAGGACCTGGTGGTGGACGTTGGGGCCAATCACAAGGACGAGGCCAAAAAGTTGGCCCCCTTGGGCACCACCATCGCCTTCGCCACGCGCTTCCGCGAACTGGGGCCCACCGTCAGCGGCAAGGCGTTCGACGACCGCGCGGGGTGCGCGGTGCTGGTGGACCTTGTGCGCGGCGCGCGCTTCCGTTGCGATCTCCACGCCACCTTCACCGTGCAGGAGGAGGTGGGACTGCGCGGGGCGCAGGTCGCCGCCTACGCCATCGCCCCCGATTGCGCCTTCGCGCTGGAAGGCACCGTCGCCGACGACATCCCCAAGGACAAGGACATCAGCCCCACGTCGGAACTGGGCAAGGGGCCGGCGATTACGGTGATGGATCGCTCCTTCATCGCCGACCGGCGGCTGGTGCGGCTCCTCACCAGCACCGCCGAGGAACTCGGCATCCCCTACCAGTTCAAGCAGCCCGGCGTCGGCGGCACCGATTCCGGGGCCATTCATCAGACCCGGCAGGGA
>JBBIKH010000323.1:847-2609 GCA_037445575.1 bacterium
AGCCTGGACGATTTCAACAATACCGTCCATCTGATGCGCGAGTCCCTCGCGCGCCTCACGCAACGGCTGTTGAGTTGACATTTCCAGCCAGGGATGTATGATATTCCTGATTTAGTAGATAGGAGGTCGCAATAAGCACGGTGTCTGCATCCCTGACCAAAGTAACCCATCACGACCAGATTACGCTGCCTGCTGCCATACGGCGGGCCGTTAACATAAATGAAGGGTGTTAAGTCTCATTAAGTCGTATCACCCAATGTCTCACAAAGTTGTAACACCCTCCACTCGTTCCAGGTGAATGGTAGAGCCAGTTGGAAACCATGCAGATTGACCAAAGGTCCCAACTCACCCATCAACTCGTTCTTCGAGAGTCCCTTGATCGGCAGGCGCTTTCTCAATTCTCCCTCTGGAGCGTAGAACATCAGGTGTCGGTCGGTCGGGTCGAAAGTAATTTCCACATCTTTCTTGATCCACGCTCTGCCCAAGACGTAAGTTTGATCTCCCAGGGAGACTGCTCCCACGTTGCTCGCTCTGCGGAACCAGCGCCCTTGGGCCAGATAATTGTCAACACGGGACAAATCCATCAACTCGCCTTCCCACTCTGGGCGGTACAGGCGGCGAGGTTGGCGGGCTTCGGGGTGTGCAACCAGCGGGGGCTTGTCCCCGGTGCTGGCACACGGCAACCGCCCATTGAGAAAGTCCCGGCGCTGGCGCAATGCCTGATACAGCAATTCCCAGGCTGCGAAGCACTGGCCCTCCACCACTTGCTCAGCCCAGGTTTGATGACTGCGCTCAGTCATGCCGCGTTCCGTCGGGCGGTCTGGGGGGCCGACAACCAACTCGACGCCCAGGGCCAAAAGCCACAAGTGGAAACGAGTGGGGAACGGCGATTTCGAGCCGTTGTCATAGAAGATGCTATCCCTGTCAACGTACAGCCGGTCGGGCAATCCCCATTCGCAGGCCGTCAAGCGGAACACCATCTGATAATCCATCGTTGTCGGATGGCGACTGGCCCGTTTCTCGCCCAGCCAGCAGGGATAACTCATCAACTTGACCTTGCTGAACCGGTCGTTCAGGTGGATCAAGGTGACCACGCCCACCTGTGGCACTCTGGCATAACCTCGCGCATCCATCTCCCATTCCTGATGCGGTGCCTGCGCCGATGGCAGAGAGGGGGCAGGCAAATCCTGATGGCGCTCATAGGGACGGGCCAGCCGCTCTTGAGCCAACCAGCGGGCGATTGTCGAACGGCTCGGCAGGCAGGAATCAGGGCATGCTTCCTCCAACTCGACCCGCAATGTCAATGGCCCCCAACCAGGATGTGCTTGGCGCAGCATCCGCAGAGTTGTGGATACCACCGGTGCGAAGGTGCCCATCGCTCCGGCAGCAGGACGCCCCATCCTCGTCGTCAAGGCTGGGAGTCCTCCCTGTTGCCCACGACGCCGCCACTTTCGAACGGTGCTCACTTTCCAACCGAGCTGTTGGGCAATAACAGTATCACAGTAGCCGGCTTCAGCCAGAGCGCAGATCGCTACCCGTTCTTCCAGACCTGTTGTGCGCATCGTCTCATACTCCTTCCAGAGCGTTGTTTCTGGAGAGAGTATGGTAGTCAGAAGCACACACTGTCAAGCCGGTAAGTGATACGACTTTATGAGACTTTTAAGGTACGACTTTATGAGACTCAACACGTCTCACGCCTCCATCCCCGACTCGAAAATACGGATCGGTGTCCCCACCCGGTAATCTCCCTGCACGAAATCGT
>JBBIKH010000324.1:0-2570 GCA_037445575.1 bacterium
TGACCCGAGGACGTTGACGGTGACAATTGCCCCATCGCCGATCTGTCGTTTCAATGCTCCCACGATGCCGGAATCATTCGTCGCAACCCGCAAAGGACTTGCGAGCTGATAAGAGGCGTAGTAGGTCGCCCCTTCGCTCATCCCGCCACCAGCCAGGGCGGTGATCGTTCCTTTCTCATAGTCCACCAGGTAGTCGACCCCTTCCACGAACGTGCTACCAGCGCCGTCGGTGACGACCACCGTCCCCTCGGCCAGCTCAGTGTAGTCCACCTCCACCGGCACATTCAGGTGGGCTGCGAACGCCTCCTCCTCAACCTGGTCGGTGAGTGAGTAAGGGGCAGCGGCTATCTGGGTGCCACCGAACACGTACCTGCCTTGTTCCTGGCGGTTTGCGACTTGCACGAGTTGGCGCAAATAGTCCGCAGCCCACCTTGCCATGGTGCGCCGCTCTTCCATGGTCAAAGTGTCGTTTTTCGCCTGCAACACTTTGTTTCGCAGTTGGCCAAGGATTTCCACCGAGTCCGCCAATGCTGCTTCGGTCACGGTGAGCCAGTGTCGCCCATCTTCGACGTTCTTGAGGAAGCGGCTGTTGTCGGCTATGGCATCCTTGAGGCTCAGCACCCGCGCCACGCCGGAAGGGTCATCGGACGGCCGGTTGATGCGTTGGCCGGTGGCGATTTGCTCCTCGCGGAGACCGGTACCCCGCAACGAGCGCTGCAATTCCGCGAGGAGGTTGTTGACAAGCATCTTGTTGGTAATGCGCATGTGGGCTCCCGCCTGGTCAAATCATCTGGAGGACGGTTTGCATCAGTTCGTCCACCACGTTCACCACCCGTGCCGATGCCTGATAGGCACGCTGGAACGCGATCAAATTGGCCATCTCCTCGTCCAGCGACACTCCGGAAACGGACTCTTGCCTGTTCTCCAGTTGTTGCACGAACTGGCTGATATTCTCCACACTGCTGTGTGCCGCCTGTACGTCCAGGCCCAGGGCGGCGATGGTGCGTCGGAAGAAGCTATTGATGCTCTCGGAGGCGTCGTTTATGCAGAGCTCATCCTTAAGGCGGCTGATCTGGAGGGCAATGTCGCCGTTAGCGCCGGTACCATCCTGTGAGGCGGCGATGGCATTGAGACTGTTGATCACCGCCGGATGGAGAGCGATGTCACCAGCGCCGCTGGTGTTCGGGTCGAAGAACGGTATTCCCGATGAACCGTCCGGCGCATATCCGCTCTGGTGCAGCCGGTTGACCTCTGTAGCGACCGCTGCTGCCAGCGTGTCCAATCGCGTGCGGTACTGCGGGATGAGGTCGTTGATCATCTCCAGCATGCCGCCAACACGTCCGCCCCGTATGACGACCTCTCTGCCGTTGACTCCCCACCTGGGGCTGTGGACAACTACTCCCTCCACCGTGGTCGTCGTCACCTCGATGGTACGCACCTTGTCACCGGCAACAAGGGTCTCCCCGCCTACGGTGATGTTGACCATGCCGGAGGGCATCTCCATCACCTGGATATCAACCAACCGGCTGAGCTCGTTGAGCAGCAGGTCGCGGCGATCGCGGAAATCGTTAGCCTGGACGCCGCTGGCCTCGGCCTGACTGATCTGCACATTGAGCTCTGCAATCTGCCGGCCCAGCTCGTTGATCTGGTTGATGAGCAGCCCCACCTGTTCGTCCAGACCCTGCTGCACCTCGATAAGCCCACGGTCCAGGCCGTAGAAGGCCGCAACCAGCCGCTGACCCCAGTATCGCACTTCCTGGCGAGCCGATGACTCTTCAGGATTGTTGGCTAGATCCTGCCAACTGTCCCAAAAGCCTTGCAGGGTGGCGGCCAGACCGTACTCGGAGGGTTCGTTGAGCAGGCCTTCGACCTCCGCCAGGGCATTGGCGCGTTCCTGCCAGCGGCCCAGCTCTTGGTACTCAAGGCGTAGCTGCCAGTCGTAGTAGCTCTCGCGCAGACGCACCACCTGCGACACCTCAACGCCGGTGCCGAGCATCCCCACGGGTGTGCGCAGGGGCGCAGAGGGCGCCATGGCGACCCTTTGCCGCGAGTAGCCCTCAGTGTTGGCATTGGCGATGTTGTGGCTGGTCACCTGCAGCGCGTGGCTTTGCGCCTGGAGACCCCGCCGGGCAATGTTGAGCAGATCACTGATTCTGACCATCGATTGCGCCTGTGTCACATGTTGATGGTGAAAAGCTCCGTGGTGACTGCCTGCTCGCGTCCCTTTTCGTCGTACAGTCCTTTCTGCCCGGTGAGCAGTCGCATGCTCTTGGTCACCGTCTGTAGCGCGCGGTTGAGGAGTTTCTTATTGCGCAGGTTTGTCTCTTGCACCCTCTGCGTCAGCGACAGGAGCATCTCCCGCAGCTCCCGAAGCCGTTCGGCGTACTGCCCTTCCACCAAGGGGATAATCTGCGACAGCGTGGGCTGCTTCGTCTCCAGACCCAATCGCGCGGAGAGCTCTGCCGTCCTCTCTACTCGGTGCTGGTCCAAACGGCGGGCAGCATCCACGATCTCCTGCACCTGTGCCGTGCTCTGCATTACCGGCTCTGCCTCCTGCTGCAGCACTGCCT
>JBBIKH010000325.1:0-2564 GCA_037445575.1 bacterium
CCCTTCTTCTCAATCTTTTTCAACAGCTCCTTCGTGAAGTGCAGGCCCGCAGTAGGTGCCGCCACCGCGCCGCGTGTCTTCGCATAGACCGTCTGGTAGCGCTCCTTGTCCATGGGCTCCGGCTCCCGCTTGATATATGGCGGCAGGGGCGACTTGCCAATCCGTTCCACGATGGCGTAAAAGTCGCCCTCGTAGTGAAAACGCACCACACGTCCCCCAGACACCGTGTTATCGATCACGTCGCACATAAGCTCCTTGCCTACGGTGAGGCGGTTGCCAATGCGCACTTTGCGCGCCGGCTTGACCAGCACTTCCCATAGGCTGGGTTCCAACTCACGAAGGAGAAATATCTCAACCTGAGCGTCGGTGCGGTCTTTGGTCCCGAGGAGCCGTGCCGGGAACACCTTTGTCTCGTTGATGACCAGGCAATCCCCTTCGCTCATATAATCCACCACATCGCTGAACAGCGCCTCGTCAATGTCGCCGGTTTCGCGATTGACGATCATCAGGCGGGCCTGGTCACGCCGTTTTGCCGGGTACTGAGCAATGAGCTTCTCCGGTAGGTTGTATTGAAAGTCTGCCAGCTTCATAGCCTCACTCCCTCAGAAGTGACCGGTCGCTGTGTCTCAGGCTTGGATTCTTAGAACAGGCTCTCCTGCTTTCTCTGAGGATGTTTGAAACCAAAATGCGCAAAGGCGCGTTCGGTGGCAGCCCTCCCGCGGGGTGTGCGATCGATGAATCCTTCCTGCACCAAGTAGGGCTCATACACCTCTTCGATCGTCTCACCGTCCTCACCCACTGCCACGGCCAAGGTGTTCAGTCCCACCGGGCCACCGCGAAACTTTTCGATGACCGTGCAAATGATGCGCTTGTCCATCTCGTCCAGGCCCAGCTCGTCCACCTCAAGTCGGCGGAGGGCATCCAGGGTCACTGCCAAAGTGATGCGCGACAGCCCCTCCACTTGCGCAAAATCGCGCACCCGGCGCAGCAGGCGGTTGGCCACCCGCGGCGTGCCGCGCGACCGCCTTGCAATCTCCATCCCTGCCTCTTCGTCTAGGCCTATCTCCAAGATGCGGGCCGAGCGCTTGATGATCAGGAACAACTCCTCCGGCTTGTAGTAGTCCAGGCGGTTTGTCACCCCGAAGCGTGAACGCAGCGGCGAGGTGAGCAAGCCAGCGCGGGTGGTCGCGCCGATCATGGTAAACGGAGGCAGCTTTACCCTCACCGAACGCGCGTTTGGACCCTTGTCAATGATGATATCGATCTGATACTCCTCAAGCGCAGGATAGAGGTACTCCTCCACCACGCGATTGAGGCGATGCACCTCGTCGATGAACAGAATATCGCGCTCCTCCAGCCTGCTGAGGAGCCCCACAAGATCCAAGGGCCTCTCCAGCGCAGGGCCGGAGGTGCAGCGGATGTTCACCCCCATCTCATGGGCGATAATATTCGCCAGGGTGGTCTTCCCCAAGCCCGGTGGTCCGTAGAAGAGGCAATGGTCAAGAGGCTCACCCCTCTGCTTGGCGGCTTGAATGAAGACCCGCAAGTTGTCCACAAGCTTTTTCTGGCCAACGAACTCGTCAAAAGACGTGGGACGGAGCGCGGTGTCGAACTCGATCTCTCCATCGAGTCGACCCGGATTGGTGGCTCTGTCCACATTGGAGCGTAAGGCGGTCATGCAGCTACCTCATACATTGCGCAGCGCCCGCTTGACGAGTTCTTCGGCAGTCACTGCTTCATCAGGCTTCAGTTGCGCAAGCGTGGCTTGCAGCGTTCTCTGAGCAGCATCACGGGGGTGTCCGAGCGAGATCAAGGCCAGAAGGGCGTCTTCCATTACCTCGGCGGGTATTCTGCCGCCAGGGGGAGCACCTACGGCACGCTCTTCCTCAGCCAAACGCTCCCGGAGGTCGACCACCAAACGTTGGGCAAGCTTTTTGCCGACTCCGCGAATTCCTGCGAGCGCCTCCACATCTCCCCTGGCAATATAGCCCCGCAGATCTCTGACCGAAGAACCGGACAGAATAGTGTGCGCCAGGCGAGGTCCGATACCCGTGACCGAGAGCAGATGCACAAACATCTCCCGCTCTTCAGGGGTGGCAAAGCCGAACAGCTCAATGCCGTCGTCACGCACATGCAGGTGGGTAAGAAGCAAAATCTCAGCCCCGGTCTCGCCCAGGGCCTCGAAACTGGAAAGGGGGATGGCGACGCTGAACCCCACACCACCAACCTCAACGATGGCGCGCGTCGGAGTCTTGTGCACAAGTGTGCCCTTTAGGTAGGCGATCATCCCTGCGTAAGCACCTTGCCTCAGAGTTCACCCCAGCACGGACCGCACCGTGCCATTGATGAGCTCTTGATTCCAGCACTCCACTTACCCCTCGCGGGTTACATTCAGAGCACAACGTTGGGCGTGGCAAAGAGCCACCGCCAAAGCATCCACTGCGTCGTAGATGCGCGGTACTTCTCGCAAGCCCAGCAGCTTGCTCAACATGTAGCGCACCTGCTCCTTTGAAGACAGGCAGTTGCCGGTGACCGCGCGCTTGACCTCGGTGACGCAGTACTCG
>JBBIKH010000326.1:0-2552 GCA_037445575.1 bacterium
CTCGCATACTGGACGTTGGCTGTGGCTCAGGGGCGCTGCTCTACCGGCTTCGGGAACGGGGGTTTCGCCATCTATTAGGAATAGACCCCTCCCTGGAGGAGGATATTCACTATGCCAATGGCCTCCTGGGGAGGCGGGAGGCGCTCGACGAGGTGGAGGGGACGTGGGACGTGGTGATGTTTCATCACTCGTTTGAACATGTGGCAGACCCTCTTGGGGCATTGCAGCACGTGGCACGTTTGGTACCGCCAGGAGGGACTTGTATTCTGCGTATGCCCGTCATCCCATGTTACGCGTGGGAGCGGTATGGAGTGCGCTGGGTGCAGCTTGATGCCCCACGCCACCTCTTCATCTATTGCCGGAAAGGTATGCAGCTGCTTGCCGAAAAGACAGGCTGGACGCTGGCCAAAGTTCTGTTCGATTCCACCGAATTCCAGTTTTGGGGGAGCGAGCAATACGAGCGCGGTATCCCGCTAATGGCCCCCAATTCATACGCGGTCAATCCGCGAGGATCGATCTTCAGCAAGGGCGACATTGCGCGCTTCCGTGCCAAGGCCAAGACGCTCAATGCGCAGGGGCAGGGCGACTCGGCGGTGTTCTATTTGCAAAGGACCGGCGAGGTGGTCCCCCGCACCGGTACTGAGGTGGGGTGAGGCGATGGGCGGGCTTGCGCCGGTGCTGCTTCTCGTCTGCGCGTTTTTCGGAATCGTGCTCAGCCGAGCTCTGCTGAGTCGCTGGTTCAATCACCTTGCGCTCTATTCGTTGATCTGGGGTGTGGGGATGGCTGCGTTTTCTTTGCGCCTCATCAACTACAAGCCGATGAGCGTCGAGGTGTGGCTGCTCATTATCTATGGCTGGGCGGCTTTCGCCGCAGGAGCCTGCTTCGTTCCCTTGGCCAGGGCGGCCTTAGGCCTCCCTGCTGACGCAGGTGTGGCCCTGTCAAAGGCGCGGGCAGTCAAACTCGAGCGGAAGCTGCTGGTTGTGGCCATTGTGCTCCTGTCGGCCATCGGCCTGGCAGGAGCGCTGCAGCACTGGTCGGTGCTGATTTCGCGCTTTGGCAGTGTGGCCATGGTCATCGTGCGCGGCAACCTCATCTACCGGATGCGGGTGAGCGACGAGCTGCCGGGCATGATCCCCTATGTGGACTCCTTCGCCCTTGCGGGCGTTTTCCTGGCGGGAGTGTACAGCGCCCGAGCCGGAAGGATCAAGCCCATCGCACTGCTGCCGCTGATAGTGATCATCATCGGCGACATTGCCCTCGTGGGCAGGGCCAAGATGCTCAACGGCATCGTGCTCTTTCTCAGTGCCTATTTCCTCGGTCGTCTGGAGGGAGGGTCTCCAAAAGAACGGGTACCTGTTGCTCGCTGGAAGCGGATAGTGGGCCTAGTCCTGGTGCTGGCCGTGTTTCTGGCCGCTGCCGAGTTCGTCCGTGGATTCCGTGGTACCTTCGAGCGCTTCTATGGCGCCTCCCGGAGGCTCACAAGACTGGAACGCAATTTCATCATCACCCCATCTTTGTACATGTACGTGAGCTCGCATCCAGCCGTCCTCAACGCCTATTGGAAGGCAGGGGGCGAACACCCGTTCCCAGGCTCGAACACCTTTGCTCCCGTCTTCCGCATCTTGGCGCGCTTCGGCATTGCCGACGATGTGCCCGACTATCAAAGGTTCTACCCGATTCCGTTTCCTTCTAACACGGCTACCTATCTGCGCGAGCTGCACGCCGACTTTGGTCTGCCAGGGGTGCTGTTTGGCCCGTACCTATTAGGAATGCTTTGCACTGCCCTCTGGTTTAAAGCCAAACGAGAGCCAAAGGTGAGCACTCTGGCCTGGCTTGCGCACCTGTACGTGGTTGTAGCGTTTTCGTACCTTTACCAGGCAACCAGAGCGGGGTATTGGGTCATCAGCTTGGGTCTGTCGCTCTTTGTCGGCGCCCTCATAGACCAATGCTGCCGCCAGAGGACTTTGCGGGAGCGGGCCTGATGGTTCCTGTTGTGGTCTTCCTGATGGGCGCGATCGTCCCGTTTTCTGTTCCGCCGGGGAAGCGGCGGGCGGTTGCAGCGTTCTTGTTGCTCACGCACTTGTTGAACAAGCGCGGGTAAATCCAGCCACGGCATGACACCCGAACTGTCCATAGTCATCCCCAACTACAATACCCGTGCCCTGCTAGAGGCATGCCTCCGTTCCATTTTTGCCACCGCCAACGGCATTCGGACGGAGGTGATCGTAGTCGACAACGCCTCTACGGATGACAGCGTTACCGTAGTTGGCTCTCAGTTCCCGCAGGTACGGCTGCTGCGGAACCAGGCAAACGTGGGCTTTGCCAGGGCGGTGAACCAGGGCTTGGCGATCGCGCAGGGGGAATACCTCTTGTTGCTCAACTCGGACACCGAATTGAAGCCGGGTGCGCTTCGCCACTGTCTTGAGTTCTTGCGTGAGCGGCCGGCGGCTGGGGCAGTGGGGCCTCGGCTGGTGAACCCCGACGGCACGCTGCAGCCCTCATGCGAAAGCTTCATGAGCTTCAGTGGCATCGTGTGGGAGGCCCTTCTACT
>JBBIKH010000327.1:0-2550 GCA_037445575.1 bacterium
CACCGATAGGAAGGCATTCTTCAGAGCGTGCACCAGTATTACTACGCGTTCCTTCAGACCCTTGGCTCTGGCAGTGCGGATGTAGTCCTGCCCCAGCACTTCCAGGAGGCTAGAGCGGGTCATGCGGGCAATATAGGCCATCGGAATGGTGCCCAAAGCCATAGAGGGCAGGATGAGATGTTTGAGAACATCTACCAGGGCGGTCCAGTTGCCAGTGACTAGGGCGGTGAACACATAGAAATTGGAGAGGAAATCAGTGAAGGCGATAATTTTGTCACCTATGGGGCCGGCGACGGTTGCGTGCAGGTTGTAGACTTGGGCAATGGTAGGCAGTTGAACTCCTACCGTCAGACGGGCGGAAGGGGGAAGCAACTGCAGCCAGAAACCGAAGATATAACTCAGCAGCAAGCCCAACCAAAACACGGGCATAGACACCCCGATTAGGGCCCCGACCATGGTGGTCAAATCGAAAAATGAATTGTGGCGGTAAGCGGCAAGGATGCCGGCGGGAATACCGATCAGGAGGGCTACAAACATGGCCCCGAAGGTCAGTTCTACTGTAGCCGGGAAACGCATAGCCAGTTCTTCGGTAACTAGAAAATTGGTGCGCACGGAGCGCCCCAGGTCTCCCTGGACGATTTTGCTCACATAGCGAATGTACTGCACCGGTAGGGGATCATCGAGACCGTAGGCTTTCCTGAAACGAGCCACTGCCTCGTCTGTGGCATGTTCCCCCAGCATAACCTCGGACGGTCCACCCGGCACCACGTGTAGCATGGCGAAGGTTATGACCGAAATCCCCAACAGGACGAGGACCAACCACAGGAGACGCTGCACAATGTAACGAGTCAAGCTGCTGTCCTTTCCATGTGTCTACTCGGTGCAGGGGGGGAGAGTTCCCCCCTGCACATAGGAATCACCGCATTTCCCCTTTGAAGCCGCCGAAGAAATCAGCGAAGTAAACATACTCGTTGGTGTGGGCAGTCTTGCGATAGGGATGGTTGGGATCCCAAGCCCGTTCGATGTTGAAGACCACGGCGTCGGCGTTAAAGTCGGTTCCGTCATGGAACTTGATGCCCTTCTTGAGCTTGATCGTCCACACCAGACCATCCGCCGAGACCTGCGGCATTCCGTCAGCGAGCATCGGCACGATGTCGGTCGCGCCTTGCTTGCGGGCGTATAGACCCTCGAAGATCTGGTTGGTGACCATGAAGGACTCGCCGTCGGTCTCATCCCAGGCATCCAGACCCACGGCGTCGCCAGCCCGTCACCAGATAAAGGTGCCGGTGGGGGTCTCGAGGTTCCACCAATTCTCCAGATAGAAGGGATCAGGGACAATGCCCTTGACATCCTTCTTGGCGGCGAAGGCGCCGGCGTTGTGCATCACAGGCACACCCAGAGCGATGTCGTGAGTGCGCTGGTTGGCTTTCTTGTACATCTCGGTGCGCTTGGCGACGTCTGGCTCAGCCCGGGCCTTGACCAACAGGTCGTACAGTTCCCTGTCCGGTGGTCCCTTGGCCCAGCTATCAGTGGAGCCGCTGAAGAAGGTGAAGAGGTTGTTGTCCGGATCGCCGAAATCGGACATCCAGCCCAGCATCCATAGGTCAGCCTCGTCGTGGCGGATCTTGTACAGGTAGGTGCCCCAGTCGTAGGTTACCAAGCGGACCGTGAGACCGATCCCTTGGAGTTGCTTCTGGATGATCTCGGCGATCAACTTGGCTTCGGGGAAGTACGACCGCCGCACGGGCAGATACCACAAGTACACTTCAAAGCCCTTGGGGTAGCCAGCCTTGGCGAGCAATTCCTTAGCCTTGGTAGGATTGAACTCGTAATCCACGACAGCATCGTTGTAGCCCCACATCAATGGTGGCAGGTACTGTTTGGCTGGCTGACCAGTTTCCGGAGCGATAGCCTTGACGATTGCCTTCTTGTCAATGGCGTGGTTGATAGCCTGGCGCACTTCCAGCTTGCTGAATGGTTCGCGGTCGGTGTTCATCCCCAGGTAGCCAATGGTGAAGGCTGGGCGCACGTACAGCGCCAGTTTGGGATCAGCCTTGACCACGGGAATGTCATCGGGCCGGATGCTGTCCGCACCGTCAATAGTGCCTGCCTGGAGTTCCAAGAGCCGCGCCGTGTCTTCCTTGATGACGCGGAAAACCATCTTCTGGAGTTTAGCCTTTGCGCCCCAGTAGGCGTCGTTGCGCACGATGGTAATCGTATCCTCGGGCTTCCACTCGACGAACTTCATGGGGCCCGTGCCCACTGGATTCTTGAAGCTGTTCTCCTTGTACTTCATAACAGCCGCGGGGCTAACCATGGGCATCATAGCCGAAGCCAACTGCGCCAAGAACGGCGCGTGCGGCCTGAGGAAAGTGAAGCGGACAGTGTAGTCATCCACCTTCTCCACCAACTTGAGTACAGAAGCTGGCTGAGGCACTGGCGTCGGCGTAGGCGGTGGCTTAGTTGGTGAGGGTGGAGGGGTTGCGGTCACGACCTTTTCGACGACCTTGGTCTGCTCAACGATCTTGGTCGCCTCAACGACCCGAGTCC
>JBBIKH010000328.1:0-2526 GCA_037445575.1 bacterium
TGGACGACTGGGGAGAGAGTCTCACCTTCGCCAAGGCCAACATCTACACCGACGAGAAGATCGTGTTAGGGAAAGACCGGGTGCGCAAGAGCGTTGTGCTGCCCTATCGTCTCGTTCGGTCCAGCAAGGGATTCAGCTACTACGAACGAGTGTAATGCAAGGGGCGTCTGCCGGGTGAGGAGATGAAAATGGACGTTGCTCCGTACTTCTGCAGTCTGGGCCACCACCCTGCGCTGGGAGGGGGCACTCTGCCATGCGGGCGACGCCGAAATCTGCTTTCATGGTAACTGGGAGTTGAAGGGTGCACAACTTTACCGCTCACCGAGTACATTTCATATGTGAGGTGCAAGCTCCGATTCTGCTGAACGAGCACCAGGGCTCGGCCATCCGCGGCGCGCTCTTCCATGCCCTGCGCAACCGCTTCTGCATGAACCGGGAGGCAGAGGAGTGCGCCCTGTGCCCCCTGGTCGCGACGTGCCCGGTGGCCTTCCTGGTCAGCACTATGGACCCCAACAGCAGCCGCGGGAGGGATCTGCCCCGTCCGTTCACCATTCAGCCGCCCTTGCCCGGTAGCGGCCACCCAACTGAGTGTGAGGACCGACTCTTCTTCCGGTACGAACCGGGGGAGACCCTGGAGTTTGGCCTCACACTCTACGCCCAGGCCGTGCAGCTCTTCCCCTACATTGTCCTGGCGGTGAAAGAATTCGAGCGCGGCGGGTTGGGCCGTCGCGTACAGCGCGCCAACGGCCAGTGGCGCCGGGGCACCCTCGCCGTGCGCGAGGCCTGGGCGGAAAACCCCCTCACCGGCGAGCGGCAGAGAGTGATGACCTCTGGAGACAACGTGGTGCGTGTGCCGGACGTGCCGGTTACGCATGCCCAAGTCCTCCACCTGAAGGTGCCGCGAGGGAAAGCTCGCCTCCGCCTCTTGACGCCGACGCGCCTTGTCGAGCGTGCCCATTTAGTCAAACCGGAAGATTTTCGCTTTCGGAGTCTTTTCCAGCGGCTGATGGACCGGCTAGAGGCGCTCAGCAGGGCTTTTTGCGACACCCCCCTGCTCTTCGACGATCCCAAGGGGTTGATCGCCGCTGCAGAGGAGGTCCGGGTGGTCGAGAATCGCTTGCGCTGGGAAGAACTGCGGAGTTACTCTAGCCGCCGTCAGGCGGAGTCCCCCACCTCCGGCTTGATGGGGTACGTCACGTTGCAGGCGCAAGACTGGTCGCCCTTCTGGCCCTACCTGGTCTGGGGCCAGTTCACCCACGTGGGGAAGGACGCGGTGAAGGGGAATGGGATGTACAGGATAGAATGGAGAACAGGGAATCGGGATGAGATTCAGAGTGGGCGGGATGGTGCCGGAGCACGTGAGAGCAGAGGCGTGTTGGCGTTTTGAGGTGTATCCAGGGGCTCTCATGACACCGACGAGACGAACAAGGGTGCCGTTGCAGACGCTCATCGCTACACTGGGCAGTGAACCAGAGGTTGTCACGATTGTCCTGGACAAGTTACTGGCGGAGGGCTATTGCATTGATCAGGTCGTGGTCGTGTACACCGCTGCCGACATCGTACAGGCAGCCATGGCGCGCCTGGCCGGCGAATTCGACGGGGCAGTCTATCCCGCTGTCACGCTGCGCACGGCGCCGGTGATCGGGCCGGACGGCGCAGTGGAGGACTTTCGCACCGGGGAGGACGTATCCGCCCTGTTGAAGACACTCTACCACGAGGTGCGCGATGCCAAGCGCCAGGGGCGGATCGTTCATCTGTGCATCTCCGGCGGGCGCAAGGTGATGGGAGTAATGGCGATGGTCGTGGCACAACTGCTTTTCGGGCCGGACGACCGGGTATGGCACCTGATGAGCGAGGGCTGGCAGCCGGGCGGCGAGAAGCGCATGCACCTGCGCCCGGAGGACCACGCCTGGCTCGTGCCGGTGCCGGTGCTGCGCTGGACCGATTCGGCGGCGCTGTTGGCGGCATTGGGCAACATGGACGACCCGGTCGAGGCGATCCGCCGCCAGGAGATGCTGGCCTGCAGCGAGGCCATGCGTCGCCGACGAGAGTTCGTTGAGCATTGGCTGACACGGGCCGAGCGCGAGGTCGTCGAACTGGCCTGCAAAGGGCTGGACAATGCCACGATTGCCCGCCGGCTGCACAAGAGCGAGCAGACGGTGGCCAATCAATTGACCCAGGCCTACGCCAAGTTGGGTGAGCGGCTGGGCTTCCCGGAGCGCGCGCCGGAGCGCAGCGTGCTGATCGCGGAACTGGCGCCGTACTTTGCGCTGAAAGGGGGTGGGAAGTAGGAACGGGTTACTATGCAGAATGGGAAGCGGTGGGGATGCGCAAGACGCAACTGAGGTGTGTAATGCATAGAGACAAAAGAAACGGAGGGATGATGCATGCATGAGTTACGATTGATATTGGAGACAGTGACGCCGCTGTTTATGGGCGGCGCAAACCCGCACGGCGCACCGGAGTTACGAGCGCCGGCGTTTCGGGGAATGATGCGCTACTGGTTCCGGGCGCTGGCTGGCGGGA
>JBBIKH010000329.1:0-797 GCA_037445575.1 bacterium
CCACGTTATTGGAGCGATCGTGAAGGAAGCGCTTGTGCCCCAGGGCGCCGATGTGCTGGGACGGTTTTCAACCGGAGAACCGGCTGTCACCTGTGCACAGTACGGCAAAGGTAAAGCAATTCTCATCGGCTCATACGTTGGCTTGCCGTATCACCGCCAGCGTTTCGATGGCAACGGAGAGTTTATTGCCAGCCTCGTGGAATGGGGGGCGCGGATACCGCGGCCGCAGGTCTTGGGCAGCAGAAAAATTCGTGTGGACGCACTCTTTGCCCCCAAGGGCCAGGTAATGCTCATCGTGCAGAGTCTGGAACCCATCGCTGCTGCTGCCTCTGTGCAGCTACCGTGGGACAAGCTCGACCGCATGGTGGAACAGTTTAGCGGTGAGACTCTCCACCTTGAACAGGTTGGCGGAGGCACTCTTGCCCGGATCGAACTTGCGCCGAGGGAGGTCAAGGTCTACCGTGCGTGAGACACTTCGCCAGGCGGCCCTGGACGAGAACGCGAGGCTGGTACGGCACAACTTCGTGGCAAACGTTTGCGACGGTGCGTTGTTTTCATTTGCCATGAGTTTCGTTTCGCTTCCCACAGTGATCCCGCTGTTAGTACGAAACCTGGGTGGCAGCAACGTGACGGTGGGGCTTATCCCCGTTGTCTGGACGGTGGGATTCAATCTCCCCCAGGTCCTGGTCGCCAACCATGTGCAGCGCTTGACGCGGAAGAAGAGCTTCATGCTGCCAACAGCATTCGTTCAACGGATGCCCTGGCTATTGATGCCCGCAACTTCCTACTTTGTGGCC
>JBBIKH010000329.1:854-2503 GCA_037445575.1 bacterium
GGCCCGGCAGCATCAATCTTCCCGGATGGTTTGACCTGGTCGCCAAACTCACGCCGGTGGGCCTCCGGGGGCGACTCTTTGCCACGCGGCAGGTGCTGGGTGCGGGTCTGGGGATGGTGGGCGGTGGGGTCGTTGCGACGGTGCTGAGGCACCTGCCTTTTCCGCAGAACTTTGCGCTCCTCTTCTTCCTTGCCTTCGTGGTGATGATGTGCTCTTATGTCTTCTTGGTTCTGCTAAAGGAGACCGAGGATTCTCCTCGCGCTGCACCACTCTCTTCCCGCAACTACCTGACGCAGTTACCTCAGATGCTGCGGCAACAGAGTTCCTACCGCAGGTTCCTTGTGGCAGATGCGCTGCTCATGACCACCACCATGGCCAGCGCATTCTACACGGTCAACGCCTTCCGCAGGTTCTCGCTTTCGGATGCCTACGCTGGTACATTCACGATGGTGATGATGTCCAGCTCATTGGTAGGGAACCTGTTCTTCGGCTACCTTGCCGATCGGCTGGGGCACAAGACCAACCTGGTGGTGGCGGTTCTGGCCACGGCGGTCAGTTGTGTGCTTGCCATCAAAGCGCCGAATCCCCGGGTGTACTGCCTTGTGTTTGTTGGCGCTTCCCTGGCAGCGGGGCTAATGGGCATTTCGCGCCTATCCATCATTGCAGAGTTTGCTTCCGAGGCGGAGCGGCCCACGTACATTGCCCTGACCAACATGCTCACCTCTTGGTTTGCCCTATCAGGGGTCGCGGCGGGCTGGATTGCAGACCATATGGGTATGGAGTTTGTCTTCGCCCTGACGGCGATTCTGGGGTTGAGCGCTGCTGCGTGGCTGATGAAGTGTGTGGAGGAACCAAGGGGGAGGCACCACCTTCCGCCGGAAGGGAGGGCGGTCACCGAGCCCTGGGGAGGAGCCCGCTGCGGTACTGCAAGTGGTGAACTCATAAGGGGTTGAGCTGGTGAACGCAAATCTTGTTCCCAGAGTGCTCATGGTCCTGCTGGCGTTGTATAGGCTGAGCGGAGCCCAGGAACCGCCCGGGGTACGCTGTGCGCCCGGCGATGAGCGCTACAAAGTGGACATTCTTCTGGTGGTAGCACATCCCGACGATGAAACTGCTGTGGCTAGCTACCTGGCCAAGGCGGTGTATGACGAACACAAGCGCGTGGCCATCCTCTATTGTACTCGCGGAACGGGCGGCGGAAACTCGCACGGCATGGAACAATCCGCAGCCCTGGGGGCTATCCGCGAGATTGAGGCCCGCCGGGCCGCAGCCGTGCTTGGCATCGATAACGTCTGGTTCTTGGAAGGCGTGGATACGCCCGGCCAAGACGTCTTTCGATCGCTGCAACAGTGGCGGCATGGTGCGATGCTTGAGCAGATTGTACGCCTGATCCGCCTGACGCGACCTGAGGTAATTCTTACCTGGCTGCCGCATTATGTGGCAGGCGAAAACCACGGCGACCATCAAGCCGCAGGTGTGATTACCACGGAGGCCTTCGATTCGGCCGGTGACCCCACCGTTTTTCCAGCCCAGGTGATGCCACCGAGAGAACCAACGGACATAGGGAACGCGACCGAAGGGCTTTGTCCCTGGCAGCCGAAAAAGCTCTACTTCTTTTCGGACGCCTCCCATCCAATCACGGCCCCAGG
>JBBIKH010000330.1:0-2438 GCA_037445575.1 bacterium
GTAGGCGTTTCTGGTGCCTGAACCTCTGCCCACTTGGCGCGTTGTTAGGGTTTTTCGGTCAACTTCGCGTTCTGCACCGAAAGGTCGACGACAGCTGCACGGGGTGTGGTCTCTGCCAGAGCCACTGCAGGATGAATGCGGTGGAGGATGACTATGTGACCACCTCTGGCGTGGAGTGCATTGCCTGCGGCGAGTGCGTTGCCATCTGTCCGCCAGGGGCGATCAGGTATGGACTTCGCCGCCCTGCGAAGACGGGGACCGTCGATTTAAGTAGGCGCCGGTTCCTCGGGGCGACAGTAGCTGGCGTCGCGACGGTGGGCGCGCTGGGGGTAGGCTTTCTGAGTCGCGGTGTGCAAGGCAAGGTCATCCGCCCGCCCGGGGCGCTGTCCGAGCCGGATTTCCTGGATCGCTGTCTCCGTTGTCAGGAATGCGTCAAGATATGTTCGAGCACCGGCGGTTGCCTGCAGCCTGCGCTGTGGGAGGGGGGACTAGGCGGGATGTGGACACCAGTCGTTAGGCCGCGAGAGGGCTATTGCGAGTTCAACTGCACTCTGTGTGGCGAAGTGTGCCCGTCCGGAGCTATCCACCGACTGCCCCTGGAGGTGAAGCAGAAGACCAAGTTGGGCCAGGCCTTTTTCGACAAGAGTCGCTGCATCCCCTGGTACCGCGGCGAGGACTGCCTGGTGTGCGAGGAGCACTGTCCTGTGCCCGACAAGGCGATCCGCTTCGACCTACGCACGGTGCGCCGTCCTGACGGCACGGAAGCTATGGTGAAGCTCCCTTACGTGGTGGAGGAACTGTGCATCGGATGTGGCATCTGCGTGCACAAGTGCCCGGTAGTCGGAGAGGCTGGGATTTTCCTGACCAACGCCGGCGAGCAGCGATGGCCAGCCTCCCAATGACTTTCTTCTGAGCCACGAGGGCGGTTGTGGAAAAAAATGCTTGCATGCCAGGCAACTTTTGCTTATATTTGGAGCACCGCGGGAGTAGTTCAGTGGTAGAACACCACCTTGCCAAGGTGGGGGTCGCGGGTTCAACCCCCGTCTCCCGCTCAAGAGTTGGGCGGCGTAGCCAAGTGGCTAAGGCGGAGGTCTGCAAAACCTCTATTCATCGGTTCGACTCCGATCGCCGCCTCAGCTGTTCATGAGGAGCCGCTTGCGCCGGGGTGGCGGAACTGGTAGACGCTAGGGACTTAAAATCCCTTGGACTTCCGGGTCCGTGCCGGTTCGACTCCGGCCCTCGGCACGATTGTGGGACAAACGGACATAGACCAGAAGTGCCATTTGCATAGACGGGAAGCGTGACCACTGTGTACATGGCACGCTTTTTTTCTTGCACGACGGGTACGGGCGGTTAGCTCAGTTGGTTAGAGTACTTGCTTGACATGCAAGGGGTCACTGGTTCAAATCCAGTACCGCCCACCATTGTCCCCACAATTGCGGCTTCCGCAATTTTTTTGTATCTGCGCGAACCTTACACAGCGGATTCCATTGGAAGCGATCAGCATACGTCTCCTAGACGCCGCAGAACTCACGTGCGCACCAGGTACCACCCCTGCTGAACTTGCGCAGAGGCTTGGGCCGGACATTGCCAAGAAGGCCGTAGCGGCCCTGGTAAATGGCGAAGTGGTGGACCTGACCAGTCCTATCACCTCCAACGCCGATGTGCGCATCCTCACCTTCGAGGACGAGCAGGGGCGTGAGGTCTTTTGGCACAGCAGCGCGCACATCATGGCTCATGCCGTAAAGCGATTGTTCCCAGAGGCGCACTTTGGCGTGGGTCCCGCTATCGAGGCTGGCTTCTACTACGACATCGACGTCGGGAGTCCTCTAACTCCTGAGGATCTGGCCAGGATCGAAGCGGAAATGGAGGCGATTGTTGCGCAAGACAACCCGTTCCGAAGGCGTGAGGTGACCAAGGAAGAGGCCATCCGGCTCTTTCAGCAGCGGGGCGAAAAGTACAAGCTTGAATTGCTGGAGGACATGGCAGAGCGTCCAGTCTTGTACGAGGAAGGCGATTTTGTCGATCTCTGCCGAGGGCCTCATGTTCCGTCCACCGGCTTTATTAGGCACTTCAAGCTCTTGAGCGTGGCTGGTGCCTATTGGCGCGGTGACGAGCACAATCCAATGCTGCAGCGCATTTATGGCATTTCGTTCCCGAGTAAGGCGCAATTGGATGAGTACCTGGAACGTCAGGAGGAGGCGCGCAAGAGGGATCACCGTCGCCTTGGCAAGGAGCTCGACCTTTTCAGCATTTCTGAGGACATCGGTCCAGGGTTGGTACTTTGGCACCCCAAAGGGGCGCTGGTTCGATTGCTCATTGAAGACTTTTGGCGTCGGGAGCATCTAAAGCACGGCTACGAGCTTCTGTACAGCCCACACTTGGCGCGCCTCGACCTTTGGGCACGAAGTGGCCACCTGGAGTTTTTCCGGGAGAAT
>JBBIKH010000331.1:0-2377 GCA_037445575.1 bacterium
CAAGTCCTCCGAATGGGCTCCTCAATGCTCTAGCTCATCAAAAGCCGACGCTCGCACCGAGTTCCAGAGTGCGCGGGGGACCAATCAGATTAGGACGCATAACAAAGTCCTGCGTCTCGTCCCAATCAGAGGTGGCGTCGGGTTTGCCGGTGTCCCCAAACACGGCCAGCACGTTGCGCTTGTTGAAGAGGTTATTGATGTCGGCATACAGGGCCAATTCCATACCCATAACGTGAAAGAGCTTCTGCGCCCGCAGATTCACCGTCATGGTCCACGGACGTCGCGCACTGTTAGGCTCGTCAAGGCGCAGGCCGCGTGAGCTGAGCGGCGTGTACGGCAAGCCACTGCCATAGTTGCCCACGACGTTGACTGCCCAGTTGCCGGGCTTGCCAAAGTCCAGCACGAAATTCAGCGTATGGGTCTGATCCCAATCCATGGTTACGGTCTTCTTGGGCGGATAGGTCTTGAGCACCGAGAAAGAGTACCAGTCATTGTAGTGGGCTGTCACATCTGCTGCGTTGCCATCCGCGCGAGAGTAGGTGTAGTTGAGCGTACCGCCGAAGAAGCGCGAGAAGCGCTTCTCAAGGGACACCTCTACCCCCTTGGCGTTCGCATAGTCCATGTTGATGTAGCGCCAATAGGAGGTGGGCGTTGCCATGAATCTCTGCAAGGCCGCATAGTCGAAGATGTCCTTGTAGTACACGGTGATATCCAGGGCAATGTCCCGGCTCAGGCGAGTCTGCACGCCGAGCTCATAGGCAATGGTCTTCTCAGGCTTCAAGTTCGCGGTCCCCACCCAGCTGTACATGCCATAGATGGACAGATCCGGATACGGGTAGTTGGGGTCGTCTTGGTTCTCAAAGTAGTAGAGGTACTGGTAGTCAGGGACCTGGTAGAAGTGGCCGTACGCGAAGTGGAGCACGGCCCGGTCGGTAACAGGGTGGGCGAACCCTAGCCTGGGGCTGAGATGGATCTTCTTCTCGGCGTCTTTGAGCTCAGCAGTTGTGGGTTTGGTTGGGTCGCCGAAGTACTTGGCCTTGGTGTCCATGTAGTCAATGCGCAGGCCGGCATTCACCACCAAGCCCCAGTCTTCGAACTCCATCTTGTCCTGCAAGTAAGCGGCCCCTTCGATCGGCTTGTGGTGGTAGTGGTAGTACTCAGGCTTTGCACTGTAAGGGCCGCCCACATAGAAGTAGCGTAGATCCAGCTGCTTCACCTCCGCGCCAGCCTTGAATTGGTGGGTCTTGGTGACTTGGCTGGTGATGTCGAACTTTACTGTGCTGATGCTGTTTTTCCGTTCCTCAAAGTCGTTGTCCCCGCCAATCGTCCAGGTGCTGTCGATCTTGTTCCCCTGGTCGTCATACTGGTAGGTCCACCACCCCTTGTTGAACTCGTACTCTTCGTCCGGACGGGTGCGGTTAGCTTTGCCCGCGTACTCCAAGGAGTCGCTGAACTGATAGTACTTCGCGAATTCCCTTCCTACATAGGTCTTGCCGGTGTTCTTACTCTTGTACACGAAGAAGTCTTCTTCCTCAAGCCCTTTGTAGGCATAGTTGGTGACAAAGTGGGAGCCGCGCAAGGTGTAAAAGGTCCGCGGGCTTAGGGTGTGCGTGAGCGTGAAGTTGAGCATGTAGTTGTTTTCGTAGTTGGTCTCCAGCGCGTCGGGCACGTACTTGTAGCCGTGGCTGTAGTTCTTGTATTGACTCTTTCCGGCTACACCGCCCAAAGTGAGTTTCAGGCCCTCAAGCGGCTTGAAGACCAGTTTGGCGTTTCCTCGGCTCTCGATGCGGTAGGGAATTCCCGTCCAGCCAAGGTAAGTGTCGGTGTCCAGGTAGTCGCCCGACACAAAGAAGGTGTTGGCGTTGCCCAAGAACGGGATGGGCCCGCCGACGTAGGCGTCAAGACGGTAGGTGTCATAGTCATGGAGCTTCTTGGTCACCGTTTCCCAGTAGCGAGGATCCATCTTGTTCTTGCCCGGGGTGGCAGGGGCGGTGCCGGCAACGCTGATCGGCTGACCGTCGGATGTGACCCAGTCGGTGGGTACCCCATTGACCATCCGCTGATACTTGCGCAGATAGGTGACCTCGCGGGGGTTAACGCCCTTGTCGGTGCGAAAGCGCACTCTGCCTGAGTAGTTGGCACCTCCTTCTTTGGTCACGATGTTCAGCACACCGGACATCGCTTCGCCGTACTCGGCGTTGAAGGTCCCGGTCATTACCGCGAGCTCGGCAATGCCCACATTGGCTACGTCGCTGCCCATGCCACCTACCTGGGGGTCTTCCACGTAGAAGCCGTCTATAAGGTAGGCAAGCTCTCCTGACCGCCCGCCCCGCACGTTGAACTCACGGTTAAGGCCGGTGCCCGATTCCACAAAGCT
>JBBIKH010000332.1:0-2352 GCA_037445575.1 bacterium
CCCACACGCGCTCCAGGAACTGCTCGCGGCCCAAATCATCGCGGGTCAGCCCCTGCGCCGCCAACATCTTCTCAACTTTGTTCTGAGTGGCGATGCCGGCATGATCCGTGCCTGGCAACCAGAGGCACTCATACCCCTCCATCCTTTTCCAACGGATAAGGATGTCCTGGATGGTATTGTTGATCACGTGGCCGAGGGTCAGACTCCCCGTCACATTCGGCGGGGGAATCATAATCACATACGGTTTCTTGGGCGAGTTTACATCAGCGTGGAACAGACGGTGCTTTTCCCAGTACGGGTACCACTTGGCTTCCACTTTCTTCGGGTCGTAGACCTTCTCTATCTCCCGCTGTGCCATTCCATCTCCAAATCGCTATGCGAACCAATCACTTACTCTTGCAGCACGAGGCTGAAGGCTGTCGTCAACTTCAGAATATCTTTGTTGGCCTTATCCAGGCGAGTGGCAAGCGTCGAGGCAATGTTGCGCATGAGCACAAACCCCAACTGCGGATCTTCGTGACACAAGGCCATGCACTGGCTGCGGCGCAGGATCCCGAGGGTGCACTTGGTGAGGGTTCTGACGGTCGCCGTGCGCTGATGGTTGTCGCCGAGCAAAGCCATCTCGCCGAAGAAGGGCCCGTGCGCCGCCGACATACGGTCCAACGCCTTGTCGCGGGTGTCGAGGCTTCCTCTTGCCACCATCAGCGTAAGGCTTTTGGAGACCTCCACTTCGCCTTCCAGCAAGAGATACATGGCATCGCCTGTCTCCCCTTCCTGGACGATCACCTCCCCGGGAGGGCAATCTTTCAGCTCCACGATAGACCACACCCGCTCCAATTGCTCGCGACTCATGCCTGCAAAGATGGGCACGCGAGCGAGCCTTTCGGGGCCACTGCGAAGGGGAACCGTTTTCCTCCTCAGCACCTTAGGCCTCCTGCGCCGGCGCAATGATGACGGCCACGTCGCGCTCTTGGATGATGTAAGAGTCGGGTGGGTTGAGCTTCACCTCCACCTTGGGGCGACGGCTCAAGCCTTTGCCCGACTCTTCCAACTTGCGGCGGATGAAACTGTCGATGGAGGAATAGTCACCAGTCAGCACCTGTTCCACCGTCAGCCCTTCCTCTTCCTTGACGAAGCCGAGGAGAAGGGCGCCTTTGGTGCGGCGTAGATGGCTGGCAAGCTCCGCAAACGTCTTGCCCACGAAGGCGGTGGGCACCGGCATGCGGTCAAGCCTCATGCCACCTTTGTCACTCAGGAGGGCGTCGAACATCTCCGGCACGCCTGGCAGAGCCACGTGGGCCGCCAGGAAAAAGCCGCCGTGCGCATCACCCACAACAATGCGGTCGGCGTTGGCCCTGCGCAGGTGCGGCTCGTTCTGGGCGTCCACGATGTACGCCAGAACTTTGACGTGCGGGGCCAGCGCCTTGATGGTGAGGGTGGCCAGGATTGTGCGCTCATCGGGCGTGCCGTGCGTCGCACTCAATGTGTCGGGAACCAGCACGGCAGCGTACGCAGCCTCCACGTTCGCCCGGCGCAGGATCGTCTCATCGGTAAAATCGCCGCGCACAAACTTGACATCCAGATCGCGGTGGCGGAAAAGGAAGTTTTCTACCGCTTCTTCCTGAAGCTCGTTCACCAACACGACTGTCCGACCGTGCGCGATGAGGTCATCCCGCAGGCGCTGCAGCACTTCCTCCACGTGACGGGACCAACCGCAGAGCAGCAAGTGATTCCGCGTTCGGATCTTCTGCAATCCTTTTGCCTCCCTCAAGCTCCTGGTGACCAGCGCCGAGGAAATGGCCGCAGTCAAAAGGCTGATTACCGCCACGCCGGAAAACATCACCATCACGCCCACCAGCCTGCCGAGCGGGGTGATGGGCACGCGGTCGCCGTAGCCCACAGTCATCATGGTGACGATTGTCCACCACATGGCGTCTTGCAGGTTGCTCAGGCCGCTGTTCCTGCCCTTTTCGGCCACCAGCGCCAGAGTCCCACCCACCATGGCAATGACCACCACCAGCACAAGCACTCGCAGGGTCACGCGCCGCCTGAGACCGTAGAGCCAGAAGTTGAGGCGCCGCTTTCCGACGATCTTTGTTCTCCTCCATATGCAAGTCAATTGCAAATATAGCAAAAGACCAGGAACAAGTCAACCGAATAAACGGCACCCTTCATTTCCGGTCTGCAGGGCCAACGGGTCCATGGAAAGTCTCTCACGCCAGGTGCGAGAACGCTCCTCCAGAAGTTTCATGAGAACGACTGGGCACCAGGTCACCCCAAGACTCGCAGAACTAATTCTCTACCCCTGGGCGTGTTGCTCAGCAGTTCGCAGCATAATGTGGCGTCTCAAGG
>JBBIKH010000333.1:0-2337 GCA_037445575.1 bacterium
GAATCGGCGCGTAGTTCTCCGGCGTGACGGGGATTATGACCCCCTTCCTTGTTATCTTTACCTCCAGGATGTATCTGGCGCCGATGGCCGCCGGGAGCCCCACGGTCCGCGACATGGAGGAATCACCGCCCGGAATGCCAAAATCGATCAGGCTGGAGGTAATCTTCTCGCGACGCTTCTCTGCCGGATATTCAGCGATGAACTCATGCACCAGCACGATCATGTCGCGCTCGTTGGGCTTGTAGGCCATCTTCTGAAGCATGCACGCCGCCAGGATGTCCAGATACGATCCTTCCTCCATCGGCAGGGGGTCGTTGCTGAATAGACCAAGCCACTCCATTCTGTCCAGAATGTCGGAGTCGACGGGCAGCCGCAGAAACGCCGCCACCGCCGGACGTAGCTCCTGAGTAGCACCGGCCGCAATCAACTGTCTGGTCAGGCCGGCAAAAGTCATCCCCTTTAGCGAGCGGACCTTGTCATCCAGCAGACCGAGCTCAACGATCTTCTTCATGGTCTTGCACCAACCCAGATTGCGGAAGGTGCCGCGGAACATGGTCTTGGTTTCCTGGATGCCGTAGGTGTTGATGTAGGGCAGAGAATTGCGGTTGGGGTAGACCTCCAGCTCGCCAAGGGTGTCCACCTGCTTGGTCCAGTAGTGATCGAACAGCGCCTCACCCGGGATTTCTACGATCTTTCCGTCTTTGAGGTACTTGGCGGCGTTGCGGCCCGCCATGACCACCCCTCGTGGGCTCCAGGAGAACTTGTAGCCAAAGGGATTGTCGTTCGCTTCTGGCGCAGGCAGCCCGCCACAGCACGACTCAAAGCTGACGATCTGCCCGCCTCGCTTGTGCACGCCGTCGATGATGCGCATGGCGGACATGTGGTCGATGCCCGGATCCAATCCAAGCTCATTGAGGATGGTAATGCCTGCCGATTTGGCCTCCCCGTCAAGGGCGGCCATGGCATCGCTCACGTAGGAGGTGGTCACCATGTGCTTCTTGTGTTTGAGGCAATGCTTGGCCACCGCCACGTGGTAGGTGTACGGGACCATGCTGATGGCCAAGTCGCACTCAGCGATGAGCGCGTCCAATTGCGCGTCATCGTCGACCAGCAGCGCCTTTGCCACCCCGCGGGGATGTCCTTCAATCAGTGCCTCCGCCTTGCTGACAGTGCGGCTGGCGACCGTCACCTTGAGGTCCGGTTGGTCCAACAGGTACCGCACCAACGGACGGGCAACCAAACCAGCGCCGAGAATGACCACGTTCTTCATGCAGTGTTCCTCCAGCCGTTGTTATGTGGTTGCGACGTACTGTTGCAGGTAGCGATAATTGGGGGTAAGCTCACCCCGATGGACAATCACCGCGCGCTTGATCTCGGGCGGCAGCACCAATGCCTCGAAATCCACCTCATAGTCGGCCGTAACGATTGCCGGCACATAGTCCTTGAGCACACTGCTGAAGTAGACCGACGCGGCGCGGGGCAGCTCACACGGGAGATTGTCCACTGCCAACACCACGACTCCGCGACCCTGGTGACCAGGGGTAGCAGAGGCCGTTAGCGGATCGTACACAAAGACTGGCTCATCTGGGGTGGTGGCGTGAACCGTGCACTCGATGGAGCCTTCCACATCGCAGGAGATGTCGCCGATCACCCGCAGGCGCGGCTTTTCGTTTTCGGAAAACAGAGCCTTCAGGTTGGTTTTAGTCACCAACCGCGGGTAGCGCGCGTCCCAGTATATGCCGTTCACCAACACCGAGAGAAAGGGGATATAGTCGGCGAAACGCCCTTCGTAACGCTCTGGGTGCTGGTAGTAGTCCTGAGGGTCAAAGCGGCCGTTGGGCGCCACGGGTTTGACCATGTCCTCCTCCCGGAACACCACTTTGTACAGGAGCGAGGCAGCACAGTGGCCGTCTTCAACAAGATGCGAAAGCTCGGCTGGCGATATTTTACGGTGCGGGAGGAGGTCAAAGATCTCCTGGGCACCCTGGGACACGTGCCCGTAGCCCGCGAACCCACAGACGAATGGGACCAGGTCGTGGGGCAGCCCCTGGCGCGCGATCGCTTCCCCGACGGCCGCCACAGCCTCTTTGGCCTCCTGTAGGGTCGCGTAGCGGTGCGCGGGCTGTACACGCGCAAACGGCGTGGAGATCCCTTCGAAGCTCAATCGCTGCCCCAGCGCCCACAGAGTGTCGATCATTCCGGCAAGGCCGGCGTGCCTGCCGAAAAAGATCAAGCGCTTTCCCTTCTCATCGGTGATCTTCTCATAGTCGATGAGCGTGCAGTGCAACTCCAGCATCCGGCGGAGCATGGGCAAGTTGTGCTTCTGCCCTTTGATGA
>JBBIKH010000334.1:0-2297 GCA_037445575.1 bacterium
GGTACCACGCCTTCAGAATTTGCCGTCCATCTGAAACTCGGGGATGCCCAGCCAGAAGCCGGTGCGATTGATGTGGTCCAGCTCCGCCTGGATAAGGTCATAGTGCGTGTCCTCCCACTCAGCCAGGCGCAGGAACATGGCCTTGGCTTCGGGGCTGTGGGTCTTGTCCGCGCGTTCCCTGAAAAAGGCAGCGGCTTTCCTCTCCAAGTCCAAGGCGGTCTGGAGAGCGTCCACCTCTGCCAAACCCGACTCGCCTCGTGTCTTCAACTGCTTTTCTCTGATAGCGGGCGCGACCCGTTCCACCTCTGACCTTGGGATGTCTACCAGCTCCAGCGGCTGGCCATCAAGCACTTTCCGCAACTGCCGTTCGATGATCTGGCGGTGCTCATGTTCATCCATGGCCAATCGGATGAACATGTTCTTGCCGGTCAGGTCGCGGGTCTGTCTCGCAAACTGTAGGAAAGTCGCAAGGCCCTGGTCCTCAATTTCCAAGGCAGTCTGCAGGCTCCGAATGATCTCGGTTGTCTCCGATGACATGGTCCCTCCTTCGCCCTGTGCGGTGCACCATCCTCGCGCCCGGGGAGAAAGCGCAGGCCACATGCCAGGGCAGCTTGGTTTCGCGGAGCGGAACAGGGCCGCAACACCACGGCCCTGCGATCATACATCCAGCGTGCGTTCCGGTGGCCGACGCTCAGGTATTTGCACGTGCGGCACCTTGCCGTCTATCCAGTCCTGCGACACGTACAACCAGCAGTAACAGGCGCCAAACTCCTCAATGTCGGGTTTGGCATAGACACAGGGACAGACGATGTCCTCATCTTTCTTCCGGTCCCCGGTGGCAGGCCGGCATGGGCAGGTGCGCAGACCGTAGCGCTCACCGTTCTTCAGCAGCCCCTCCAGCAGCGGCCGCACTATCTCCCAATCAGGATTGAGGATCAGCCCTCGCGTGGGGGCAAACTTCTTCAGCGCTTCGTAGTACTGTTCCACCGTCATAGCCCCAAGACCTCCTTTACGCCGTCATAGTCTTCGCCGATCACTGCCATGTCCCCTACCACCAAGGTCGGAAAAGACAGCCGCGGGTTGATTGGGTGGAGAAAACGCAATACCGGGCGCTTTTCTTCCGGGGGGAGCAGGTCATAGTCCACCACTTTCGCTTGCACCCCGTGCTCCTGCAGGAATTTCTTCATCCGCTGGCAGCGCGGACAGGTGCTCAGGGCAAAAAGGATGGGGATCCGGTTAGCCACTTCCTGTTCATACATGTCCATCTCCTGATTTCGTTTACCAAAGCCCGTTTGCAGCTACTTCAAGACCTCTTCACCGGCAAAGGCGCGCTGCAGACTCAGCTGCTGCAAGATGTCGTCAAAGCGCGAACTTTTCTCGGCAATGACCTCGGCCAGGATCACGCCCAGGCCGGGGCCGAGCATGAACCCTTGCCCGCACATGCCCACCGCCAACAGCAGATTATCGTACTCACCGGTGAAGCCGACAATGGGAAAGCCATCTGGAGTCATTGGGTACAGACCCCGCCAAGTGCGGCGCACGCGCAGGTGGCGAAGCCTGGGGTAGAGCTCGACCATTCTGCGCACGACCAAGGGCAAGAACACAGAGGTGCAGTCACAGTCTTTGCCAGGAATGGGCGGTGAAGGCGTGATGCAAAAAACCACCTGGCCTTCCTTGTTTTGGTAGAAATAATAGTTGGCCGATTCTGCGTCACGGCGGGTGTCAACCACCATAGGGCGAAACAACGGTTGCACCGGCTCGGTGATACCCGCCTCGTGTGAGTCCGGAAATACAGGGATGTCCAGTCCCAGCAGGGCACCTGTCTCTCGGGCGTCTGCACCAGAGGCGTCCACCACCATCTCGCAAGGGTACGAGGCTCGATCCGTGCGAACTGCCACGAGGCGGGGCCCATCCTTCAAAAAGCCAACCACCTCTTCCCGGAAGCAAAAGTCCGCACCTGCAGCTTTAGCGAGGCGGTAGTACGCATCCGCCACCTTCAGCGGCGATGCCGAGCCGTCCTTAGGCGAGTAGGTGCCGCCCCTGAGTCCGTGGCGGTTGATGCCCGGAACCAGCTCTTCTACCTCGTCCGGGCCGATCCAGTCGATTTCCAGACCGAACTGCTTCTGCACGGCGAGAAGGTTACGCAGCCCACGTTCCTTCTCCTCGTCGTACGCAGGGAACAAGTAGCCCCCTTGCAGCCAGTCCACCTCGATGCCGTGCTCCTCCCGCATGTTCCTGATGAGCTCCAAGGAAAGCAAGCAGATCCTGATCTTCGCCGGATCGGAGTGGGTGGCGCG
>JBBIKH010000335.1:0-2296 GCA_037445575.1 bacterium
ACATCGGCTTCACTACGTACTCGCATCTGCCGTGACCGTAGCTGAAACTCTGAAGCACCGTCCTGATCCGATACCCGAGCGCCTCATTGACGATATCCAGAGCCTGGCTCGCCGTGGCCGTCAACATGCCGGAATCCCTGTCGAACACGAGGTCAACGTATTCCGGGTTGGTGAGGCGACAGTGTTGGGCATTCGGCGTTTTTCCGAGGAACTCGCGCGTGAATATGGCGATATTTCGCTCCCACTCCTTGGCGCGCGACGCCTCCACCTTCACCGCAGGCAGCTCCAGCACCCGCGGCTCAAGCTTGAAGTTGAGCTCCAGCACCGTCGGCGCGGCGAACCGCAGGGGCACAGTTTGCACCTTGTACCCCATCATGGAGACGACCAACTCGCTGTTCCCTAAGGGAACTCTGCTTATCTTGTAGAACCCATCCCGGTCGGTGGTCGTGCCTATCATGGTGTTCGACAGGAACACATTGACCAGCGACAAAGGCTGGCCAGAACTGGCATCGACGACGCGCCCATGGACGGTGCACTGGGGGGCTTGTGCCATGGCCCACGCAACCCAACCTACAGCGCCAAGTAACACCATGGACCTCCACCCGGGCAGAGCTCCCAGGAAAAGCACCCGTTTCTGCTTCTCCCTTGACCCCATTGCTCGCTACAGAGACCTGCGCTTACCCACTTCTTCAGCTGCGGGCCGACAGCCGCTTCTTATCTGCCTCCACGAAGAGCCCGACGGCGCGGTCCTCTTCGGCATTCATCAGCACCTGCAGTACCTTGCCCCCGGTCGCCCGGGGTATGTCGATCACCCGCACCACTTCGGCGAAGCTTGCGTAGTTCGGCAAGAGCGCCTGCAACTGATTCTCCGCAGAGCGCAGGAATTCCTCGTTGAAGAACGCGTCACCGTCATCGGGATACAGCGGAAGATAGCGAATCGAGGATTCCACCAGGTCCTGGAAAAAGTGCGTGCCAAAGGATAGCTCGGGCACATAGTTGCCCTTCCTCCTGGCGATCTCGATGAGCATTGCCGAATGGTTGATGTCCGAATAGGTAACGCTGACACCAAGCCTGATGTCCCCTCGACTCCCCCATCGACCTGGCCCCATGAGGATGAAGCGCCGCTTGGGAAGTTGCTTGTTGAGCTGACCGACTATCCTCCCCACCTCCAGTAGCTGGTCGTGGTCGGGGAGAGCATCGTAAGCGGCCGGATCGACGTACACAATGTGCGAAATGTCTGGCACCAATCCGTTGGAGACATAGCGATTGGCGGTGAATAGGAGCTGGTCTTTGGGGATGTCTTTCGGTATGGGCACCGGGGTCGCTCCCCGGGAACGGCTCTGCGGCCGACATTGCAGCAGGTAGAGGTTCTGACCGTCGTGGGCAAACTCGATGTCCACCGGCATGCCAAAGCTCTCCCGTAGCACCTCTAACATGGTTCTGATTGTGGCCACAAAATCAGTGCGAAGCAGCCCCTCGAACGTCGCCACCACGTGATCCCTTTTGAGGTCCACATTGAACAACGACGCGGGGTGGTGGAGCATCTGACCGTCGTAGGTGGAGATTACCCATTCCAGCTTTGGGATCTGTTCGCCATAGTCGCGCACCAACTGCGCAAAGTCCACCGTCTGAAAAGCCTTGCTGCGCAGGTTGATGACGTCGACGCGCTTCGTAGAGTAGCGGACAATTTCCTCGGGAGTAGTGTTGACGCGGAGCTCCGGTTTTCCTGGGGCAATAAGGGTCGGGTAGTCGTCGGCCACGCGATCGACGGCGCGCGTGCCCAATCCGGGAGTCATGCGAATGATGCCGTCTTCGCGGCGAATGCGTGGCGACCAGGAGAATTCATTGTGGCTGAAAGCAACGCCCGCAAACGTCGGCAGGAAGTAGTCCCCCACCTGGTTGCCGACCACCTCCTGGATCATAATCCCCATCTCTTCGAAAAAGTCCAGCAAGCCGTGCTCGATGCGATACTCAATGGGGTCAGGGGCGAAGGTGGAGGCATAGACCTCGGCGATTGCATCCGTCAGTGCCTCCAAACGCTCCTCTTTGCTCCCTCGGTTGGCGAGGAAGAGGCTCTTGTATTTTCCGGAAAACACAGCCCCGGCGCGATCCTCCAAAAGGCTCGAGCTGCGGACTACAATCGGTCGGTCGCCAATAGCGTCCAAGGCGGCAATCAACCCGCTGCGAATACGCGGGGGAAACTGGCAGTGTTTGAAGATCTGGACAAGGTTTGGATACTCGAAACGGATCTCCTCCAGATCTTTGTACTTCTGCTCGTGCACGTCCTCCAGCCCGT
>JBBIKH010000336.1:0-2223 GCA_037445575.1 bacterium
GGCTGCATCAAGGTCGACCTCAAGGCAGTCACGCCGCAGCTCCACCGCGCCCTGTGCGGCACCGACAACGCCCAGACGCTGGCCAATGTGGCCTGGCTGGCCGAGCGTGCCCGGCAACGCCCCTCACTGCCGCTGCTTGTCGTCAGCACCCTCCTGGTGCCCAGGTACGTGGAGGCCGACGAAGTGCGGCGCATCGCCCACTTTCTTGCCTCCCTTGATCCGCACACGCCCTACTCGTTGCTGGCTTTCTACCCCCAGTTCTTCATGAGCGACCTCCCCGTGACCTCCAGGGAGCAGGCCTTTGCCTGCCTGGAGGCTGCACAAGAAGAGGGGCTGCAACGCGTGCACCTCGGCAACCGACACTTGCTCGGCCTGTAGCAGAACCGACCTCCCGGCCAGCCGGTAGACCAAGCGGCGCACCTGTCAAGCTGGGAATGCCACCTCAGCGGTGGGGGCCATCCCTCCGGCGCGGGGATGTCCCCCTTTCAACCTGTCGGCACCGATCTCAGGCTGCGGGAGCAACCCCTTGCTGCGCGGCGCTCGCCTGCTCAACCCAACCCAACATCCCGTCTAATGCGGTCAGCACCTCCTTCACCTCGTGCTCCTGGATGATGAGCGGTGGCAGAAGCTGATTCACGGACGGGTCGTTGTTGGCGTAGATGGTGAGCACCCCAAAGCGGAAACCGGCAAGCGTGAGCAGCGGCCCCAGGGCTTGGTGGGCAAGCTTTAGGCCCATCATCAGCCCGCGCTGGCGCACCTCCACCAGCACCTTTGGGTGCCGTTCCTTGAGCTCGGCTAGTCCTGCGGCGAACAGCGCGGCCATGCGCTGCACGTGCGGCAGGAACGATGCTTCCTGGAGGATGGCCAGCACCTCCAACGCCGCGTAGCAGCCCACCTCTGCGCCACCAAACGTGGAGATATGAATAAAAGGGTTCTCATGCAGGAATGGGTTGAGGTGCTCGCGATAGATGGTTGCCGCAATGGGATATAGCCCCCCTGAGAGCCCCTTGGCGGTCACCAGAATGTCCGGCACCACCCCAAAGGTGTCGATGCCCCACACGGCTCCACAGCGCCCAAGGCCCGTCTGCACCTCGTCGATAATCATCACCGCGCCGTGGCGGTCGCAAAGTCGCCGGACGCCGGCAAAATAGTCCTCAGGAGGAACGACGATCCCCATGGTGGCAGGGATGGTCTCCATGATGACCGCAGCGGTGTCCTCGTCCATGGCTCCTTCTAAGGCATCGAGATCCGCGAACGGCACGTGCACGAACCCAGGGGCCAGGGGCGCAAACGGGGCGCTGTACTTTTCTTCGCCGGCTGCCAGGGCAAAGCCGGTGTGCCCATGGTACCCGCCTTGGGCACAGATGACCTTCGGCCGGCGCGTGTGCG
This sequence comes from bacterium, assembly GCA_037445575.1. Classification (GTDB taxonomy): domain Bacteria; phylum Zhuqueibacterota; class Zhuqueibacteria; order JANLFK01; family Oleimicrobiaceae; genus Oleimicrobium. The sequence goes on from JBBIKH010000336.1 coordinate 1,390, forward strand.
CCCGCGCTATTTTGATGGCCGTGTCGATCGCCTCTCCGCCGCCAACGCCGAACACCACCCGCGTGAGGTCCCCAGGGCAGAGCGCCACCAGCCGCTCGGCAAGCACGGCCCGATGTTCGCTCATAAAGTGATGATTGCCAATGTCCAGCTCCTGCAACGCCCTCCGCAACGCCGCAACCACCCGCGGATGACGATGTCCGAGGTTGAAGACCCCTCCATTGCAATGGCAGTCGATGAGGCGCTGCTTGCCCGCCACATCCCACACGTACACCCCCTCCCTTTTGCCGAACACAAAGTCCAGGCCCACGCTGGCGAAAAAGGCCGCCTTGCCGCTGGAGACGTGCCGCGCAAAGCGTTCGATGATCTCCCCCTTGGGCATCTGACCGACCAGTGCCATACCCGGCTCCTCCTTCAGCGCTTGATCTTGTCGGGCAACAGGTAAGGATAGTGACCGCGCAAGAGGCGGGTGCGCAGAAAGCGATCTATTTTGCGCATGGAAAGATATAGCCGCCAGATGAAGGCATCCTCGCGGTAGTACGCAGCCACCTCCCTCTCGCTAATGGGCGCCAGGTCGAGCTCCGCCGCCTCGTGCGCGAAGAAGCGGTTGGCGGTCTCCAGCACCGTGGGGATCAACCCGGCGCACTGCTCCTTGTAAAAGTTGGCGGCCAGATCCAAAACCACGCGCCGGAAATCGTAGTAGCGGTTCACCACATCCTGCAAGAAGAACAGGCGCAGAATCCACACCAAGAACGACGGCGCGCTGCGCAGAAAAAGCTCGGTGTCGAGCTGTTCCGCCCCCTCCACGCGAAAGAGCGGCGTGCTTGTGTCCAGATA
>JBBIKH010000337.1:0-2204 GCA_037445575.1 bacterium
TTCTGGGCGACCAGACCGGCAATGTCCTCGAGGAAACTGGCGCTGCCGTACTTGTTCAGAATGTGGTCCACGCGCGGCGCGCCGCCTCGTTCGTCCTTCTGCTTGCGCAGACCGCTCAGGATCAAGGGCACGATCTGGGGGATGATCTGCGCCACGACGCCTTGGCTGAGGCCCAGACTCTTGGCCACCTGTCTGCTCACCTGGCCGCCCCATGTGCTCATGAATTCATCGACGAAACCCGGCATCCTTCGTTCTCCTTGCTGATAAGGAAAAGAGAGCCTCTCCTTGGCGGCGGTCCCCGGAGAGGCTCCTGTGAGCTACCGTTGGAGCTTGGGGATGCGCAGCACTTGCCCCGGATAGATCAGGTTCGGGTCCTTGATCACCTCCCGGTTGGCCTCGAAGATGACCGGGTACTTCATGGCGTCGCCGTAATAGGCCTTAGCTATCTTAGAGAGCGAGTCTCCCTTCTTTACCGTGTAGAACTCGGTCTCCTCTTCCGGTTTTGGCGCGGTGAAATAGTCGTCGTTCACCGCGGCAACGCCCTTGACGTTGCCGGCCAGGAGGATGGCCTTTTCTTTGGTGGCATGCGTGTCGCACTGACCGTAAAGGAAGATGGTGTCGTTCTTGAACTCGACCTTGAGGTTCTTGATGCGGTCGCCAAGTTCAGTGCGCAGCAGTGTTTCCACCTCCTTGGCCTCGTTTTTACCGCCGCCAAAGATGGCAGCGCCTACGTTTCTCAGAAAGCTGAAGGTTCCCATGGGCGAGCCTCCTCGCGAGATGGGTGAGCAGCGGTTACCCCATGCCACCTGGAGCGGGTGGAGCAACGCCAGCTTTGTCGTCCGCCCCGGCAGCAGCGCGGCGCCCCCGCAGACAAGGGCCGCCGCAAGCGAAGTCTCGATGACGGCGGAAGTCCTTAGTACTTGACCATCGGCTCCAGTTCCTTAGCGGCCCGCACCCAGCCCTCTACTTGGCCCGGACCGGGCAGCTTGCGCACCAGCTTGTGTTTCTCGTTGATCTCGGCCAGGGTCGCGTAGAGGTTCTCGGGTTTGCGGTTGCGTAACTCTTTGACGCTGTCGACGCCAGCTTTCTCCAGAAGCTGGCTGTACTCGCTGCCAATGCCTGGTATGCGGAACAGGTCACCAGCGTTCACCCACTTCAGAATCAGAGCCTCGTCGATGCCCGTGGCCTCGGCGAGGTCCTTGCGCCCCTTGCGAGTGGCGCCCTTCTCGAGCAGGTCGCTCACCTTGGTGATGCCAGCCTTTTCGAGTTTGTTGGCATATGCCTTGCCAATGCCTTCGATCTCCACAATCTTGTAGTCTGCCATCGCTCACCTCCGTTGGCTGGTACATACCCTGCCGTAGTGCTGAACTGCAACGTTAATATAACAATAAAGAAGACAAATGTCAACAACAATCTCCAACATGGCTGGAGAGGTCAGGCAGGACATTACTAGGTATCCCTGATAATCCCGCCGGGGCGGGGTTGCGAGAAATCCGTGTGAGGACTTTTGCCCGCGAGGGATCCTGTGGCGTTCCCTCTGGCGAGTACGCTTTTTGGTTGATCAATGGGCTCAAGACTGCTACCCTAGCGCATAAACCAACGGAGGCGCCGATGACCGATGAGCCCTTTTGGCAACGAGTCTAAATGATGCCAAAGGCCCTCTCGGTTTCGGAGTCAAGGTGGTTTGCTTCTGCCGCGAGCCACAGTCGCACCCACCTATAGGACCACTGCTCGCAGTTGTCCTACAGAATTGAGAACCGGACGGCGTAGGCATAGGCTTTGCGGCACGTCCTTCCAGGGTCGCGCCGTCCCAGCGCTTCAGCCACGTGTGGACGCCGGCAGGGGTGGTCTGGAAGCGTCTGGCCGAGGGTTTGGCGCCATGTGCTTTGGCGAACGTCACGAGCTGGTAGCGGAACAGACGAGGTTCTTTTATCTGTCGGAGCATAGTGTGGTAGTCCATGCCCAAAGATTCAGGAATGCCGCAACAAGTTCAAGAGGCACTTTCGGGGGAGGATGCGGAAACATTGGTGTTCTCTCCCTGAGAGCTCGGCAAAGCCTGGATCTGTCGCTATTCCTCCCCCCGAAACACCCTCAGTCGAGGGAGGGGGATACGATCTTTGTTCCGTGTTTCACACCTGTTGCAAAAAAATGACATGGTCGGGCAAGACCTTACCAAGGGGAGGGGTGGGGTTTTGTTGGAGGAG
>JBBIKH010000338.1:0-2192 GCA_037445575.1 bacterium
GAACAGCGCGGTGTACACCAGCGGCCAGGACTGGTGGTATGAAACAATGCCCAATGTGTTTTTCTACCAGCTCTACTACCTTTACCCCCACACCGGCGATTTTGACTATCAGTTCCGAATGGTGGCAGATCGGTGGCTGGCTGCGGTGAAAGCCATGGGAGGAAGCGCCACTCCTTGGAGGCGACCCTTCATGGGATACCGCGCCTTCAGCCTCTCCACCATGACCCCCCTGGCCAGCGGTGTCCCCGAGCCGGAGGCGGCTGGTGCTATCGGCTGGTTGCTGTATAACGCTTATCTGGTAACACGCAACGAGGAATATCGCATCGGCGCCGAGTGGTGCATCGAATTCCTGGAGAGCAGAAGCACCAACCCTTCTTATGAGCTGCAGCTTCCCTACGGCGTCTATGTGGCTGCCCGGATGAATGCGGAGCTGGGTACCAACTACAACATCCAGAAGTTGCTCAATTGGTGTTTTGACCCAAGCCAGAACGTACGTGACTGGGGAGCCACTGTTGGCACCTGGGGCGGCTACGATTGCGCGGGGCTCATCGGCGAAGCCAAGTACTCCGGCTATGCCTTCGTTATGAACGGCTTCCAAATGGCCTCGGCATTGGTGCCCATGGTCCGCTATGACGACCGGTTCGCACGCGCCATAGGCAAATGGATGCTCAACTGTGCGAATGCCTCGCGCTTGTTCTACAGCAACTACCTGCCTGACGACAAGCAAGACAGCGAGGAGTGGTCTCATCAATACGACCCCCACTCCTACATTGCCCACGAAGCGCTGCGGCAGTATGCCTTGCACACCGGCATCAGTCCGTACGCCACTGGCGACGCCATTGCAGGGGGGTGGGCGGCTACCAACCTGGCCCTTTATGGCTCTTCACACGTGGGGATTTTCGGCGGCATCATCGATACCACCGACGTGCCGATGGTCTTGAAGCTGGACGTGCTGAAAACCGACTATTTCCGAGAGCCAGCCTACCCCACCTTTCTGTACTTCAACCCTTATGAGCATGAGCAACAAGTGACCGTTGAGCTGGGGCAAGGGTCTTTTGACCTTTACGATGCCGTGTCCAACAGCTTTTTGGCCAATGGCGTGAGCGGCACACAGAGCATCTTGCTTCCCGCAAACGGGGCGGTGCTCCTAGTGCATGCGCCGGCGGGCGGCAACATTTCCTACCAGCTCGACAAAATGCTCATCAACGGGGTTGTGGTCGACTACCGCTCTGGGCAGCCGGTGGACAACTATCCGCCCCGCATCAAAGCGCTGTCTCCGGCCAAGTCCTTGCTGGTGTTTGCAGAGTCTGTAGACGTGTTTTGCACTGCCGTGGACAGAGACGGCGGCACACTGACCTACGAGTGGGCGGCAACGGGCGGAACGCTGCAGGGCAGCGGCAGTCGCATCACCTGGACGGCGCCGAGTCAGGCGGGCACCTTCAGCATCACCTGCCGCGTGAGTGATGCTGCTGACGCATGGGACTCCGCCGGGGTCAACCTCGAAGTGGTGGCGTTCATCAATCACGCTCCCCAGATCCGATGGCTCGAACTCAACCCCAGGAAGGTCGCCCCGGGCGACACGGCCGTCCTCGCCTGTTCCGCCTGGGACCAGGACGCGGACAGTCTTGCCTTTTCCTGGTCGGCCTCAGGGGGGCAGCTTTTCCCAGTTGATTCCACTGCCCTCTGGATCGCGCCAAGCCAGCAGGGGATCTATTTCATCACCTGCCGCGTCGATGACCATCGCGGAGGGCAGGCTGCGGATAGCATCGGCGCTATCGTGCAAGATCCCGCCAATCTGGGCACAGGCATCCCCGTGGCCTACTACCCTTTCAGCGGCGACGCCAGCGACGTCAGCGGCTTTGGCCATCACGGCGTGGTGCGCGGCGCGCAATTGACCCAGGATCGATTCGGCAACGCCAATAGCGCGTATCTTTTTGACGGCGTCGATGATTTCATTCGCGTGCGCAACACCTACACGCTCAATTTTCGTGACCAGATCAGCGTCAGTTTGTGGATGAACGTCGCCGCATTTAGCTCACGCGAGCAGTACCCTATCTCCCACGGCAGCTGGGACAACCGCTGGAAGATCTCGCTCATTCGCGCGAAAGGTCAGCTGGGCAGAGAAGACAACACGCGCGGTGTAGTACCTCGAGAGCGAGCAGCAGATCGCGCCGGGTCGAGTGTACACCGGT
>JBBIKH010000339.1:0-2172 GCA_037445575.1 bacterium
TTTTTGCCAGCGTAATCAGCTCCAACGCACATTCGCGCACTTGGCTGATGCTTCCCGGCGCGCTCTCGAAGAGGGGCTTGTACATCGTCTGGATCGAATCGATGACCACCAAGCCCGGACGGAGCTCCTCAATCGCCTCGAGGACGGCGTCGAGATTGGTCTCCGCAAGCACAAACAGGTGCTCACTGCACGGTCCGAGCCGGTCGGCTCGCATCTTCGTCTGGCGCGCGGACTCTTCGCCAGACACGTAGAGAATCGGGCGGTCGGGCGCGGCAAGCGCCATGGCCTGCTGCAGCATCAGCGTCGACTTGCCGATGCCCGGGTCCCCGCCTACCAGCACCACTGACCCTGGCACGATCCCTCCACCGAGCACCCGGTTGAATTCGGCGAAGGGCGTGCGCAGACGGATCTCCTCGGTCGCTTCCACCTCCGAAAGCCGCAGAGGCCTGCTCAGCGGTGGGCCGGGCATGCGCTGGGCGCGCGCAGGTTGAGGGACGACTCTTTCCTCCACAAAGCTATTCCAGGCGCCGCACTCGCTGCACCTGCCGAGCCACTTCGGGGAGACGTAACCGCACGATTGGCAGACAAACCTGCTTTTCTGTTTTCTCGCTTCGCTCAAAGCTCTTGTTCCAAAGGCCCGACGGAACGTCGAACTCTAAGGCTTGTGGCGCGCCGGCTCGGTGCGCGATCCGCCAATGGGGTTGGGATTGTCCCCTGCCTCTGTTCGTAGCGCGCGCCTACCGCGCGTCTCCAGCTACCGCCACCCATGGCTGGCATGGGGACGGTGCGTAACGGTGAGGTACACAGGGCGCCTGCTCGCACCTCAACTTCCTAGTGGTGTCCCCGTCTTTTCGAGAGGGGGCCGACTGCGGCTGCCACGGGGAACGGCTACTGATGGGCACACCCTCCCAGCGGCGTAGACCAAGATATCAGTCGACTATCAGCTTTGTTCCCTACCACACACCAAGCGGCAGGAATAGCGTGCGCAGCCAGCACTGCCCAGCCCAAAGGCAATGGCAAACTTGGACGTCTGTCCAAGTGGTGACCGGCGCACCTTTTTGCGTCAAAGACGCGGTTTGTTGCCCCGGGGGTTGACTGTCACCGCTCCTTCGTCTTGGAACAAAGGGAGCGTGGTCCGATGGTGGACGCGCCCGACAGTAACCTGCAGGCTCCTGTGCCCGCATGGGCAGCTTAACTGTGGTTCATTTCTGTGGTTGGCGCACAGCAAGGTATCGAAAATATCGCTGAAAATCAAGCAGTTTTTCGCGCCATCCGGGCGTGCGCACCGATCTGAGATCTCCGCCGCACCTATTCGAAAAAGTCTTGCAATTCCTCTATGGTCGCCACTCTGTCCATGTCAACAAGGTACACCTGAAAACTGCGCGTGCGATTGGAATGAAAGACGATTCGCCTGCCGTCCGGCGCAAACCGGGGATGCCCATCCACGGCTGCATCATTCGTGAGTTGCATGAGCTGCTGGCCGTCCCGCCCGATGAGGTAGAGGTCAGAGCCCTTTCCATTGTCGGCGGCGAAGACAATGCTTTGGCCATCTGGGGAGTAGCTCGGCGAGGCCTTTACGCCGAGGGTGTCGGTGACTATCCGCACCTGTTTGGTCTTTAGGTGCATTTCGCAAAGGACCGAGCGCTCTCCCTGCTTCTGCAGGAACAGGACGTAGGAGCCATCCGGGGAAACGTCGGGTGCGAAACAGTCCGCGCGGAGGTCGGTGAGGGGGCGACTGCTGTGGTTGCGGAGGTCGAGCGACATCACGGTGTGTCGACCCTCCTTACTATCCGCCGCCGAGACGTAGAAGAGTTTGCTGCAGTCGGAGGACAGCACAGGGTGAAAGTCGTCGGTGTGAGTCGTTGTAAGCCGCAGCAGCTCCTGGGAGTCGAGGTCATACAGATAGATCTCGCGTGGTGGCAACCGCAGCTCGGCGCTCGGTTCCGCATCCCGTGTGGAAGTGAACGCCAGCAGGCTACCTCCACGACACACGGCCGGGCCTTCGTCCCGCGCAGGGTGGTCCGTAAGTTGCGTCAAAGTCCTGCTCGCGAGGTCAAGGATGAACACCTCCCAATTGCCCGTGCGATTGGACTGGAGGGCAATGCGCCGCCCGTCTGGGAACCACGAGGGGAAGGCGTGGTCGTAGCGGCCAGAAGTGAGCTGGTCTATGTG
>JBBIKH010000340.1:0-2133 GCA_037445575.1 bacterium
GTAAAGACCAGCAGTTTTGTCCGCGGGTCGCCGAAGATATTCTGGTCGCCCAGCCGCTGATAGGCATGATTCACCTTCGGCCGCTCCCTGGCAGCCCGCGCTTTACGGGGGATATTGAGGCGGTCATAGAAGCGGCCTTGCAGGATGCCACCGCCCTTGCAGAAGGGGGCTTTGACGGCTGCATCGTGGAAAATTTCGGGGACACGCCCTACTTTCCCGACCACGTGCCGCCGGTGACTGTCGCTGCGCTGGCGGTGGTGTGCAGGGAGGTGGTGCACCATACGCACTTGCCGGTGGGTGCCAATGTGCTGCGCAATGACGCTGCAGCAGCGCTTTCCATCGCAGCAGTTGTTGGGGCGCGCTTTATCAGGGTCAATGTCTTGGCCGGAGCTATGGTGACCGACCAGGGGCTTATCCAAGGAAATGCCCATGAGCTTATGCGCCTGCGCGCAGCGCTGGGTGCGCAGCTCTTCGTGCTGGCCGATGTGCTGGTGAAACATGCTGTACCGTTGGGGCAGGCGGACATCGTACGACAGGGGTTGGACCTTATCGAGCGTGCCGACGCAGACGGGCTGATCGTCACCGGCGCAGCCACCGGCGAGGCTCCGCTGCCCGAGAGCGTCCAGGTGCTCCGGCAAAGTCTTCCGCACGCAGTGCTGCTCGTGGGCAGTGGGGTCACCCTGGATAATGCGCATCAGTTCCTCCCTTTCTGTGACGGTTTCATCGTGGGGACATGGCTGAAAGAGAAGGGGGCGATTTCGCCTCAGAGGGTGCGGGAGTTCGTGCGCACAGTGAGAAGGAAGTAACATGGCACTCAAGTTCTACAACACGCTGACGCGGCGAAAAGAGGAGTTTGTCCCATTGCACGAGGGAAGGGTGGGTATCTACGTATGCGGACCCACCGTCTACGACCATGCGCACATCGGGCACGCCAAGAGCTACGTCTCGTTCGACGTGATCGTGCGCTACCTGCGCTACCTTGGCTACCGTGTGCGATACGTGCAAAACATCACCGACGTAGGCCACCTCCTGGATACCGGCGAGGACCGCATTCTCAAAGGGGCCGCTCGCGAGCGTGTGGAGCCGATGGAACTGGTGGAGCGCTACACGCGCAGCTACTTTGAGGACATGGATGCGCTCAACGTGGTGCGTCCGGACATTTCGCCGCGTGCCTCGGGCCATATCCCTGAGCAGATCGAGCTGGTCAAGACGCTCATCGCCAAGGGCTATGCCTATGAGGTCAATGGTTCCGTATACTTTGATGTGACAAAGTACCCCGGCTACGGCAAGCTCTCAGGGCGCTCGCTGGACGAACAGGAGGCCGGAGCTCGTGTGGAGGTCAGCCCGGAGAAGCGCCACCCGGCGGATTTCGCGTTGTGGAAAAAGGCCGACCCGGCCCACATCATGCGCTGGCCGAGCCCCTGGGGGTGGGGCTTCCCAGGCTGGCACCTTGAGTGCTCCACTATGGCGATGAAATACCTGGGTGAGACCATCGACATCCATGGAGGCGGGCTGGAGAACTCTTTTCCGCATCACGAGTGCGAAATTGCCCAAAGCGAGGCGGCGACAGGCAAACCTTTTGTCAGATATTGGCTCCACAACAATATGGTGCTGGTGAATGGGGTGAAGATGAGCAAGTCCCTGGGCAACTTTACTACCATCAAAGAGGCTCTCACCAGGCACTCAGGGGAGGAGCTGCGTTTCTTTGTGCTCAACAGCCATTACCGATCGCCGTTGGACTACAGTGACGAGGCTGTGCGCGCTGCGGCACAAGGGTTGTCTCGCTTTCACAGCTTGCTGCGCGTGCTCGAACACCGCCGCCGCACGGCTGCGGAAGGGGAGGCGGACCCGGAAGTGGTAGCAGCGCTCAGCAGGCGGAAGGATGAGTTCCTGGCCGCGATGGATGACGACTGCAACACTGCTGCCGCCATAGGGTCTCTGTTTGAAGCGGTTCGGGAGGTCAACTCCTTCCTCCAGAGCGGGGCTATGACCAGGGGCAGCATCGAGGCGGCGCTGCAGTTTTTCCGCGAACTGGGAGGCGATATCCTGGGGATCACGCCCTTTTCCAAGGTGGAGCTTTCCGACAAGGTGGAAGGGCTGATCGAGCTTCTGGTGGAGGTCCGGGCGCAGTTA
>JBBIKH010000341.1:0-2124 GCA_037445575.1 bacterium
CCTCAAGACCGCGATGCCCGCGGTGGTGGATCTGTCCTCGCAGACCATCATGTGGACCATCGAGGCGATCTTGGTGGGAAGGCTGTCGGCCGCGGCCTTTGCCGGGGTGGCGATGGCTATTCAGATCGTGGTGGTCTTTTTCGCCGTGCTCCTCACCTTTGTGGTGGGCAGTTCGGTGATCATTGTCCGGGCGCTGGGGCGAGATGATCGCTGGGAGGCGAACCACATCCTTGGCCAGACCATGCTCATCGGTGTGGCCATGGCGCTGAGCTTCGCCGTGATATGGTACTCAGGGGCGATTCACCTGTTCAAACTCATTGGCAGGACGGGTGCAGAGGAGGCAGGTCTGGCGGCGGAGCGGGCAGGTGTGACCTATCTGCGCACAGTGGCCCTCTTTGCGCCCCTGATTGTGACGAATTTCATCGGGGTCGGCATTGTCCGCGGTAGCGGCGACACGCGCCATTCCATGGTCATCAACATGGTGGTCAACGGCTTGAACCTGGTGTTGGCACCATCGCTGATATTCGGCTGGTTCGGTCTACCGCGGCTGGAAGTGCGGGGCGCTGCACTGGCGGTCGGCCTCGCTCATTCGGTAGGTTTCTTCCTCACCTTTGGGCTGTTGCGCAGCGGGCGGGCGCGGCTCTATCTGCCCTTGCCGGAGCTGCTGCGGCCTAAGGGGGAGACCTTCCGTCGTCTGTTTCGAACCGGAGTGCCGGCCACCGTGGAGCAGTTGGCCACCTCGGTGGGCGTGCTCTTTGTCATGAGTTATGCGGCGCGTCTGGGTCTGGTCACTCTGTCTGCCCACGCGGTGTTCGTGCGGGTACAGGCGGTGTTGTCGATGGCCTACATGGGATTCGGCCTTGGGGCGATGACTTTGGTTGGCATGGACCTTGGGGCCGGTGAGCAGGCGCGCGCATTGCGCACCGCTCGCCTGTCGATGCTGGTGACGCTGGGCTTTGTGGCCGGGACAGCCCTTGTCTTGGTGGCCTTCAGCAGGCAGATCATAGGCCTGTTCTTGACGGGGCGCGAGACGGCCGTGCAGGCCACAGCGGCGGCTGCGATCTATGTGTTTGCCCTGGCCCAGATCCCCAAGGCCTTGTTGGGTTCTGTCGCCGGCAGCTTGCGAGGAGCCGGTGACCTGCGCTTCCTGATGTGGCTGACCATTGTCTCGGTGATCGTCTTTGAGATTGGTCTCAACTACCTGGCGGCTTTTGTACTGGGGTGGGGTTTGCTAGGTCTGTGGGGGGTGCACAGCGCAGGCGAAGTGACCAGGCTGGCCGTCACCTACAACCGCCTGCATGGCAATCGGGGCCAGGTTGGGCGCAGGGTGTAGGGTGCAGGGGCGACTGATAACCTTCGAGGGGATTGACGGGGCCGGCAAGAGCGTCCAAGCAGAGGAACTCCGTCGGTGGCTGGAGCGGGAGCAGCAGCGGAAGGTGCTCGTGCTGCGCGACCCCGGCACAAGCCCGATTGCCGAGCAGATCCGACGTATTCTGTTGGACCCCGCTAACGGCGCCATGTCGCCGTGGACGGAACTTCTCCTCTACGAGGCAGCCCGCGCCCAGCTGGTGGAAGAGCTCATCAAACCAGCCCTGGCGCAGGGGAGCGTGGTCATCTGCGACCGCTTCTACGACTCGACGACTGCCTACCAGGGCTACGGGCGCCAGCTGGACTTGCCCACCGTCATGCAGGCGAACCGCATCGGTGCCTGCGGGGTGGTGCCCGATCTTACCATCCTCCTTGATCTGGAGGTGGAAGCTGCGTTGCAGAGAAAGGGGCACCTTGCGCTGGATCGGCTGGAGCGAGAAGAGCGGGCGTTCCACGAGCGCGTGCGACGTGGATACCTGGAACTGGCGCACGCGGAACCTGGGCGGGTGAAAGTTGTTAAAGGCGATAGGCCGGTTGAGGCAATTGCCAAAGAGATCCGGCAGCTAGTGGCGGCACTGCTCGCCGGTTAGTTTTCGATTGTTTTTCCTTTGCGGAGGTGCACAATGAGCACCAGAAAACAGATTCTTCTCATTGGGGCGCTCATCGTGGTGACGGTAGGAGTCAGCGGTTGGCTGTCCACAGTCGTAGGCAACCGCGGCCCCGACTACAACGAGAGCTTACGCAGGAGCATCCTAC
>JBBIKH010000342.1:0-2124 GCA_037445575.1 bacterium
CTCGGTCATCACCGTACGCACATCGGCAAAATCCAGGTTGATGAGCCCCGGCACGGTGATCAGATCGGAAATGCCTTTGGTGGCATTGAGCAGCACTTCGTCGGCAAGACGGAAAGCTTCCGTCAGAGGTGTCTCCTTGGGCACGATCTCCAGAAGGCGCTGGTTGGGCACAACAATGAGCGTGTCCACGCGGCTTTTGAACTCGGCAATGCCCTCTTCCGCGCGCTGCATGCGCTTCAGCCCTTCGAACTCGAATGGTTTGGTCACGATGGCCACAGTCAGCGCGCCCAGGTCCTTGGCGATCTCCGCGACAATTGGGCCTGCACCGGTACCTGTGCCCCCGCCCATGCCGCCGGTGACAAAGACCAGGTCAGAGTCCGTCAACGCTTCTACCACTGCCTCGCGGCTTTCCTCGATGGCGCGGCGTCCCACCTCGGGATCTGCGCCAGCACCAAGCCCTTTGGTGGTCATGCGCCCAATTTGGAGCCGAACTGTGGCCTTGCATTGCGCGAGCGCCTGCACGTCGGTGTTGATGCCTATGAACTCCACTCCTGTGAGGCCCGCCTCCACCATGCGGCTGACGGCATTGCAGCCGGCGCCACCGACCCCCACTACGCGCAACTTAGCCGCCGAGTCCACCTTTTCGTCGAACTGGATTGTAAGGTTCATCATGGCCTCCTCTGGTGCTCTGCGACGCGCCTTGACCATGCCCATAGGCATCTCCTAATCAGCTCCCACACCACTCATGCAATACCGAGCCAGTGGCGAATACGGTCCCACAGCCCACCCACTGTAGGAGGGCCGCCATGAAACTCCTCCGGGTGCCGCACCCAATACAGCACCAATCCAACAGCAGTCGCAAAGGCTGGGTTCTGCACCTCCTCCACCAGCCCTGAGACACCTGTGGGGATGCCCAGACGCGCTGGGGCGCCAAAGATCTGCTCGCAAAGCTCCACCGTTCCATGAAGCGTGGCCGCACCTCCGGTGAGCACCACCCCAGCCGTTGCCAACCGGCTATACTGGCATTTCCTGGCTTCGTCGCACGCGGCAGAGAGAATCTCTTCCATCCGCGGACAAATGATGTCCACCAGCACGGCCCGCGACACTTTCCGCGTGCTCATCCCGCTGAGGGCGGTCACCTCCAGGAACGTCTCTTTGTCCCCTTCAAGGTGACGGGTACTGCCATGGGCGACCTTTACACGTTCGGCCTCGTCCAGCGAGGTGCGTAGACCATAGGCCAGGTCGGCGGTCACGTTGCGCCCGCCGACCATGACCGCCCCGGTGTGGCGAATCGAGCCTTCGAAAAAGATTGCAATGTCTGTGGTGCCCCCGCCCAGGTCCAAAAGGATGCCCCCCAACTCCTTCTCTTGGTCACTCATCACCGCTTCGCTGGAGGCCAACCCCTCAAGCACAACACCCCCCACCTGGTAGCCAGCTTTTTCCACGCAACGAAAGATGTTCTGTACAGCGGTGACCGCAGCAGTGATAATGTAGACCTCCGCCTCCAGGCGCACTCCGCACAACCCCACGGGATCCTTGACGCCGCGCTGTTCATCGACCACAAACTCTTGGCGAACGATATGGATGAGTTCCCGGTCGGACGGGAGGGCTACTGCCTGGGCGGCGCTGATCACCCGATCCACGTCGTCAATAGTGATTTCGCGGTCTGGTCCGCTGACAGCCACCACCCCCCGGCCATTGATGCCGCGGATGTGGGAACCGGCAATCCCGACGCTCACGGGCGGCGCCTGGATGCCGGCCATTTGCTCCGCCTGGCTCAGCGCGTTGGCAACCGCCTGGACGGTTTTGTCCAGATTCACCACCATGCCGTGTCGCAGCCCTTCGCATGGGGCAGCACCGACGCCGATGATATTAACAGTGCCCTCCTCGTCCACTCCGGCGATAATGGCCGCCACCTTTGTGGTACCAATGTCCAGGCCAGCTACATAGTCCATGGTGCGGCTCCTTCTGACAAGGCTGAACGTGCTCTCGTCAACTGGCTCTCTCCATCCTGGCCACTACTTGGCCATCAAGACGCAGGTCCAAGAATCTCACGTTGGCCAGACCCCCGCTGCCATCCATGTGCCGGAGCACTGTTGCCAGGTAGGCAACTTTGCGCTTGCT
>JBBIKH010000343.1:0-2101 GCA_037445575.1 bacterium
TCGCGCTGGCAAATGTGCCCCCTGGGCAATATGCCCTCAAGGGTATTCGCTTTACCCTTTCAACCGGTGATCTGCTCACCATTAGCAACCCCCTCCGTTTTTCCGGTAGCACCTACATGTTGCAACCTTCGTCCAAGACGATCATCCTTTTCGACGGCGACTACTTTGCTTTTGAGCCGAAAGGTCGCGTGGTGAACATGCTCACCAACCGATTCACGATCGATCGCGCCACAGATCGGACGCGGCACGTGGAACACGAAGCTGCTGCCGAGGTGCCGGAGTTCAAGAGCCCCACCGGGCAGGTGCTGAGCTTCCCCAAGCCGCCGGAGTACTTTGCCCAGAAGTATCCGCAGAGCGCGTGGGTGGCTGCGCTCAAAGCGGTGCGTTAACAGCGGCCTTCGACCGGCAGCATTGGCCTTGCGGTCCGTTGGAACCCTCATTGCGCGACTTCTGCCTATGCGACGTCTCGCTTTCGTATGCCTTTGCTCGCTGCTTCTCATGGGTTGCCGAAGCGCGCCCCAGGGTACCATTGTGAAGCTGACCCACATCTACGACCCGATGGGCGGAGGCTCTGCCAAGGCAAATTCAGAGTGGCTTGCGAGAGCTATTGCTGACTTTGAACGGGATCATCCTGGCGTCAAGGTCGAACAGCAACAGGTTAAATGGGACCAGGTGGACAGCAAGTGCATGGCTGATTTTCGTGCTGGCATCCCGCATGACGTTGTGTGGAGCTCGCCGCAACTCCTGGCCAAGCACGCGGCCGTTGGCGATCTGCTGGACCTGGCTCCCTTCCTGAAGTGGACCGCCGAGGAGATGGCCGAGTTTGCCTGGAATCCGGTCTGGAACGTGGGCGAACGTGACGGCAAGCGCATTGCTGTCTCGCTGGGGGCCCACACGCGGGTGGTGGCCTACCGCCGGGACTTGTTCCAGGAGGCTGGCCTGGACCCTGATCGCCCACCGGAGAACCTGGACGAACTGCTGGAATGCGCTAAGCGGCTGACCGTCGACCGCGATGGAGACGGGAAGATCGACCAGTGGGGGCTCGGTATGTATCTCGGCCCGTCCCGGGCCACTATCGAAATCTACTTCGCGCCACTGGTCTGGCATTTCGGCGGCACCTTGTGGGACGAAACCACCCGGAGGGCGACGTTTGCCGACAGCGCCGGCGTGCGTGCAGCCACCTGGTTGGTAGACTTGATTCGCTTGCACAAGGTGACCCCCCCGTTTGTTGCCAGTGGCACCTATGACGACGTGATAATGCGCGGATTCTTCGAGGGGACGTTAGCCATGGCTTGGGGGTGGGGGAGCTATTGGATTCAGGTCCTGGAAGACAAAGGTTGGGTCTCTGGGTTGTACCCCCCTTCTCCTGAGGGACGGACGACTGTTGCCGACGTGTTCGAGATTCCCACCCGCCACAAGGCGATGTTCACCAACGCGTGGACCGTCTCGGTACATGCATTGAGCAGCCAGCCTGAGCTGGGTGTGAAGTTGATCGAGTACCTGCTCCGGCCGGAGACATTGCTCTCTTTCCCCGATGGCGGTCTGCCCACGCGGCTGTCCGCATGGCAACGACCGGAGTTCCAGACTCCCTTTTACCAAGTGTGGTTTCGCGCGGTGCAGCACGGGGCCTCTATGCCGTACACGGCGCACTATGATGAGCTGGCCAACACGGTCGCTGCCGCCCTGCAGGAGATCTTGGTGAAGAAGGCCCCTGTGGCAGAGACATTGGAGCGCTTCCAGAATGAGTACAACGCGCGATATGCTGGGCAGTGACATGCGGCAGCGGGGACAGCCCAAGCCGCGACGACGGGAGTGGTTGCCATACCTCTTTCTTTCGCCCACTTTGCTGCTTCTCCTGGCCTTCATGATCTCTCCCGTGGTGTCAGGCGCCGTGTTAAGCCTCTTCAAGACCGCTCTGGATGGGACGACGACCTTTGTGGGCGGAGCCAACTACCGCCTCTTGATCAGCGAGACCAGATTCCAGACAAACATCACGCTATCCCTGCTCTATGTGCTCGGCAACCTGTCGCTGTCGCTGCCGTTTGCCTACGCAGCAGCGTTGTTGATCACCAGACCACTGCGCGCAGCAAAGGCGTTGCGC
>JBBIKH010000344.1:0-2095 GCA_037445575.1 bacterium
TTCCTCGCTCTGCTGGTCATCACCGTGGCCGACTACAACCGGCGGCTCAAGCCGGTCAGCATCGCCCAACGCGAGCAGTTCGGGACGATGAACGCCGGGCTGGCTGAGGCCATCGCCGGGATCGAAATCGTCAAGGCCAATGTCCAGGAACGGTATGAATGGGCCAAGTTCACTCAGCACGCCCGCCTGTTCCGCGATTACTTTGTGCGCCAGGGGGAAATCCAGGCCCGCTATCTGCCGATGTTGGTCTTCAGTCTGGCCTGGGCCGCTGGCTTTTTGCACGCCCTGCTGATCTGGCGGGCGGGCGGCCTCAGCCTGGGTCAGGTGATCGCCTTCATGGGGCTGCTCGGCGCGCTCCGCTTCCCTACGTTCATCTCCATCTTCTCCTTCAACCAAGTCCAGTTGGGCGTGGCCAGCGCCGAGCGGATTCTGGAATTGATCAACACGGAGACGGAGCTGGACGAGAACCCGGCTGGTGTCGCCCGGCCGATCCGTGGAGAGGTGACCTTCGAGAATGTCAGCTTTAGCTATCCCTCCCTTTCACCCTCTCCGCAAGCGGAGGGGAGGCCGGTGCTGAAAAACATCAGCTTTACCGCCCGGCCCGGGGAGACGATCGCTATCGTGGGAGGAACCGGCTCCGGCAAAACCACCTTCACCCACCTCATCAACCGCATCTTTGACGCCGACAGCGGGCGGGTACTGGTAGATGGCATAGACGTGCGCGATTGGAGCCTGGAATCGCTCCGCTCGCAGATCTCCACCATCGAGCAGGACGTGTTCCTCTTCTCCCGCACCATCGCCGAGAACATCGCCTTCGGCTGCGCCAACGCCAGCCGGGAGGCCATCGAACGGGCAGCCCGCGAAGCCCAGGCCCACGAGTTTATCACCAGCTTCAGGGACGGTTACGACACCGAGGTCGGTGAACGCGGTGTGACCCTCTCCGGCGGACAGCGGCAGCGCATCGCCATCGCCCGCGCCTTCCTCACCAACCCGCGCATCCTGATCCTGGACGACAGCACCAGCGCCATTGATAGCGCCACCGAAGACCAGATCCAGCGAGCCATGCGGCGTATCAGCCGCCAGCGGACCACCTTTCTCATCACCCACCGGCTCAGCCAGATCCGCTGGGCCGACCGCATCCTGGTCCTGCGTCGGGGCGAGTTGGTGGACCAGGGGACGCACGAGGAATTGATGGGACGCTGTGCGGACTACCGGCGTATATTTGCAAGGTATGACTAGAACGTAAAACGTAAAAAGTGAAACGTGACACGTGCTCCACGCTTCACGCTCCACGCTTCACGACCGAGGAGACTATGGCCTTCATTCTGGACGGCCTCGACACCGAGGCTTACGATCGCAGTTACAGCGATAGGGAACTGCTCCGTCGGATCACCGGCTATTTCCGACCTTACGCCCGGCAGATGATCCTGGTCGCCATCATGATCACCCTGAACTCGGCGGCCGGCACCGGCGGGCCTATCCTGATCTCCAAAGCCATTGACGCCCTGGCGCAAGATCCGTCTACCGGGAAAATGCTGCTGTTGGCGGGAGGGGTGCTATTGCTGGGCGTAGCCGCCTGGACCTTTAACTACATCCGACAGATGCTCTCTGCCCGGGTAGTGGGGGATGTGGTCCTCAAACTACGGCAGGACGTCTTTGACGCCACCATCCAACACGACCTCTCCTTCTACGATGAGCATCCCTCCGGCAAAATTGTCAGCCGGATCACGTCGGACACGCAGGACTTTTCCGATGTGGTCACCCTGGTCATGGACCTGCTCAGCCAAGTGTTGCTGGTTGTCATCCTCTCCGTGTGCCTGTTCAGGATCAATTTCTTCCTGACGTTGCTGCTGTTGAGCATGACCCCCATTGCGGTAGCCATCGCCCTCAGCTTCCGACGCATCGCCCGCCGGGTCACCCAGCACGCCCGCCGGGTGACGGCCAAGATCAACGCCCAGATTCAGGAATCCATCAGCGGCATCATGGTGGCCAAAAGCTTCCGGGAAGAACACGCCATCTACGCCACCTTCGATGCCAATAACCGGCAGGCCTATCAGGTGGGGCTGCGGCGCGGGTTGACGCTCAACACCATCTT
>JBBIKH010000345.1:0-2079 GCA_037445575.1 bacterium
GCAAGGCTCTCGTAAAATGCATCATCCTCGCAAGGGGCGGGCAGAAGCACTGTTGGTTCGGCGCCATTTGCAAGCTCCGCTGCCAGATTTTTCCCTCGTTCCGGCGATCGGCTGTGGATGCGCACCGTCGCTGCCTTCATCTTCAGGAGCGCCCACACCACTGCCCGCGCCGCACCACCAGCACCCAAGATCACCACATGGGCGCCGGCTGCATCCACCCCGTGCCGCTTGAGGGCCAGCTCCACCCCGCGGACGTCGGTGTTGTAGCCCACCAGCCGCCCCTGTTCGTTGGCGACCACGTTGACGGCACCCACGGCTCGAGCTTCCTCGGACAGCTCATCCAGCAACGGCAGGATTGCCTCCTTGTGGGGGATGGTGACGTTCACGCCTCTGACGCCCAATGCCCTCAGTCCTGCGACCGCAGCCGCCAAGTCCGCCCTTTGCACGCGAAAGGCGTGATAGCAACCATTCACCCGAAGCGCACGCAGCAAATGGCCGTGCAGGCAAGGCGACAGAGAATGGTCCACAGGATCGCCAATGAGCCCGAGGGTCAAAGTGTGTGCGTCAACCACGTCGCAGCTCCTCCAGCAGCGCAAAGAAGCCTGGAAAAGAGATGTCGACGCACTCCGCGCCGTGGATCCGGGTTGACCCGTCGGCAAGCAGGCCTGCAACCGCAAAGCTCATGGCAATGCGATGGTCGCCAAAGCTATCCACGACTGCTCCTCGAAGCCTCTGCGGTCCAGGGATTACCAGCCCGTCCGGCAGCTCCTCCACTTCGGCCCCCATGGTTTGCAGATTGACGGCGACCGCGCGGATGCGATCGCTTTCCTTGACGCGCAGCTCCTTAGCACCGTGGATGCGGGTCACACCATGCGCCTGGGTAGCTGCCACCGCCAGGACAGGCAGCTCATCGATCAGGCGAGGCACGAGTTCACCCCCGATCTCTGCCCCTTGCAGCTGGCCTGCTTCGACAAGGAGATCGGCAGTCGGTTCGCCATCGGTGTGCTCCTGCTCCAGCGCAATGCGAGCTCCCATCATGCGTAGCACATCAATCGCCCCGGTGCGAGTGGGATTGACGCCGACCCCTGCCACCCGGAGGCAGGAACCAGGCAGCACAGCTGCTGCGGCCACCAAAAAGGCAGCCGAGGAAAGATCCCCTGGCACCACCACCGTCCCCCCGCGCAGACGGACAGGCCCATGCACCGCAACTCGATTGCCGGCCACCAGGACTCTTGCTCCAAACCGCGGCAGCAGGCGCTCTGTGTGGTCGCGCGTCGGCGTGGGCTCAACCACTTCGGTTTTGCCCTCGGCATACAACCCGGCCAACAGCACCGCCGATTTGACCTGAGCGCTGGCCACCGGCATCGTGTAGGAGATCGCCCGCAGCCTGGCACCGTGAACGCGCAGCGGAGCCAGCCCACCAGGGCGGCACTCGATGTGCGCGCCCATCAACGTCAGCGGCTCGATGACCCGAGCCATGGGGCGCTGCTGCAAAGAGGCATCTCCGGTGATGGTGGCGGCAAAAGGCTGCCCGGCCAAGACCCCGGCCAAGAGTCTCATGGTGGTACCTGAATTGCCTGCGTCCAGCACTGCCGGTGGGGCCTGCAGGCCGCGCGCACCAACGCCTTGTACGACTGCCTCAGTGCCGTTGACCTCAATCTCGGCCCCCAGCTGCCGCAGGCAGGCCACCGTGCTCAGCACGTCCCTGCCGGGACAAAGGTTGTGGATGCGTGTCTGGCCCTCAGCGATCGCCCCGCAGATGAGCGTCCGATGGGAAACGGACTTGTCGCCTTGCACACACACCGTGCCACGCAACGCACCACCTGGCTTGATTTCGAGTTCCATGACCTCACTCCAGCACGCGCACCCGATAGCCCAAGGCGCCGATGAGCAGCTGCGCGCGTTGGCGACAGGCCTCCGACGCAAATGCCAGGCGAATGCTTCCGGCGTCTCCCTCGCGCACCTTGAGCACCTCGATGTCTTTGATGTTGATCTGTTCGGCAGCCAAGGCCCCAGCCATCGCCGCAATCACCCCAGGACGGTCCTCCACCAGCCCGATGAGTTCATAGTGCGGCTGGG
>JBBIKH010000346.1:0-2074 GCA_037445575.1 bacterium
CAATGACCTGGGGGGAGAGGGGTGGGACGGATACTATCAGGCCAATGTCAACTGCTACCTCCACTCGCCGGTAATTGACTGCAGCCGCTACCAGCGTGTAGGCTTGCGCTTTATGCGCTGGCTCAATGTCCGCGCCGGTGACGTGGCCAGCGTTCTGGTGAACGACCAGGTGGTCTGGACAAGCCCATCGGCCGGGCTCTTTGACCGCATGTGGACGCCCCAGGTGGTCGATATTTCCGCGATCGCCGACGGCAATCCGCATGTGGTGGTCTCTTTTGGACTTACTTCCAACGGCGATGGCCTGCAGGCCGGGGGATGGAACATCGATGACATCTTGGTCCAAGAGGGGTTGGCAACATCGGTTGCGGACGAGGGCAAGCAGGTTGCTCCAAAGAGCTATTGCCTCTTTCCCTGCTACCCCAATCCTTTCAACGGGCGGACGGCGATTGCCTATTTCCTGCCACGGGCTGCCGTGGCGAGGATTACCGTGATGAATGTGCTCGGGCAAGAGGTGCGAACGCTACTCCATGGCAGGCGGCCTGCCGGTGGTGCCACTACAAGGTGGGACGGGACCGATACGCAAGGGAAGGAAGTTGCCAGTGGAGTGTACCTGGTTGTGTTCGAAGCCTGCGACGAGCGGGGTAGACAACTGGCGCGCCGCGTGCAGAAAGTGACTTTGACGCGGTGAGGGTGCCGCCGGGACGTGGGCTCGACCTTTGTTAGGAGAGCTGGTCTCCCAAGACCGCAGCTGGTGGTCAACGAGCGGGCGTTTTCCAGTGAGCGGCGCGGCAGAGCAAGCTGATTCTTGAGAGACTCTCCCTCCGGGAGTGGAGAACGAAGGACCGACAGGAAGAGCTCTGACCGCGCAGGTGGGCTTCTCACAGACGCAGAGGAACAATGGCAATGAGCGCCAGCCAATGGAAGGGTGTTGTCCTGGCCCTCATTATGGCGGCCGTTCCAGCGGAATTGTGCCGTGAACGTGCGAACGAGTGTCAACCGGAGGAATGCACCATTGGCGTAGCCTCAGGGCGCGCCACTTCTGATGGCCGTCCCCTCGTCTGGAAAACCCGCGACGCCGACCAGGTGCACAACGAGGTCATGTGGGTGACCGCGTCCACCTATGACTTTGTCGCGGTGGTCAGCGCGGGCAGCACGACGCCGTGGATGGGAGTCAACGAAAAGGGATTCGCTATTCTCAATTCCCAGTCCAGCGACCTACCCGGGGGGTCCAGCGGCCCATCCAATGGCACGCTGATGCGTGATGCCCTGGGCACCTGCGCGACGGTGGCAGAGTTTCAGGCCCTCCTGGACCGGACCAACGTTACCGGCCGATCGACCCAGGCCAACTTTGCCGTGATCGACAGCACCGGCGCAGCGGCTATCTTTGAGACCAGTGGTAGCCAGTATTGGAAGTACGACGCCAACGATTCATCGGTGGCGCCCAATGGCTACGTGTTGCGGACCAATTTTGCCTATCACGGCGGCGGGACCTCGGGTATTGAGCGCTACCGCCGCACCGTGCGCCTGATGGCGGACTTTTACGCTGGCGATAGCCTCAACTACCGCAGCATACTGCGCACGCAGATGCGCGACTTTTCCGATGAAAACAGCATCCCCGTGCCGGTGCCGTTCCCTGGCCGCTGGCGAAGCGACCGACCTTATGGCTACATCTATTGTTACGTCAGCATCTGTCGATCCACTTCGGTTTCAACAGCGGTGATTCAGGGGGTACGCCAGGGTGAACCGGCCCGTTTGAGCACCATGTGGGCCATCCTTGGTCAGCCGGCAGGGGGGATTGCCGTGCCGTATTGGCCTGTGGGCAATACGCCAGTCGAAGCAAACAGCGATCCCACAGCCCCTTTGTGCGACGCAGCGCTGGCTATCAAGGCCCTGCTCTTTGATTACCCGGCGAACACGCACTACCTGGACTCCTACAAACTGTTGGACGGCCGAGGGGGAGGGTTTTGGACGAAGCTCTTCCCCGCTGAGGACATGATCATGAAGGGAGCAGCCAGTCTGCTGGCCCTCTGGCGCCAGCGCCCGCCTTTTCGCGAGCCCCTGCTTGAGGCGGAGG
>JBBIKH010000347.1:0-2059 GCA_037445575.1 bacterium
CAGTGACCTTGTCGACGTACGGACGCCCCACCACGTTCGCCTCGAAGGAGCGGACCACGGCATCGGTGGCGGCAAGTTCCGAGCCTGTGGGCATTTGCACATAGACGATCAAATAGGTATCCCGGCCCCAGGCGAAGGGTTGTGCGCGCGGCACATGTTTCTCGAACACGTAGAAGCTGCCTGCGAAGAGGGCCAAGGCCAGCATCGCCACCAGCCCACTGTGCCGCAGGGAGAAGTCAAGATAGCGGGCATAAAGCCCGGCTAAGCGTTCACTGAGTGATCTTGGTCTTACATGCTCCTGCGATTCGGATGTGGGTGATAGATCCCCTCGCGTCCGCGCCTGTTGGCCTCTGAGCTCCTGGTGCGCCCCCTTGGGTGAAGCACTGCGATTCACAATCCGGCGGGGGGGCAGCACTTTGGCTGCCAGCACCGGGGTGAGGGTAAAGCCCACCAGCAGCGATGACAACAGGGACAGCCCCACTGCAATGGCGAAAGGGAGGTAGTAGATGCGCAGTTCGCCGGTCATGTAAAGAAACGGAAGGAAAACCACCACCGTGGTCAGGGTTGAGGCCACCACTGCCAGGGCTACGGAGGTGGCGCCGCGCTCCGCCGCAGCGAACACATCGCCGCTCCGGCGCCAGTACCTCTCAATGCTGTCCAGCACCACAATGGAGCCGTCCACGAGCATGCCAAAGCCAAGAGCTAACCCGGCGAGAGTGAGCAAGTTCAGGGTGAGTCGTGTGAAATAGAAAAAGTTGACCGTGAGCAATACCGAAAA
Organism: bacterium; assembly: GCA_037445575.1. GTDB lineage: Bacteria > Zhuqueibacterota > Zhuqueibacteria > JANLFK01 > Oleimicrobiaceae > Oleimicrobium. The sequence continues at coordinate 779 of JBBIKH010000347.1, forward strand.
GAAGATGGTCGAGAGGATGACCAAGGGGCCCGCAGTCTTCCGCAGAAACGCCAGGAGCACCAGGAAAATGACCAGCACACAAAAGGCGGCGCGAGAGCTAAAGTCCCGCAGCTCCTTGCGCAGCCGCTCGCTCTGGTCTCGCTCCTTGAGCAGCGTCAGTTCCGGCGGTAGGTCGTTTTGCACTCGGGCCAGGGTCTTGAACACCGCATCGGCTACGGCAATGGTGCTGGTGCCAGGCTCTTTTTCGATGTTAATGGTCAGCGCCGGCTGGCCATTGATGCGCGACAGGGCAAAGGGCTCGGCGATGTCGTCACTGACCCAGGCGAGGTCCGCAAGGCGCACCAGGCGGGGCGCAGCATCGGCGTCGCTTGCCCGCAAATGGGTGGGGATCACCGCCTGGCGAATACTCTCCACATCATCGATGGGATTGTCTATGATAAGCTCCCTCCCTAACCCATTGCGCACCAGATGACCAGCTGCCTGCCGTAGACCCAGGTCTTGAAGGGTACGCTCAACTGCCTCCTCGGTGACACCTAGGGCCTCCATTCTCCTGGGGTCCAGCTCGATGCGCACCTCGCGGTCCACCCCACCGATGATGCGCACGTCGGCCACGCCATCGATAGAGAGCAGGGGCGGGCGGACCTTCTCTCTTGCTATGCGACGCAGCCTCTGCAGGTCAAAGGAGCCGATCAGTCGGTAGGACAGGAAGACATCGGTTTGGAATTCCTTCGGTACGTACTTCTGCACCTGGGGCGGGAAACAGCCGTAAGGGAGCTCCTCCCGTACCAGAGACAGCTTCTCATTGAGCTCGAACGCGGCAAAGTCCATGTTCGTGCCCCGCTCGAATTCAATCTCCACCGTGGACTGCCCCTCTTCCGAGGTAGAGCGCACCTTGCGCGCACCGGTCACCGTTGTCGCCACCGCCTCGATTGGGGAGGTCACAAATAGTTCCACCATCTCCGGCGAGCTATCCGGCCATGGGGTGGCGATGGAAAGCTTAGGAAAGTCCACATCAGGAGTAAGCTCAAGGGGTAGACGGCTCAGGGAAAAGAGGCCGGTGGCCAGGATGATCAGGTAGACCATCATGGTGGCTACCGGCCGCCGCAGGGAGGTTGCGACGAGATTCATCTTTGAGCCTCACCACGCTGCCAGCCTGGTTTGCTTGCCTGGGTGAGCGGCACTTTCCCACCTTGGGCAAAGTAGAAGATGGAACAATCGTCGGGAGACAACATGGACCTTTGGGCAATCAGTCATGCGCAATGCCAAGTTTTCCCTGCTGGC
>JBBIKH010000348.1:0-2059 GCA_037445575.1 bacterium
GGCGGTTGAAGAACTCTTCGCACATGAGCACCCAGTCGTAGCCACCTTGGTCGCGCTTATCCACTCCCACCAAGGAAGCTCCGATAACTGCCGGCAAGACGTTGATGGCCTCTGCTGAGCGAGGCGCCTTGGTACCCACGTAGCTGTGAAGGCCGAAACTTCCGTGCTCAGGGTAGTTCACGCCTGAGGAATATGTCCAGATCAGCGGTAGGTATTGGCCTGTGCGCGTGAGGTCGAACACCAGAGAGTCGTAGCCGAGAGCCACCTGCTTCCAGTTGCGCATCTGGAAGGGAGAGGGCCTGTTGGGCATCATCTCCACGCGCGGGATGTCGATTTGCTGGGCGGCTGCATGTTGAGCCCAGATGAGCAAGCCGATCGCCAGCCTAGTGCCCGAGCGGCGCAGGCTCTTCATCAGCGTACGGCGCCGAGGTCGTTGTGCAGACCGGGGCGCATCCTTGGGGGTCGCCCTTTCTGAGGGCTCACGCCCTGCCACTACCAGGATCCTCCGATAGAAAGACGGTGGACGTTCTCCAGGCGGCCAAAGTCGGCATACGCATAATCGACGCGGATGGCTCGGTGGCCCATCAGGCGCACTGCCACGCCGGTGCCGAGAGTCAAACCCTCCTCGCCGTCGCGAAGAAAGAGGTTGTTGTACCCAGCGCGCAGGAAGAACATCTCGCGGAACGCATACTCACAGCCAAGATGCAAGCTTTCGGTATTGTCCGTCGGGTGCACGGCGTCAGAAGCCAGGGTCAGGCGATGCAGAGGGCTGTTCCATGCTTCCATTGCCACACCCACTTGAAAGGTAAGAGGCAGCGGCCAGGAGTCAGTTTTCAAGTCTGCGAAAATGCGGTCGTTGTTGCCCAACTTTTTGGGGTCAGGGTCGTGGAAGATGAGCAAGTCGTCCCCTTGCATCCGCATGTCAGTGCCAAAGTTGCGCAGTGAAGCGCCTATGCGCATCCCGCGAAAGCCAGTCGTGAACAGGGTACCGATGTCCAGTGCTACGCCACAGGCACTTTCCTTCCAGATGCTCTGGTAAATGTACTTGCCGGTGAAGCCGATGGAGAAGCGATCGGTCAACGAGATGCCATAGCTAAGGGCAAGGGCCAAGTCACCCGCGGAAAAATTCTCGCCAGTGCCTTGCGGCATCTCCACCGTGCGCACCGGCATGTCGCTCATGCTCAAGGCGGTCACACTGGCACCAATGCTACCCCATCGCCCCAGCGGCAGCACAGCGCCGGCGAAGTCAAAGTCCAGGCCGCACAGCCAGTCGGTGTGCACAAACATCACTTCCACCTGCGACAGTCGCGCCATGCCTGCAGGGTTCCAGTGCAGGGCGCTGGCGTCGTTAGCTGTGGCGACAAACGCCCCGCCCATACCCACGGCGCGGGCACCTATACCAATCTCCAAGAAGGGGGCCGCAGTGGTGCCCACGTTGGACACGCTTCGCCCCTCTTGGGCCGAGAGCAGAGTGACGCTCAGACCCCACAGAATGATGATCCGCACTGTTCTGATCATGGTCATACTCCCTCTGTAGACCACGCGCCTACTTGATCACCGCAAAGCGCCCGGTCGTCGAACCAATCCCTGGTGCGTCGATGTGATAGAGGTAGATGCCGTAAGCGATGTCCTGCCCATCCTTGGAGACCAAGTCCCAAGTCTCCGCCCCATAGCTCACCGGCGCATCGTGGTAAATGGTGTCCACCAGCTGCCCGCGCACCGTGTAGATGCGGATCGTGCACTTGGGCGGCAGGTTCAAGAACTGTATCCGCCTCTCGCCACGGCCGAAGCGATAGGGACTGCGGGGCTCCCAACTATTGCCCACCACATAGGGGTTGGGCACGACGATGACTTGGTCGAGCATCGATTTGGCGACAATTCGGTCATATTTCGGCGCACTGACCTGAAACTCGAAGCGCTCCCCCTTCCGGAATGGCTTGACAGTGGCGATCCTGAAGATGTCGCCGGGCGCAGGCGGAATGAAGACCGGCTTCAGGCTGTCCACCTCAAAGGTGAGACGCCATGTGGCCGTCACCTTCCTGGAGGAAAGTGGGTCGTC
>JBBIKH010000349.1:0-2051 GCA_037445575.1 bacterium
AGCTTGTCGGGGTGCAGATTCTGCATGGCAACGCGCATGATGTCCGCCTTGGTCACCTTTTCAACCCCCTTCCTGATGCTCTGGATATAGTCAGGGGGGTAGCCAAAGTAGGCGTAGGTGAGCAGCCGGTTGACGATCTTGGCTTTGGAGTCGAACTCGAAAACAAAGCCGTTGAGAAAACTCTCCTTGGCCCGCGCCAGCTCTTCCTCACTCACCTCCGAGGTGCGCAGCCTCTCGACCTCTTCCAGAATGAGGCGAATGGCTTTGACGGTGCTCTCCGATTTGGTCTGACAGCCGCAGCTAAACACGCCAGGGTGGTCATAGGCGGCCCCATACCTGCCCCACACCGAATAGGCCAACCCCTCGTCGGTGCGCACGCGCTTGAACAGGCGTTCCAGAGAGAGTATCTCGTTCATCACCACCAGTGCCGGGTAGTCGGGATTGTTCAGCTGCCCGCCAATGTGCCCCAGCATGATGTTGGCCTGGTTTACGTCCGGTTTGTGCACATAGTTGACCGAAAAGTCGTACTGGTAGGTAACCACCGGCACCGGACCCACCTGCTCCTGGCTTGGCTTCCACGCCGCAAAGACCTTTTCCAATTTCCGGCGCATCTCTTTGGCCGAAAAGTCCCCCCACACTGCCATGAGCAGATTGTTGGGCGCGAAAAACTTGCGGTGGAACGCCACAATGTCCTCGCGCGTGATGGCATCGATAGTGGCGTACTCTGGATGCCGGGCGTAAGGGCTTTGCGGGCCATAGATGAGTTTCTCGAATTCACGGCTGGTGATCTGTCCCACATCGTCGTTGCGCCGGGCAATGGCAGACCGCTGCTCGATCTTGGCCAGCTCGATCTTTTCTTCCGGGAAAAGGGGATTCATCAGCATATCGGCCATCACTTCCAGGCCCTTGTCGAGGTCCTCCTTAAAGACCGAAACCGACAGATACCCGGAGTTTTCGGCGATGGCGGACTCGATGCTGGCGCCGAGCCTTTCCAACAGCCGGTCAAGCTCGTCACCCGGAAACTTGGCTGAGCCGCCGGTGCGCAACACCGTGCCGGTGATGGCCGCCAGCCCCACCTTGTCAGCCGGCTCGTACACCGAACCGGTGCGGATCATCGCCCGCAAGTCGACCGTTGGGTAGTCGTGGTCTTCTACCAAAAAGACCTGCATCCCATTCTTGAGGCTCAGGCGCTCCACCTTCGGCAAGGTGATGCTGCGCAGCGGCGGATGCACGAACTGCTCTTTCGGTCCCTTTTGCGCCCAGAGCGCAGTCGCCAACGCTGCACCGAGCAGCAGGACAGTGACTTTCATCAGATGCTTTGCGTTCTTCATTGCGTGTCCCTCTCTGCTAGTGAACTGGCGTGTGAAGGCTAACGCGAGGTCGACTGTTCTGGCACAATTTCGCCCACGGTACGGTTGCGCCGGGTGAGGTATGTCTTGGCTACTCTCTGCACGTCTGCGGCAGTAACCGCCTCCACGCGCTGGAGCTGGTCAAAGGTAGCGCGCCAGTCGCCGAGCAGCACCTCCGCATTGGCCAACATCTCGGCCATGCCCTGATTGGACTTCATGCTGTCCAGCAGCCGTTTTCTGGTCATGCGCTTGTACTTGGTCAGCTCCTCGGCCGTCACCGGCGCAGTCTGGAGCTTTTCGATCTCGGCATCGATCACGGCCAGACACTCGGCGGACGTGTGATCTTTGGCAGGGATGGCGTAGAAGGCGATCAGGTTGGGGTACTTGTCCCCTGGAAAGCCATTGAAGCACCCTGTCTGAACAGCGATCTTGCGGTTCTTGACCATCTCCTCGTACAGCCGACTGGAGCGGCCGATGCCGACGATGTTCGCGAAGGCATCCAAAGGGAAATGGTCCTGGTGCCGAATGGAGGGGCGATGGTAACCCACCACGAGGATGGGCTCCGCTTGGGCAACCACTTCAACCCGCCGTTCGCCCCACTGCTCCGGCACCTCGGTGCGCGGCCCTTCCGGCTTGGGGCCACTGCAAATGCGCCCGAAGTACAGCTCTGCCCGCCGGCACGCTGCCTCTGCGTCCACATCG
>JBBIKH010000350.1:0-2014 GCA_037445575.1 bacterium
GGTGGACGTATGCCGGTTAGACGGTCGGCTGACGCGCCTGATGGATCTGGTTGACCTCGTGAACGCAACGTTTACCTGGTGAAGGTTGTCGTTCCTGCTCGCCTTGACATCTCCCCTGATCGTCGTATAATAATTTTGCCACGGACCTGCAAAGGCCGTGAGCCTAGAATTCCATATCGCCAATCGCACCGCTTTCCGGTGCCGCTGGGATCGCGCAGGCGACCGAGACGGCAAGAGTGAAGTGGTCCCCTGAATTGTCTGTACTCCACTGTGCCGTCCCCCCGCCTTTCCGCATCCCCACAATCAACAGGATGAGTATCGTACAACCGCTGATCGAGATTCGCGATCTCTACTACACCTACGCAAGCGACAGTGCCAATCCGGTAGAGGCTCTGCGTGGCGTTAATCTCACCTGTGGGGCAGGCGAGTTCATCGCCATCGTCGGGGCAAATGGAGCGGGCAAGACCACTCTGGCACGTCTGCTGAATGCCCTGCTGCTCCCCACTCGCGGACAAGTACGTGTTGCGGGACTCGACACGCGTGAAAGGGCCACCTGGCCCGCGTTACGCGCACGTGTCGCGATGGTCTTTCAGCAGCCCGAGGACCAAATCGTGGCCCCGACGGTTGAGGACGACGTGGCTTTTGGACCGGAGAACCTGGGCCTGCCCGCAGCAGAGATTGCCAGACGGGTGCGATGGGCACTGGAACTCGTGGACATGTGGCCCCTCCGGCATCGTCCTCCCCACCTGCTCTCGGTCGGACAGCAGCAGCGGGTAGCCATTGCCGGCGCACTGGCGATGCAACCCTCGTGTCTGGTGCTGGACGAACCTACCGCCATGCTCGATGCGGCCGGACGCGACAAAGCCCTGACTATTCTCAAACACCTCCGTGACACCGGAATCACGGTCATCCTGATCACCCATCATATGGCCGAGGCCGCGCAGGCTGAACGGATCATCGTGCTCGCCAACGGGCAAGTTGCCTTCGACGGAAAACCGACGACGCTGTTCTCCTCCCCCGAACGTCTCGCGGAGTGGGGACTGGCGTTGCCGCCGCCAGTGGACCTGGCAGTGAGAATGCGCCGGCACTGGCCTGATTTCCCCGTCGCCTTGCTTGATCTCGACACGTTGGCCGATGCACTTGCTTCGCGGATCGAGGCCCTCAGGCCGCTGAACTTTGCCCATCCACCGCTCTTCTCCAACGGCCGACCAGCCATTGCGGCCTACAACCTTCATCATACCTATCTGGCGGGCACGCCTTTCGCCGTCAAGGCGCTGGATGGCGTGAGCATAGAAGTACATCCCGGCGAGAAGGTGGCCCTGGTCGGCGTCACGGGTGCCGGCAAGTCCACACTCCTCCAGCATATGGCAGGCCTCCTGACACCCCAGAAGGGGCGTGTGCTGATCAGTGGCCAGGATGTACATACCCCTCAGGCCGACCGCAAGTTCATTCGACAACAGGTGGGGATTCTCCTTCAGCGGCCGGAGGAACAGTTATTCGAGACTTATGTGGGGGATGATGTGGCCTTTGGCCCCCGGCAACTTGGATTAGACCGCGAGGCTGTCCGCGAACGCGTGCGTTGGGCGATGGAAGCGGTTGGCTTGCCGTTCCTCGCCTACAAAGACCGTTTCACCCAGCGCCTTTCCGGCGGCGAGGGGCGGAAAGCGGCACTTGCTGGTGTACTGGCTTTGCATCCCAGGACGCTCCTCCTGGATGAACCGACAGCCGGCCTGGACCCTCAGGCACGCAGTGAATTGCTGGCGACTTTAGGTGCTCTCAACGTCACGGAGGGCATAACGCTTGTGATAGCCACCCATAATATGGATGACGTCATCACACTGGCAAACCGTGTACTCGTGCTGGAGAATGGTCGTGTGGTGTTGCAGGGGACGACACGACAGGTCTTTTCCCGACCGGAATCGCTGGAGCAAATGGGACTGAGTGTGCCTCTAGTGGTCTCGGTAGTGACCGCTCTGCGTGCACGCGGCCTCGACGTGCCCTCTGGTGTGCTCAC
>JBBIKH010000351.1:0-1785 GCA_037445575.1 bacterium
AACTTGAAAGGTACGGGCACTTCTGGTAGACTAAGCGCATCCGATACTCAACCAGGAGGTAGCCCGATGTTGAAGCGCTTAGTACGGCCATCTGCACATCTGGTGGCATTTGTCCTGCTTCTGCGTCTGAACCTTTCCAGGCCACAACAAAAACATCTGCTGCGAACAGCAGACGGTATCATCGTCTGTGAGGAGCGCAAAACCCTGGCCAACCTGTACCGCCAATGGGTGGAAGCGCCGGACGCCAGCGCCGTGGCCGACTTTTTCCGCGTCAGCCCCTGGGAGGCGGAAGAGATATGCCAGGCGCTTGGGGCATTTGTCCTGGCCGACATGGTGCAGCGGGCCGAGGCGGAAGGGGCCGAACCGATCATCTGGGTCAGCATCGACGATACGACCACCCGGAAGGACAAAGAGACCAGGGCCCTCGAGGCGGTAGATTGGACCTTTGACCACGCTGCTGCCGGGAAAGGAGAGACCGCTTACTGCAAGGGGGCGGTTCACGTTACCTTGCGGGTGCAGATCGGCCGCTACAGTTACGTCTTCGCCTGGCGGCTCTACCTGCGAGAGCGGACGGTTCGCCGCCTGAATCGGGAACGGCCTCAAGGGCAACGGCTGCGTTTCAAGAGCAAGTACCGTCTGGCGCGGGAGATGTTGGAAGCGCTGGACGCCCTTCTCCCGCCGGGCTATACCGTCTATGTCTTGTTCGACCGCTGGTATGCGTCGGGCAAGTTGATTCGCTTCATTTGCCGACAAGGCTGGCATGTTATTTGTGCCCTCAAGGGCAACCGGAAGTTGAACGGTATCCGGGTTGACGAGTGGGCGCAACGGTTGCGGCACAAGCGGTACACCCGTGTTCGGGTTTCCGCTGCAGACGGCACGGCGCGCACCTATTGGGTGCGCGTGGTGACGGGGCGTCTGAGTGATGTGCCCCGGGATGTCTGCGTGTTGATCTCCAAGCGGCACCATCGGGACAAACACCCGAGGTACTTCCTGTGCACCGATGTGACCCTGGTGGCCCAAAAAGTACTGACCTGGTATGGCAACCGTTGGCCCCTGGAAGTCGACTACTGGTACCTCAAACAACCGTTGGGCTTGGGGGACTTTAGAGTGCAAACCTACGAAGCGACCGTGAAGTGGTATGCCGTGTCTCACCTGACGTTGACCTTTCTGCAATGGCGGCTCTACGAAGGGTGGCGACAAGGGCGGCCGTGGCGCACGTTGGCCGATGTCATTCGCCACCATCGTGCCGAGCACGCCCGCGAGACCCTGGTCAGCGCCTGTGAGGAGGCGATCCGGCTGGGGAGCATCGAGCCGGTCGTGCAGCGTTTCATTATTCAGCCCGTGCTCGCCTGAGACGATGCCCTTCCGGTAAACGTAGGCTTGGCGAAGGCCAAGACGGTCTGTCTTGGGCCTGGTTTTGCTTTGCCAACCTGCTGCCCCACGAGGGGGATGTTTTCTTTGCATCATCATGGTTGGCGCCCGTTCAAAGCCCGAATTTTGCCAGAGTCCAGTTATCGTAGTCTCCTATAATCAATGTCAAGACTTTTTTCCAATACTCAAAATACGGTCCTTTCTCGTTAAACAAAGATGTGAAGAGTTCAGGGCTGCCTAACAGGATAGGTTTGTCGCCCTGGCCGTGCTCGTACAGGACCTCGCACGTCGTGCGCAGAATGTCCACGTAACTTTCTGCACTGAGGCCGTCCTGATGGGGGAGCCCCCACTCGTTGCCGATCTCCCAGGCGTCTACTTTATCGCCGTAAGCGGTCACGATGGCTTCTACATACT
>JBBIKH010000351.1:1802-2065 GCA_037445575.1 bacterium
CCACTGCCCCGGTGTAAGCATGAACGTCAGAATGCCGTTGATGATGACCAGCGTTTTCAGCCCATTGCCCTGGTCGAGGCCGATCGCTTCAGTGTAGTTGATGTTATCCGTGGTAAAAACGAAAATGTTCCCGACTCGCGGAATCCAGGAGCGCTCAAAGGGCCAGCGGTCCCAGGTGGCCCCGGCGCGCACCGCCTCCTGTTCCCGGTCCTTGTCCAGTTCACCGACGTAGAAGGTGCTGATCCACGTCAGACCGAGCCGCG